>JBHJJF010000065.1:0-17302 GCA_050042885.1 Candidatus Phaeomarinibacter sp.
AGATTTCAGTCATCGTCGCCCGTGGCGTCGATGGCATAACAGCGGCTTATGACCCGGCCCGCAACGATCACGAAAACCCCATCCTGTCCCTCTCCACGGTTCCCTCCGGATAATCCGCCGACGTGGAACATAAGGCCAAAGCGCTTGCTGACCGCATTGCCGGGGAACTGGACTATGTCGGCGTAATGGGCGTCGAGCTGTTTGTGGCGTCGGGCACGCAAGACCTGATTGTCAACGAGATTGCGCCGCGCGTGCATAATTCGGGTCACTGGACGCTGGAAGGCTGCACTGTCAACCAGTTCGAACAGCACATGCGCGCCGTTGCCGGATGGCCGCTCGGGTCACCTGAGCGTCACTCCAATGCGCAGATGACAAATCTAATCGGTGGTGACGTGGATGAGTGGCAGCAGCTCGCTGCGGAGCCCGGCGCAGGCCTGCACCTCTACGGCAAGGGGGATGCACGGCCAGGCCGCAAGATGGGTCACATCACCCGCATCTCACCCAAGAGCTAAATCGGGCAGCGAGACCTAGCGACCAAGCGGATATCGTAAGCGGGACACAAGACCCAGTGGCGATGGCAACGCGCCGATGATCTTCTCAGCGCGCCCTTTGACCTTTTCGATCTGCATCACATCCGCAATGCGCCGATCAAGGAAGGTCCACGTCTTCTCAAAACCATCCGTGTCATCCCCAAACCAGATCGCCAGCGTACTGGAATAGACACCGGATAGAATGAGGCGCTTGGTATAGAAATTATAGTCCGTAGACGTATCACCCGCGGCACGCCAGATGGCGTCAACCGTTCCATATAACGCCCGCACCCCTGTCGTTCCTGATGTCGGCAATGCAAGATAGGCCGTTGCGCGCCGCAGTGCCTCACGATTTGCCTCGTCCACTTCCAGGCGGGTGCGGACGGCAAACGTAATTCGCTCGCGCACTTTCATGGCCGGAAGGTCAGCCTTGGCAAGCTTGGCGGCCATGCGCTTGTCACCCTGAGCGACAAAGTACAAGACGAGATCAGTGGTACCACCGGGAAAGGCAAGCCGCGCCAGACCGCTTTCAATGTCCGCCTTCTTTGCAGCATTGCGCATGCTCTTACCCGTCCAGCCGTCAAACGGCACATCCGGCAAGGCGGCTTTGAGAATCTGTGCGCGGGCCTTTTCGTAGTGCTTTTCTGCAGTCATGGTCTCTTGCCTTCCCGTTGTCAGGATCTGCCAGCTGGCAACACCCATCGACGTTAACTCTGTAAAACCTAGGCGGACCGACCTGCCGCCGCATTGGACGGACGCTCACCACTCCAGTGGCGCGCTTCCGTTTCAAAGATCAGATCCTTCAGATCATTCATGCGTTGGGGATACAAAACTCCAACCAGATGATCACATTCGTGGCACACCACACGGGCATGAAAGCCACGCGCCTCGCGCGAGATGGCGTGCCCTTCAATATCGAGCCCTGAATACATTATACGGGTCGGCCTGGGAACCAGACCACGCAGGCCGGGCACCGACAGGCATCCCTCCTAGCCCAAGGCCCTTTCCTCCGTCAGGAACTCGATTCTCGGGTTGATAAGAACAGTGAGAGGAGCCGTGTGGTCAAAGGCCTCCTCGCCTTCTGTTCCTTCCGGAACGCGCTCCGGCGGCGCCTGAAACACCACGACCTGCAGTGGTTCATGCACCTGCGGAGCCGCCAGTCCGGCGCCATTGGCATCAATCATCGTCTCCACCATGTCCTCCACTAACTGGCGGATTTCCGGCGATTTTGGGTCTCCCACGGGCTGTGCGGGCTGTAGCAGCACCGGGTGGCCCATGCGGGCAATCTTGCGAATGGTCATGCCTCTTATATGGACCCGTCAGGCGCTCACGAACAGCCAGCATCAGTGCGACATAAGGTGGACCACACACCCGTCTTTTGGTAATTACCGCCCCTCTGGAATGCCTGACGGCATGCCCGGGGCAGATTTTTGCGCGCTTGATAACTGTGTGGTGGCGCTGCGTATCCGGCCCGGACCCCGTCCAATCCAAACCGATTTATGCCCGGTAGCGCAGCTTTTCTGGCGCGCAGGGCCGATTTTTAGCTCGAAGGGAGCTGAGTGCGTGCAAGTTCTGGTTCGCGACAACAACGTCGATCAAGCCCTGCGGGCTTTGAAGAAGAAGCTTCAGCGTGAAGGTGTGTTCCGCGAAATGAAGCTGCGCAACTACTACGAAAAGCCGTCTGAAAAGCGCGCCCGCGAAAAGGCTGAAGCCGTTCGCCGCGCCCGCAAGCTGGCCCGCAAGCGCGCCCAGCGTGAAGGTCTTCTGCCCAAGAAGGGCCGCGGCAAGCGCTAGTCGCGTCTCAAGACTTGAAACAATCAACGCCTCCGGTTCTCCGGGGGCGTTTTTTGTTGCCGTGTCATCCACCGATCAGACAACAAAAAGGCCGGAGCATCCGCTCCGGCCTTTTGTCTGTCAGCTGTGTGACGTGGGGCTAGTTCAGCCCCTTCACGATCTCTTCCACCATCTTCTTGGCATCCGAGAACAGCATCATGGTGTTGTCGCGGAAGAACAGCTCGTTCTCCACACCGGCGTAACCAGAGCCCATGCCGCGCTTGATGAAGGGGACAGTTGCCGCCTTCTCCACATCCAGAATGGGCATCCCGAAGATCGGGTTGGCCGTATCCGTTTTGGCGGACGGGGTGGTCACGTCATTGGCGCCGATAACAAATGCCACATCCGCCTGGGCGAATTCCGAGTTGATGTCTTCAAGCTCGAATACTTCGTCGTAAGGCACGTTGGCTTCCGCAAGCAGCACGTTCATGTGGCCTGGCATACGACCGGCCACAGGGTGGATGGCGTATTTGACCGTCACGCCTTCAGCCTTGAGCGCATCCGCCATCTCACGAAGGGCATGCTGGGCCTGCGCCACCGCCATGCCGTATCCCGGCACGATGATGACGGAGCCCGCGTTCTTCATGATGAAGGCCGCATCATCAGCAGAGCCCTGCTTTACCGGACGGGTTTCCACAGCACCACCGGCAGCAGCTGTTTCGCCGCCAAAGCCACCCAGGATCACCGAGAAGAACGACCGGTTCATGCCCTTACACATGATGTAGGACAGGATCGCACCCGAGGAGCCCACGAGGGCACCCGTAATGATCAAAGCCGTGTTCTCCAGCGTGAAGCCAAGTGCTGCCGCTGCCCATCCCGAATAGGAGTTGAGCATCGACACCACCACCGGCATGTCAGCACCCCCGATGGGGATGATGAGCAGGAAACCGATGATGAAGGACAGGACCGTGATGATCAGGAAGGCTTCGATCGTCTGGTTGGCCGGATCAAGGCACAGGAAGATCACGCCACCGACAATGGCAACTGCCAGCGCAATGTTGATGAGATGACGCGCCGGCAGAATGATCGGTGCCCCGGACATGGTGCCCTGCAGCTTGGCAAAGGCGATGACCGAACCAGAGAAGGTGATGGCACCAATGGCCACACCCAGACCCATTTCAATCAGACTGACGATCTTGATATTACCCGTCACACCAATGCCGAAGGCCTCAGGTGACATGAAGGCAGCCCAGGCCACCAGCACAGCGGCCATACCCACAAGGGAGTGGAACGCCGCAACAAGCTGCGGCATGGCCGTCATGGCAATGCGGTTGGCCGTGATGGCACCGATGCCGCCACCAATGGCAATAGCGCCAATGATGTACATCCAGACTTCACCGCTGGTGATGTCCTGACGGATGAGCGTTGTGGCAATAGCAATGGCCATACCGACCATGCCGTACATATTGCCCTGACGGGACGTTTCAGGGCTGGAGAGCCCGCGAAGCGCCATGATGAAAAGCACGCCGGAAACGAGATAGGCGAGCGCTGCGAGATTGGCAGACATGTTTCAGGCCCCCTATTTCTTTTCTTTTTTCTTGTACATGGCCAGCATGCGCTGGGTGACGAGGAACCCGCCAAAGATATTGACGCTGGCAAGCACAACGCCGGCAATACCAAGCCAGCGCGAGAAGCCCGCAGTCTCCGATGCAGTCACATCCACAGCCACGGCGATCAAAGCACCAGCGATGATCACCGAAGACACGGCATTGGTCACCGACATCAAAGGCGTATGCAGTGCGGGCGTCACGCTCCACACCACGTAGTAGCCAACGAAGATGGCGAGCACGAAAATCGCCAGTCGGAAAATGAAGGGATCGATTGCAGCTTCCATCAGGCCGCTCCTTCCTTAAGTGCCGGGTGCACCACCTGCCCATCCTTGGAGATGAGCGTGCCGGTGATGATTTCGTCTTCCCAGTCAATTGTGAGAGCGCCCGTTTCCTTGTCGACGAGCGGCGTAATGAAGTTGAGCAGGTTCTTGGCGTAAAGGCTGGACGCATCGTCAGACAGACGGCCCGGCACGTTGCGGTGCCCCATGATCTTGACGCCATCAACATCAACAATCTCGCCCGGCTCAGATAGCGGGCAGTTGCCGCCAGCTTCCACAGCAAGATCAACAACGATAGAGCCCGGCTTCATGCTGCGGACCATTTCCTCCGTCACCAGCACAGGTGCCGGACGACCCGGAATGAGCGCTGTGGTGATGACGATGTCCTGCTTGGCAAAGGTTTCAGCCACAAGCGCGGCCTGCCGCTTCTTGTAGTCCTCGCTCATTTCCTTGGCGTAGCCACCCGCGGTTTCGCCGGTATCCCCTTCGTCAGGCTCTACCATCACGAATTTGCCGCCCAGGCTTTCCACCTGTTCAGCTGCTGCCGCACGCACGTCCGTTGCAGACACAACCGCGCCAAGGCGCTTTGCTGTTGCAATGGCCTGTAGGCCGGCAACACCCGCCCCCATGACAAAAACACGCGCTGGCGCAACAGTGCCGGCCGCCGTCATCATCATCGGGAAGGCTCGTGTGAAAAGTTCAGCAGCGTCGATCACGGCCTTGTAGCCCGCAAGGTTCGACTGCGAAGACAAAACGTCCATGGATTGCGCACGCGTGATACGCGGCATCAGTTCCATGGCGAAGGACGTCACACCGGCCGAGGCCAGCGCGTTATTTGTGTCCTTGCTTTGATGCGGGTTCAGCATCGCTGCCAGAACCGCACCTCGCTTCATCTTGGAAATTTCATCCGTATCCGGACCACGCACCTTGAAGATGACATCAGCATCACCCATGGCTGCGGCAGCATCCGCCGCAATGGTGGCTCCGGCATCCTGGAACTGGGCGTCTGATACTGAAGAGGCAAGGCCTGCGCCCGCCTCCACAATCACATCAAAGCCAAGTGCCGTGAGTTTTTTCACCGTTTCCGGCGAGGCGGCGACGCGCGTTTCGTTGTCACGCCGCTCCTTCGGGATAGCAAGCTTCATATTTCTCCGCCCTGTTGGATTGGGTCCGTACCGCGCACCCCTTGTGGGGCATCACGTGTGTGCAGACCTCTATTGGGCCATTGGTTGGAATACACCTGACCGAAACGCAGTGGCCAAGTTAAGAATGCCTACGCTTCCGCCGCTAGACCAGAAAAATGGCCATCAGAACAAGAATGAGGACAACAGAAATCGTCCCCCACTTGGTCAGAGCCATGAAGCCGTCCCAGGTACCAAGATGGCCTTCAGGTTCCATCTCTTTGCCCCAGCTTTCAGCATCGAAAACTTCGTTTTTGGCGTCCGCCATAAGCCCTGTCTCCTTAGAAAGTGCAGGTAGTCATAAATACTCAGAAATCTGCCGGACTATAGGCGGCAAGCGCCCGTTCGGGCAAGCAGTGCGGCCCGCTGCGCGTGATGGAGCACATTAGTCCCGGGCGGCCAAAAGTGGCGATTCACCGGGCCTTTCGCCCAACATCTTGAAAAGGCCGGTTCCCGTCATCAGTGTCCGGGCGTCCGGACCCTTGGGGTCATTGCCCCCGGTCCAGATATGGCCCCTAACCGCGATGAAATCACCATCCATGCCCGTGATCGTAGCATTGCCCTGAATAAACTCGCCCAGCGCCGCGGAGGAAACAAAATCCGTCACCAACCGGACAGTCACCCAGAACCGATGTTTCTCGTAAGTAACGACGGACCCGAATGCCATGTCTGCAAACGCCATCAACATCCCACCATGGCAATTCTGAAAGCCATTGGTATGCCGCTCCCCAACCAGAAAGCCGCGGGCCCAAGTTCCGTCTTCACTGAAACGTTGATAGATCGGCCCGACCTGATTGCCGAACCCCCCACGCCACGTAGCGGGTGAAAACTCGTCGGGCACACCTTCCTCGACCCCAGGTGCGTCTGTATCGGCCATCAGCGGTCTGCCTTTGCGAGATGTCGTATCAACCCGCAGACATAACCCAACTGGGCTTACGCCTCTAGCGCCAAGCCGTGGGTCTTGAACTGCTTGGTCTGCCGCTTGACCAGCACATCATGATCAAATGTCTCTATTTCGGCATTGAACAGGTCATGAAAGTTCAGCTCCGCGGCAAGGTGCAGGAACACACCACCAAGTCCGATGGCAGCCCGATCCATAAAGACGAATTCTCGCGGTGGCGTTACAGGTCCATGCTACTTGAGGGCCGCATGAACCTTTGTTGCTTCTTCACGCCCATACTTGCCCGCAGACACGCCGTCAGCGATCGTCCGCACTCTATCATCCAGCAACGGGCCATAGATGAAGGACGCCCAGATGTTCAGTACATCCACGAGTTCGGTGTTGAGCTTCTCAAAACCCCAGCTTTCGTAGGCTGCCACAACGCGGTCCCGGTCGTCCGTCTGCAGACCGCGATACAGCTCCACAACACCCGCAACGAAGCTGGGTGGGAACTTTCGGATGCAGCCATAGTCAAGAAGGTTGATCCCATGATCATCGCGTACCGTGTAGTTGCCCAGATGCGGATCGCCATGGATCACACCGAAATGACTGAACGGATGCCACCAGGCCCGGAACATGGCCGACGCAATCTGGTTGCGGTCCTCTAGAGGTGCGTCGCGGAAGTCCAGCAGAGGCTTGCCTTCCAGCCAGCTCATGGTCAGAAGGCGCTGCGTTGACAGATCCGCAACCACATCAGGCACGCGAATGGTATCATCATCCCGCAGCATGCGTTGGTACAGCGCGATGTGGCGGGCCTCCAGCTCATAATCGAGTTCCTCGCGCAGGCGCGCGCCAATCTCCTTGGCCATCTGGCGTGTATCAATCACGCCACCGACACGCCTCTGAATGGCAAACACAACTTCGAGCTGGGTCAGGTCAGCTTCAACAGCTGCCTGCATATCCGGATACTGAAGTTTGCACGCGACCGGATCGCCATCCAGTGTGGTGGCCCGATGCACTTGCCCAAGAGACGCAGCAGCTGCAGCTTCGTGCTCAAACGAGCCGAACTTCTTTTGCCAAGTGCGCCCCAGTTCGGACGCCATGCGCCGTTTGACAAACGGCCAGCCCATCGCCGGCGCATTTGCCTGCAGCTGAGCCAGCTCCGTCGCATATTCCTCAGGCAGCGCTTCGGGAATGGTAGCGAGCATCTGCGCCACCTTCATGATTGGGCCTTTCATGCCACCGAGCGCATCCCGCAATTCGGCGGCTACCGCAGCGTCATCGATCTCGCGGCCAAGCAACCGCGAACTGGCAACCTTCGCGGCAATACCACCAACGCCGCCGCCGACGCGCGCATACCGCTTGGCGCGACCAGCCAGCCGGTTGTCTTCATTGGTCGGCATATCATCCATACCTAGGCCACCAGTCCTTCCAGTTCATCAATCAGGCCTTCAATCACAGCCAGCCCACCTGACCAAAAATTGGGGTCCCGCGCATCAAGACCGAAGGGCGCGAGAAGCTCCGAATGGTGCTTGGTACCCCCGGCCCGCAACATATCCAGATAGGCCGCAGCAAAATCCGGATGGCCGTTCTCGTACACACGGTAGAGGGAATTCACCAGACAATCACCAAACGCATACGCATACACATAAAACGGCGAATGGATGAAATGAGGGATGTAGCACCAGAAGGTCTCATAGCCGTCGTTGAGCTTGATAGCCGGCCCAAGACTCTTTTCCTGCACATTCATCCAGATACGTCCGATATCGTCCGACGTCAGTTCGCCATTGCGGCGACTGAGATGCACGTCCCGTTCAAACATGTAGAACGCGGTTTGCCGCACGACTGTGATGATCATGTCCTCTACCTTGGACGCCAACATCGCCCGCCGGGCGCGTTGATCCGGCGCAGCGGCCAGCAAGGCACGGAAGGTCAGCATTTCCCCAAATACCGAGGCAGTCTCGGCCAGCGTCAAAGGTGTCTGGGAAAGGAGTTGACCCTGCGGGGCGGCCAGCACCTGATGCACCCCGTGGCCAAGCTCGTGCGCCAACGTCATCACGTCCCGAAGCTTGCCTTGATAGTTCAGCAGCACATAGGGATGCGCAGTGGGAACAGTGGGATGAGAAAAGGCGCCGGGCGACTTGCCTGGACGGATCTGCGCATCAATCCAGCTAGACCCTCCATGAGGCTGAAAGAATCGGCCGGCGATCTCTGCCATATGAGGCGCAAAGCCGCGATAGGCATCCAGGACCGTTGTTCGCGCGTCATCCCATGAAAGCTTGCGGTCATCGCTATCCGGAAGCGGCGCATTGCGGTCCCAGTAATTGAGTGTCTCCACACCTGCCATGCGGGCCTTGAGCGTGTAGTACCGGTGAGACACGGACTCGAACTTGCTTTCCACAGCAGACGCGAGTGCATCAACCACTTCCGGCTCAACCTGGTTCGACAGATGACGCGCCTGCGCCACATCATCGTAGCCACGCCAGCGGTCTTCGGCTTCCTTGTCCTTGGCCAAGGTATTGGTAATGAGTGTGAACGTGCCGACGTGCTTGGCGAATGTCGTTGCAAGCGCCTGTGCACCCTCTTCACGCGCCTTAGGGTTTGCATCCGTCAGCGTATTGAGCGCCGGCTCGATGGGCACCTGCGTGCCGTCAATGTCAAACCGCAGCCCTGCCATTGTTTCGTCAAACAGCCGGTTCCACGCAGCAGCGCCCGTGACACGCTTTTCGAGCAATAGCTTTTCCAGATCATCAGAGAGCTGATACGGCCGCCATGCACGCGCCGATGTGAGCCACGGCCGATACCGCGCAAGAGCGTCACTGGCTGCGTAGGCCGCCTCCAGGTCCTGATCTTAAATACGATTGATGTCCAGCGAGAAAAACAAAATCGTGCTGCTGACAGCCGTCAGCTGCTCCTGCACATCTCCATAGAATTTCGCATAGGAAGCGTTGGTGGTGTCGGTTGCATAAACAAGACCCGCAAACGAACCAATGCGACCGAGCCGCTCATCGAGTGCTTCATAGTCCGCCATAGCTTCGGCGAGGTCATCAGCGCCGGATGCACCCTGAAGAAGGGACTCGATTCGCCCAGCGTAACGTTCAGCGAATGTGTCGGCCTGCGCTTTGGACGTTGCAATATCGGCCAGCGCAGCAGCCTGGCCGGCAAAGCTGCCGTCACGGCTATCTGCATCGCGCGCGGGGTACAAATCGCTGAGATCCCACGCAGGGAGATCCCCCAGCGCTGCGTCAGCAGTTTCATTGGATTGGGCAGGTGACACAGAAGAAAAGGCAGGAGAGGTCATCGTCATACTCAACATGCTAGGCCGGGAGTGTGGATAGGAACGCAGCCCGTCAGAAGCTGCAGGTGCCACCGTAAGGGATATTGGCGTTCAAGGCCCAGCAATCAAACAAAGAACGTATGACTGGCCGAAGTGATGCATACGTCCAAGGCATCACACTCCAAAAGCAAAAGGCCCGGCTGTTAAGCCGGGCCTTTCAATTCGTGTCCGGATGACCAAGGTCACCGGGGTGATGGAACCGCTACTAGCGGACCTCGATAACCGCACGGCGGTTGAGAGGCTCACGTACACCGTCGCCAGTCGGGACAGCAGGTTCGCTTTCACCGACAGCACCAACTGCACCAACCGTTACACCCTGAGCAGCGAGCGCGTTTGCAACAGCATTCGAGCGGCGCTGTGACAGGCCCTGGTTGTAGGCAACTGAACCAGAGGTGTCAGTGTGGCCAACAACGTTGACTGTCGGGTTGTTGAATTCCTTGGTGAAGCTCGCGACTTCGTCAATCACTGCCATGGCAGCTGAAGTCAGGTTGAACTTGTCAAAGCCGAAGTAAATCACGAAGTCCTGGTCAACGCTTGCTTCGCACTCGGTCAGCGCTTCGTAGAAAGCAACCTTTTCAGAAGCCACACGAGCCGGCTGAACCGGACCACCGCGACCACCGAAGAAGGCACCGTCAACACCGAATTCGTTGTCAGAAGCCTGCTCAACCCAACCGTCATAGTACCGCTGAGCTTTTGCACATGCGCAGCCACGGTCATCGCGGCCACCATTGTCCAGAGCTGCGATCAGGCGGCCACGGGCCTCCTGAAGCTCAGGAAGTTCAGAGTCCAGAACCTTGCGGCCCCAAGGAACATTGGCCGGATCAAACGGCGCAACCGGACCGCCAGCAAGCGCTGCGCGACCCTTTTCAGCGAAAAGAACCGCATGACGCCATTCGCAGTCTACATAGACTTCAGATGTCGCACGATCCTGATACTCGGCCGCGAGGCACGAGTAGAAATCATCTCCAGAAATTTCCTGGTCCAGGAAGCTTTCCACATGGAAAGTCCCGCCGAGGCCGCAGCCTGCCAGACCAAAAAATGCCCCCACCGCAATTAGCCGGGATAGCGTCTTCATCCCACTCTCCGTCATTCGAAATTTGCCTTCGCACCCCCCGAAAACGACGGGTGGCCGGGACCCGCCCGGGAACTACCTAGTCCGCGTATCCGTAACTTTCATGGCATAAAGCCCCCTGTCTGGGCAACCGATTTCCCGGCGAAAATGCCCGTTGAGCAACAGGAGTCACGTTTCCGCAACACCCAGAAAAAGGCAGGTTTTTGTTAACCATAGAGTGCCTTTTCCCGGGTTGAGACAGACAGAACCCAAGAATGGTGAAGTTGTTCCCCGATCTCTAAAACCCTCCTTAACCGCCTTGAGGACAATATGCCACCTCAAGACGGGCGTACCGGCTCCATTCTCTTGGGATTGTTTGCGATTTATCGCTGACCCGGCCCCCGCCTTGTCCGGTTTGAATACTTCTGCCGTGATGGCAGCGCGTTTCGGGGACCAATATGGCGAAGACGATTCTCATTGTTGACGACGATCCGGCACAGACACGGCTGATTTCCGCCGTTGTAGAGCGTGACGGCCATCGCGTCATGACCGCCGGCGGCGGCAATGAAGCCATTGCAACGCTTGAGGGAGCCCGCGCCAGCGAGATCGACCTTGTGGTCCTTGATCTCGTAATGCCGGAGACCGACGGCTGGGCCGTTATGGAGCGCGTTCGCCCAAGCCGCCCCGAACTGCCTTTTATTGTGCTCACCGGACATGGCGGCATCGATACAGTGGTTAAGGCCATGCAGGCCGGCGCCCGTGACTTTGTTGTAAAACCGGCAAGCCCGGAGCGGCTGCAGGTATCCATCGCCAATGCGCTTAAGCTTGAAGCCCTGGGCAAGGAAATCACCCGCCTCAAGAAGCATTCAACCGGCCAGCTCACATTTGACGACCTGATTGCCGAAAGCCCGGCGATGAGAAAAGTTGGGAAAATCGGCGAACGGGCCGCCCAGTCGAACATTCCGATTCTCATCGAAGGTGAGTCAGGCGTGGGCAAGGAAATGATTGCGCGCGCCATTCAGGGCTCCAGCGATCGTGCGGGCCGCCCATTTGTGACCGTCAACTGTGGCGCGATCCCGGAAAACCTCGTGGAATCAATCCTTTTCGGCCATGAGAAGGGTGCATTCACCGGCGCCACGGAGAAACACGCCGGCAAATTCCAGGAAGCGCATGGCGGCACACTGTTTCTGGATGAGATCGGCGAACTGCCACTTGATATGCAGGTGAAGTTGCTTCGGGCGCTCCAGGAAGGCGAAGTGGACCCTGTTGGCGCCAAGAAACCCATTAAAGTGGATATTCGCCTGATCTCAGCCACCAACCGCGACATGATTCAGGCCGTGCAAGACGGCACATTCCGCGAAGACCTGTATTACCGCCTCAATGTCTTCCCCGTGGCGGTGCCGGCTCTACGTGATCGCCGCGAAGATGTGGCACCCTTGTCTGACCACTTCATCGCCCGCTTTGCGGCTGAAGAAGGCAAACCGATCCGTGGGATGGATGGCGATGCTCGCGCGTTGCTTGAGGGTTTCGGCTGGCCGGGCAACGTTCGCCAGCTTGAAAATGCGGTTTTCCGTGCCGTGGTTTTGTGCGACGGCGACATGCTGACATTTGAGGACTTCCCACAGATTGCCAGCCTTGCCGGTGCGCAGGCGAAGCCGAAGCCACGCCTCCCGGATATTCAGCCCGCCGTACTCGGTGCGGGCGTCCCGGCTCCGGTCTCATCCCCGTTTGCGCCAGCCGCGGCTGCACATATGGACGAGCCGGCCTATGAGGGACTGCCAAGCGACATCACCGCGCTGGACGAAACAGGCAATCTCAAAAAGCTGGAAGACATGGAGGCGGACATGATCCGCCTGGCTATTGAAAAATATGAAGGCCACATGTCTGAAGTTGCCCGCCGTCTGGGTATCGGTCGCTCAACACTCTACCGGAAGGTCCGCGATCTCGGCATTGAGGTACGGGCCTAATCAGCCCGCCGCAAGGCCCAGTGCTGAGCGATACAGATCAATGATCGCTTCCTGTTCCTGAAACTCAGCCCGGTCGAGCTTGCGTTCGCGCACCACGCGGCGCAGAGCCTTCACATCATACCCGTTGCCCTTGGCTTCGGCATAGACCTCGCGAATGTCTGCGGCGAGGGCTGCTTTTTCTTCTTCAAGCCGCTCAATGCGTTCAACGATGGATTTGAGTTGATCGCGTGCGATGCCGCCGGTCTGCGCCATGGTCTGCCTCTTTTTAAGGGTTAGATAGATGGAGGAAAGGGCGCGGACATTAACCAGCCCGGCCCCTCATCCGCAACCGCCTATCTGACGCTTTTAGCCGTGGTCCTTGGACGCTGCATCAAAGGCCGCCTTCTGGTCAGCCGTGGCATCTGTCTGATACTTGGCCTTCCAGTCCGCATACGGCATTCCGTACACAATCTCGCGGGCATCATCCTTGGAAAGCTCGACCCCTTTTGCCGCCGCCTCTTCGCCGTACCAACGCGACAGACAGTTGCGGCAAAAGCCTGCCAGGTTCATCAGGTCGATGTTCTGCACATCGGTACGATCCTGCAGGTGCGACACGAGCCGCCGGAAGGCTGCGGCCTCAAGTTCTGTTTGCGATGGTTCAGGCATGTATTTTCCTTCGTACTGAATATGGACATCTGAAGGCCGAGCCTAGTGCGGCGATACGCCATACATGGTTTCTTCAATCAAGTGGTCAACCACACCCAGTAGCGCAGCGTCATGGTCCGCACCGTCCGCCCGCGCCTCATCATAGGCGGTGCGCTGTGCCTGAGAGCTGGTGCCACGCCGGGCGATGGTTGCCACGTGCAACAGTTCTTCCATACATCCAAGTTGGCCTGCTTCTTCTTGAAGAAGGCCAACCAGTTCGTCAGAAAGGTCGCTGACCGATACCATCTCGCCCTTGCCAAAGTCCGCCAGGTCCCGCGTCACACCATAGCGTTGAGCCCGCCAGCGGTTTTCTTCAATCAGGATACGGGGATAAACCCGCCAGCGCTGGTTCTTCTCACGCAGCGTGAACAGCATGGACAAAAGACATTGATAGAGCGCAGCCAGCGCCACCGCGTCTTCTATCCGTGTACAGACATCAGCGACCCGCGCCTCAAGTGTTGGCCAGCGAACGGAAGGGCGAATATCCCACCAGATCTTGCTGGCATCCTCAATAGCACCCACGTCAACCAGGCGTGACACAACCCGTTGATACTCAGGCCAACTTCCAAACAGATCCGGCACACCTGTGCGCGGCAGGGCATCGAAAACCGTGAGTCTGTAGGATGCCATGCCGGTGTCTTCCCCCTGCCAATAGGGCGACGATGCAGACAGCGCCAGAATATGCGGCAGGAAGTAGCTCACCTGGTTCATGAGATCGATGCGCAGATCATCGTCCTCGATGCCGCAATGAATGTGCATGCCACAGATCAAGAGACGCCGCACAGTGCCCGCAAGGTCTTTGGCGATCTGGTCGTATCGTGCCTTTTCTGTGTGATGCTGCTCAGACCATTTGGCGAAGGGATGGGTACTTGCAGCAATCGGCGCAAACCCATATTCGCCCGCCACACTGCTGACCGCGCCGCGCAGACGAATGAGTTCCGCGCGCACCTCCGAGGGCGACTTACAGACCGCCGTTCCAATCTCAACCTGACTCTTGAGGAACTCAGGAGACACCTGCGCGCCGATGGCGTCGGACATACGCGACATCAAATCAGATGGCGGCTCGGAGACCAGATCACGAGTCTCTGTATCGACCAGGAGGTACTCTTCCTCCACCCCAAGTGTAAAATCCGGTCGGCTCACTTGCTGCCCTCCGGCATCCGGTCGTCAGTATACGATCCAAAATGCTTCACCACATTGATCCCGGGCGACATGTCGACGATATCGCGCACGATATGCGCCAACCGATCTGCCCACTCCTGAGCGCCGGCATGGGTATCAATCAGGTCCTGACGTACTTCAACAATGGCATGCGGCAAGCCACGCTGGGTGCCATGACGATACATCGTATCTCCCTTTAAGCGGCCCGTGTACGGCTCATTGTCGCCTATAACCAAGTCCCGTTCCTGCCTCAATCCGGCGAGAAGCGCATGGGCAAGGCGCGGCTCCTTGTCCCAAAGGATACCCGCGTGCCAAGGTCGCGGGTGTCCGCGCCATACAGGGGTAAAACTGTGGACCGACACGATCATGGGTGCGGTGCCGGCAGCCATCACCCGGTCAATCGTCCTGCTGATGGCATCCTGGTAGGGCTGCCAATACATTGCCCGGCGGAGCGAAATTTCTTCTGCGTCGACACCCTTATTGCCCGGAATAACCGCGCCGTCAGAGAGCTTCATGACCAAAGTCGGATCATCAGCCCCCCGATTGGGGTCGATCAACAAGCGAGAGAATCCGGAAAGCACAGCAGGTGCCTCCAGGGCATCCGCCAGACGGCGCGATACATCCGCCGCACCGATATCCCAGCCGATATGCCGCTCGAGATCCGTAACCGGCAGGCCCAAGGACCCGTAAGCCGGTGGAAGCGCATTGGACGCGTGATCGCACAGAACCACCACCCGGCCGCCCGCAGCCTCATTCACACAATGAAAAGGCTGGAAGCGTAAGTTCGAAATGTCGGAAGAAGATGCGGCCTGGGACATAAAACTGACTATACGCAACCCCACAGGAACTGACAGCCCGACCGCACAATGATACCGTATCTATCAGCATGGCAGCCATGGCAGCAAACACATCCGGCGGAACCTAAAGGACCCGATGACTGAACGTTTTGTGACACTCATTCTATCGATGGTCATCGGTATCTTCAGCCTGGTGGTCTTCACGCCAACGGCATCCGCCAGTCTGGATGTCTGCAACGAATCCACCAGAAGGGTCGGCATCGCTCTTGGCTACTACAGCCAAGATGTATGGGTGTCAGAAGGCTGGTGGCATGTTGATGGTGGCGACTGCGCGCCGGTCATCAATAGCGACCTCTCAGCCCGCTACTACTACCTCTTCGCCATCGATTTTGACGCTGGCGGCGGATGGTCAGGGCTTTCAACTCTGTGCGTGGCGCCGGGCGAATTCACAATCAGCGGCCGCCAGGATTGTGAAACCCGCGGACATCACACAGCTGGCTTCATGGAAATTGACACGGCAGGGTCTCCGGAGTGGACAGTCCGCCTTGACGAAGCAACACGCCGGTCGGACCCACGTGCCACCCTCGGCAACCTTACCCAAGGAGCAAACTAACTCGTGCGCCATCGCAATGTACGCGTTCTTGCGACCCTGGGGCCTGCGTCGGATGACCGGGAAACTATCACCCGACTTTATGAGGCGGGGGCAGATGCGTGCAGGCTCAATATGAGCCACTCGTACCATGAAGGTCTGGCCCGTCGCGTCGCCATACTTCGGGAGTTGGAGAGCAGTGTCGACCAACCGATTTCGATCCTGGTTGATCTTCAGGGCCCCAAGCTTCGAGTCGGTGACATGGGCGACGACGGGGCCACACTTGAAAACGGAAAGACCTTCATACTGGATTTGGACAAGACGGCTGGATCATCGACACGAGCCCCGCTGCCGCACCCTGAGATTTTTGAGGTCGCTGAGCCCGGTCATCACCTGTTGCTTGATGATGGCAAGATCAATCTGCGTGTGGAAGAAAATAACGGCAACAGTCTTGCCACAACCATCGTGGCAGGTGGCCAACTGACATCACGCAAGGGCGTGAACATTCCTGATGCACTCTTGCCCATCCCGGCACTGACAGCAAAAGACCGCAGCGCCCTGGAAGCCGCACTCAATCTGGACGTTGATTGGGTCGCCCTGTCCTTCGTGCAATCGGCGCAGGACGTGGCCGAAACCAAAAAACTTGCCCGCGGCCGGGCCGCTGTCATGGCGAAAGTTGAAAAGCCATCTGCCATTGCTGACATAGACGCCATCCTCGACACCTCAGACGGCCTGATGGTGGCACGCGGCGATCTGGGTGTTGAGTGTCCTGTAGAGACAGTGCCCGGATTACAGAAGCGCATTACCCGCGCCGCCCGTCGCGCAGGCAAGCCAGTGGTTATCGCAACACAGATGCTGGAGAGCATGATCACAAACCCGGTGCCCACACGCGCCGAGGTCTCCGACGTAGCCACCGCGGTGTTTGAAGGCGCCGACGCAGTCATGCTGTCAGCAGAGTCAGCGGCAGGTAGCTATCCCGTCGAGGCGGTTGCCATGATGAACAGCATCGCAGAATCGATCGAGACTGACTCGAACTATGAGCAGATC
The DNA here is from genome assembly GCA_050042885.1 of Candidatus Phaeomarinibacter sp. GTDB lineage: Bacteria > Pseudomonadota > Alphaproteobacteria > CGMCC-115125 > CGMCC-115125 > Pyruvatibacter. The sequence continues at coordinate 16,886 of JBHJJF010000065.1, forward strand.
ATAGACGCGCAACGAACACAGCCAGAGCCAACAGGCCCCGATGCTTTGAGCAATGCCGCGCGCACAGTGGCTGAAACACTCAATGCATCGGCAATCGTCTGTTACACCACGTCAGGCTCAACAGGTCTGCGCGCTGCTCGTGAGCGTAGCAACATGCCCGTCCTTGCACTGACACCCCACGCCAAGACCGCCCGCCGACTGTCCCTTGTCTGGGGGCTCAATTGCGTCCTCACCGAGGACGCCAAAGACCTTGACGACATGGTCGATCGCGCCGGACGCATCGCCTTCCAGAAGGGACTTGCACGTGTTGGGGATCGGATTGTCATAATGGCCGGCGTGCCGTTGGGAACGCCGGGAGCTACCAATATGCTTCGAGTCGCATTCGTGGCTGATGGCGCAGCCAACCACTGACAAATC
>JBHJJF010000066.1:0-11024 GCA_050042885.1 Candidatus Phaeomarinibacter sp.
CCCAACCATCATCTATGGCATTACGAACGGTGAGGGGCCGCTGGGCCGCCGTATACGCCGGTCAGAAATCCGTGCAGTAACGCCTTACAACACGTATCAGATTGACGGCCTGCCCCCGACGCCGATCTGCAACCCGGGTGCGGCCGCCATTGAAGCAGTGCTGAACCCCGCTGAGACGGAATATCTGTTCTTTGTCGCAGATGGCACCGGCGGACATGCCTTTGCCCGCACAAATCGTGAGCATGAGCGCAATGTGCGCGTGTGGCGGCAGATACAGCGAGAGCGCGGATTGCGCTAGAGTGCACTCATGAAACTGAAAAGCATGACGGGATTCGGTCGCGCCGATGGCGCCCGCGCGGACTGGCGCTGGCATTGGGAGCTCAAAACCGTAAATGCGCGCGGGCTCGATATCCGCATGCGCATGCCAAATGGTCTTGAGTCACTGGAACAAGGTCTGAAGAAGTCGCTTCAAGCCAGTCTTAAGCGTGGCGCGGTTCAGGTTTTCATCAATATCGAACGGGAAAACGCGGGTGCTGACGTTCGCGTAAACGCTGACGTCGCGACCAAGCTGATGGCGGAGCTCAAGACATTGTCTGCCGGACTTGGCACGGAGCCCCCAACACTTGAAGCACTACTCGGCATTCGCGGTGTCATTGAGGTGGCGGAGGCTGATGCAGACGAGGGCGAGACGACTGCCCGGTTAAATGACGTGGCCACGACTTTTGGCGAGTCTATCCAAAGCCTCGTCTCATCCCGTGCGGACGAATGCGCGATGCTTCACGTAATCCTTGAAAGCGTTCTTGCCGAGATTGAGCAACTCGTCGCGCAGGCCGACAAACTAGCCGCGCTTGCGCCTGAAGCAATCCGCAAGAAACTTGAAACCCAGGTAACGGAGCTTCTGGCCGATCGGGCCGAGGTACCGGAGGAGCGCATAATTCAGGAAGTGGCCATGCTGGCAGGCAAGGCTGACATTCGTGAGGAACTGGATCGACTGCGGGCTCATATCACGCAGGCAAGAGCTCTGCTCCTGGACGGCGAGGCCGTCGGTCGCAAGCTTGATTTTCTGGCGCAAGAGTTCAACCGGGAAGCCAACACGCTGTGCTCGAAGTCGTCCGACACAGAGCTGACCCGGATTGGTCTGGACCTCAAGGCTGCCATAGAGCAATTGCGCGAGCAGGTACAAAACGTTGAGTGATGTTTCGATCAACCGCCGTGGGCTGATGTTCGTGATGTCGTCGCCATCGGGGGCCGGCAAGACAACACTGTCGCGCGGCTTGCTGGCTTCGGACGATGAAATCGTTATGTCGGTTTCTGCAACAACTAGGGCGCCGCGTCCCGGCGAAGTGGACGGCAAGGACTACTACTTTGTGTCGGTTGAAGAGTTTGGCCTGATGGTCAATCGGCGTGAGTTTCTGGAACACGCCAAGGTGTTCGACAACTACTACGGCACGCCCAGCAAACCCGTGGAAGAGGCTCTTGCCAGCGGTCAGGATGTGATGTTTGACATCGACTGGCAAGGAACCCAGCAGCTCAAACAAAACGCCGGGGCCGATGTGGTCAGCATCTTCATCCTGCCGCCCTCCACACAGGAACTGGAGCGCCGATTGCACGCGCGCGCTCAGGACAGCGCGGAAGTGGTGGCAAGCCGAATGTCCAAGGCGGCCGATGAAATGAGCCATTGGGCGGAATACGACTACATCATCGTTAATCAGGATATTGATCAGAGCAGCAGACAGGTGCGCGCCATTCTGGACGCGGAACGCCTCAAGCGCCCCCGCCAGACTGGTCTGGATGGTTTTGTGAAAGGTCTCCGCGACGGCCTATAGGTCCCTCAGGGAACCAGCACCACGCGACCAAGGACCGAACCTTCGCGCAAATCATCAAGAGATTTGGTCGCCTTGTCCATGTCGCGTTGCTCAACCGGGATGGGGTCGACCGTACCCGTCCGCACAAGCTCCATCATATCCGATGCTTCCTGCGGGGAGCCGACGAATGACCCGCCGATCGTGATCGCACGCATGGGGAACATTGGGATCGGCATCGCAAACCCGCCACCGAACAGGCCAACGACAACGCCCTGGCCCCCTTTGCGCACGATGGAGGACGCAAATGCGAGAGATGACTCCGACCCAACGAAGTCGATCGCAGCGTAAGCCCCGCCATCAGTATCACCAATCACCTGCTTGATGGCATCTTCGTCTTTGGGATTGTAGACGGCGGCCGCGCCGGCGCCCTGGGCCGCCTGAAGCTTACCGGCATCCACATCTGCCGCGAGCGGTGCGGAGGGCAGAAGCGCACGGGCGAACTGAATACCCATCATGCCAACGCCGCCACAGCCGACAATTACGACCTTGTCGTCAGGACCGGGGTCACCAATGCGCTTGATGGCTGAATAGGCTGTAAGGCCGGAGCACATATAAGTGGCTGCAAGTCCTGGCGCGACGCCGGTACGGTCCAGCAGATACTTTTGATCCGGCACCAGAACATGCGTGGCAAAGCCGCCCGCAACGTTGATGCCGAGTTGGCGGGGCCTGTTGCACAGATGCTCGTCACCGCGGGCGCAGGTGGCGCACTCGCCGCAGCCGATCCAAGGATAGACGACATAGTCGTCGCCGGGCGTGATGCCTTCCACTTCCGGCCCAACAGCTTCGACCACGCCTTCGATCTCATGGCCTAGCGTGAATGGCAGCTTGCGGCCGCCTTTCACGTCCAGCTGGTTGCCGCCGCCCATGTCAAAGTACCCGTCATGAAGATGGACGTCCGAATGACAAACCCCACAATGGGATACCTTCACCAGCACCTCACGGCCTTTTGGCTCAGGTGTTTCTGATGTCGTTTCTTCAAGCGCTTCGCCGTAGGCGACGATGGATTGGCTTCTCATGGGACAAGTACCTTCGATGTGGGGTTCTGATCTTGGGATCAGCCGATTGCCTGCTCAAATAGTTTTTCGAAATCACTGGCTTCCAGCGGACGTGGATTTGTGAAGGTGCTGACGTCTGTCACTGCGTTTTCAACAATTCCTGGAGTGTCCATGGAAACGCCCATCTCACCTAAGTTCTTGGGAATGCCAATTCGCGCATTCAGTGCTTCGATTTCATCGGCCAAATCAGCATTGGCAGCCAGACCCATGGCCTCGCGAATGCGGTCATACTTGTCACCAACGAAGTCTGAATTGTAGCGCAGCACTGCCGGCAGGATGACGGCGTTCAAAGTGCCGTGGTGCAGCTTCAATTCCTTAACGCGACCACAGGCGTGACTCATGGAATGGACGGCTCCAAGACCTTTGATGAAAGCCATAGCGCCTTCACTTGCTGCCATCATCATGTTGTAGCGCGCGTCCTGGTCCTGCCCGTCAGCAACCGCCTTTTCGAGATAACCCATCTTGAAGGCGCGGCGCAGACCATCAAGGCCAACAGCTTCCGCTGGCGGGTTGTCCATTGGTGAAATCACAGCCTCAATGCAGTGCGTGATTGCGTCCATGCCGGTAGCGGCCGTCATGCGTGCGGGCAGACCCAATGTCAATTCCGGATCACACAAAGCAACCTTTGGGATCAGGTGTTGGCTGGCGAAAATCAGTTTGCGACCATCTTTGGTGATGATCACCGACCCCACAGAGACTTCCGACCCCGTGCCGGCTGTTGTTGGCATTGCGATGTGTGGCGCTGTTTCGCCAATGAGGCCGCTGCCGCCTTCGACGGCGGCAAACTGGGTCAGGTCGCCGTCATGCGTGGCAAGAAGGACCAGACCTTTTGCCAAGTCCATGGACGACCCACCGCCAAGACTGATGACTCCGTCACAACCTGCGTCCTTGTATTGGGCAAGCGCTTCAAGGGTGGCTTCTTCGGTCGGGTTTTCCGGCGTGCCGTCATAGATCTCGGGCGAAAACTCGTTGCCCATTGCTTCGCGCACCTTGTCGAGAAGACCTGCGGCAACGATGCCTTTGTCGGTCACAATCATCGGGCGCTTGATGCCAAGCTGCTTCATGGTGTCAGCCACCATGGAACGAGAGCCGAAATCGATGTGTGTTGTGTTGAGATAACTAAGCGTTGCCATGTGGTCGTTCCTTACTCCCTGGGCGCCATTGGATCTGCGCATGCCGACAAGTTGTCAGCTATTCGTTTGGCTGTACTTTGCCACTCGCAGCGCCCCGTCACAACATGTACCGATGCAAATCGACAGCCTATTGATCCACTTCACTCAGAAGCCGGGCGAGGGCCAGAAAGTCTTCGACGGCAAGGCGTTCTGCGCGTTCCGTTGGTTTGATGCCGACCTGTTCGCAGGCTGCCTCAGGGTCGTGGAATACCTGTTTGAGGGATGCCCGCAGCATCTTTCGGCGCTGACCGAACGCCGCGGCAGTTATTTTTTCGACAGCCATCAGCGGCGGATCATGCGGACCCATAGGGCGCGGGATCATATGGACGATACTGGACATCACTTTAGGTGGGGGCGTGAAAGCACGTGGGTCCACGTCGAATGCGATATGGGCGTCCGTGCGCCACTGCGAAATCACCGACAGGCGCCCATAGGCCTTGCTGCCTGGCGCAGCTACAACCCGTTCCGCAACTTCCTTTTGAAACATCAGCGTCATGGAAACAAGCCACGACGGCCACGGTTCCAGACTCAGCCACTTGAGAAGCAGGGCCGTGGATATGTTGTACGGCAGGTTGGCCACTATCCGCGCAGAGCCGGAAATATGATCCACTTCGTTGGTCGTCATGGCATCCGCTTCGACCAGTGAGAAGCGTCCTGGATAGGCCTGTGCAATTTGCACCAGCGCGGTTGAGGCTCGCTCGTCCCTTTCAATCGCAACGACGCGGTTGGCACCCTCTATCAAGAGGGCGCGGGTCAGCCCGCCGGGGCCGGGTCCAACTTCAATGGTGTCATGCTTGGAAAGATCGCCAGCCACCCGGGCAATACGGCGCGTGAGATTGAGATCCAGGAGAAAGTGCTGTCCAAGTGATTTTCGTGCATCGAGACCATGCTCTGCGATGACCTCCCGCAAAGGTGGCAAGCCATCTTCACTCATCCGTGCGCCTGCCTGCGATTGGCCGCACACAGGTCCGCCAGTTTCAAGGCCTCAATGAAACTTTCCGGATTAGCATTGCCTGTACCAGCGATGTCCAGAGCTGTCCCATGATCCGGAGAACTTCGAACGATCGGCAGGCCGAGCGTCAGATTGACGCCTTTGTCAAAGTCCAGCGTTTTGAGTGGAATTAACGCCTGGTCGTGGTACATGCACAAAAAGGCGTCTGCCTGAGCGCGAACACGGCTATGGAACAGTGTGTCCGCGGGATGTGGGCCCGAAATGGAAATGCCATCCGCCCGCAACGCTTCGATAGCAGGTTTGATAATCGACTGTTCCTCGGTGCCAAGGGTGCCACCTTCGCCGCTATGAGGATTGAGCCCGGCAACAGCGAGGCGCGGGCGGGCAATCTGAAAGTCGTTTCGTAGACTTTGAGCAGTCACGCGCCCAGCATGGATGATCGATTGCGTTGAGAGAGTGGAAGCGACATCTGCGATAGGGATATGAACTGTAACAGGCACGACGCGCATCTGGGGTGAGACCAGCATCATCACAGGGGCACCTTCCGCACCGGTCAATGCGGCCAGATACTCCGTGTGGCCCGGATACCGAAACCCGGCTTCGTAAAGGCTTTGTTTCTGAATTGGATTGGTCACAACGGCGCTTGCATGTCCTTCAAAGACCCACTGGGTGGCGACCTCAATGGAGCCAATCACAGCCTCCCCGTGTTCAACTTGCGTAGTGCCTGGGACAGCAAGCGGTGCCAGCGCTTCATCAGTCTCCGCGACTGGCAGCGCCGTTGCAAAACACTTGAGTGCCGCCTCCGCATCGCTAACTGATCGCAACGGGACATCAATATTCAACATGTCAGCGAGAGCTGCCAGACGTGCCTTGTCATCGATGGCAACAAAGGGCGGAAGCTTGTGCTCTGTCCGCGAGGCCCAAGCTTTTAGGAGTATTTCTCCGCCGACACCGCCAGGTTCACCCATGGTTACGGCAAGAGGTAGCGCGTGGTGTGACGGCGTGGATATCACCGCATTTCTACGACGGCATTGCGGCGCAGATCTCGCAGGTAGCGACGCGACATCATGGCTAGTTCTTGGCTGAAGAGTTGGTTTTCGATGTCGTCGCGGCTGGGTAGCTGACGCTCCACCATTGTGCGCTCGCAAAGCACAATAAGTTCGAGGCCCTCTGGCGTGCGCTGCGGCTGGCCCCATTCATTGGGCTTAAGTGCCATGAGACCCGGACGCGCCGGCGCAGGAAAGGCCCGCATGGGACGTGCTTCAATACGATTGAAGCGCGAGTTTGGGTCGATGGATTTCGCAAAGCTTTCTAGTTGTCCGCACGCCATCGGTTTCGTCAACGCCTCCCGAACTGCTTCTCCTCTGCGCGCAAGCTGCGCACGAGGCATATCATCCGAGAACGGTATGTTGACTGCTTCAATCGTAATGGCGGAGTCCATAGGGTCTTCTTTGTCGTTGCTCAGCCGTCGGTCGCGGAGCTGCAGAATGTGGTACCCGGCAACAGTGCGAATAGGATTTGAGGTCTCTCCTATCTGGAGTGCGCGCAAAGCGCTATTCAGTGTGCTGGAGAGCTGGCCATCAATAATCCAGCCGGCATCGCCGCCGTTTGCTGCAGTGGGTGCTTGGCTGAACTGACCGGCAATTGCGCGTATGTCGGCACCCTGTCGCAGTTGGTCGACCAGCTGCCCCGCCGCTGCCCGGGCGCGTGCCTCATCTTCCGGTGTCTCCACAGGAACCAATACTTCCGAGACCAGGTAAGAAGCCAATTCAGACTGATTGATTATCCGCTCCAGGACGGTGTCAATTTCCGTGTCGGTAACGCTCACGCGCGGCCCAAACCGGCTCTCAACCAGTTCATTCCATGCAAGCTCGGCAAAAACCTGCGAGCGAAGGGTGTCTTCGTTGACGTTAGAGGTTTGCAAAAAGCTTTTGATCTGGTCGAGAGACATGTTGCTCCGACCGCCGAGCCGTTCAATCGCGCGATCTATGTCCTCGTCGTCGACCTCGACGTTTTTTTCAATGGCTTCCTGAATCTGAAGCCTTTCGTCAACAAGCGCTCGAAGTACCTGCGGTCGTATCCGTTCCAAGTTCTCGGAAGTGCGAGGTACACCGGATGTGGCAAAAACCAAACCCAATCTCTGTTCAAGATCGTAGCCGGATATGACGCTGTCATTGACGATGGCTGCAATGCGTTGAACCATCTGCGCATTGCTGCGAGTGCCCGACAAGGTTAACGACAACGCGCCAAGTAATACGGTGGCCAACAGCACGAAAGACGCTTGCCGAAGCTCGCTGGGCAAAAGGCGTGCTAGAGAATTTTTAAGGTCTAATTGCATCTGGTCTGACATCATGTCTGCTTTGCAGGATCATGACCTGCGTAAGAAAAAGATACGAAGGTATGGCCCAAAAAGCCATTCTTCCCAAAGGTTTATGCATTCCCCACGCCTGGTCGGAGCATAGCGAAAGATCAGTCGCAATCAAGCGCCTGGTGCACCTTCAAAATGCTAGTTTTCTTGGGCGCTTGAAACCGTTGTCGAGCCACCAAATTCGCCCAGGCTAACCAGTTGGATGCGGAAAGTGATTGAATTTGTCGGTTCTATATCACGGTCTCTGATAAAGCTCTGGTTGAAGCTCAGTGAGAATAGGAAACACTCGTCTAGATAGGTCAGGCCGACACTGTCTGACACCATCTCTGCGCGACGAAGGTCACGGCGCGCTTGGCCATTGACCCACCAGTTGTCTGCAAAGTTGAAGCTAAAAGCACTGTTTACCTCTTCACCTTCACGATTGTTGACTGTGTCAAGACTGGCGTCGAGGAATACGTAGTTCGCCGAAATGCTAATAGGACGATCCTCAAACAGCTCGAAATTTGAACTGAGAGAAACTTCGTTGCGAAGAAGTTTGCCGTCTTTGGGGTCCGCCCTGAATCGTCCCACGAGATCCAGATATGATGCAGGCTTGATCTGGACTCGACCGACGATGTCCGAATCGCTGTCTTGAAGACCGCTGCCCGCGGGGAAGTTGGCGTTTTCTTCCAGACGGTAAGACTGGCCTAGAAGAACACTGGCCTCGCCCCCACTGTCCCCCAATAGAGAATATTGCAGGCCATAGTTGATCCGTGCTCCGTCCTCGAACTGATCGAGGCCGGGGTAGCGATTGCGGTCAAACAGATGTGTGGTGTCAAAATCCACCCCTAAGCTGTCATCATTGGGAATATCCCGGGGGTTTGAGTTGCTCGGCGAATATACGGCTTGAATGATCGGCTCAATGACCTGAGACGAACTTTCACCATTGCTAATCCATGGCCACCGGTATTCAAGGCCTACGGTAGGTAGAATTCTAGTTTGGACCGAGGACTTGTTTTGACCGATCCCGTTGATTGTGTCTTCGTCTACTACGTAAATATCTCCGCGCAAGTCAGCAAAAGCTCCAAAGATTTCACCTGATTTTGCTGTTCTGGAGATGTCCCAGCCGACGTCGGCAGAGACGCGTTGGAAACTCGTACCCTCTTCACGCTGCAGATTGAGCACATTGATTGAGGCCCGCACCTGTCCTCCTGCAATGAGGGGTTCCAGATAGTACTCCGCATCAATGAGTGGGGCCACGAAGGGAATGTTGGCCTGGTCATCATTCGCTTGCAGGCCTTGGAAGTACATGGCCTCGGCGCGTGCAAAATTTCGCCCGTCAAGAGTTTGGACATGAGCCGTGGAGATAAGGTCGTTCTCGTTGAAAATGTCGTAGCGGCGCAGATAGGTCTCGTCTGTGGTCAACTTGAGATCAATACCGGCTGTCGTCTTCTCTGTAATGTCAAAGATGCCGTCCGCAAACAGATGACCCCGGAAGGGGTCAATATTGGTTCCACGTACTTCTTCTTCGTCAGGCCACGTGCCGCTGGCGTTAATCCTGTACTCGCCAAAACCCACATGGTGACGGAATTCAGCAGCGTAAACATGACCGACTTGTGTCTGCCACCTTGGGCGCAGTGTCAGATCCATGTTTGGGGCGATATTCCAGAAGAACGGCGTCCGAACCGTGGTGCCGAACTCCGGCGAAACCGCAATGGTCGGGGTCAAGAACCCGGTTTGCCGTTTGACCGAGGGGTCAGGGTGGCTCAAATACGGGGTGTAGAAGACCGGGACCCCAAAAAACTCAATAAAGGCATCCTCATACTCGACGCGCTTTTTCTCCTTGTCGTGAATGACATTGAATGACCTGATCTGCCAAAGTGGAGAAGAAGTGGGGTCTTCTTTGCAGACATCGCAAACGGTATAGACCGCTTTCTTAAGCTCGGTCCGATTGGCAGCGCTGCGCGTACCTGAATTGGCGACTACGCGGGCATTTTCCTCCAGAAGCAGGCGTACGGTTTCACCAACGGCATCTGCAAAGTCATCTGATAGCAACATAGAGTCGGCAAACAGAACCTGACCATCATCCTGCAGAAGGCTGACATTCCCGGTTGCCGTTACGGTCTTGGCCACACGGTCATAGACAATGGAGTCAGCCATCAGCACACGAGAATCCGACGTCACCTCTACATTGCCTGAGGCGGTGACAACGTCAGCGGTCTTGTCGTGAACCATCTCATCAGCCTCGATGAGCACGGTGTCTTCATATTGCTCGTCAGGAATATTCGGTATCGGAGCCGGTTCAAGGACAGGTGCGCTGGCTCTTACCAAAGTTTCCGGAACCGGCGCTTCGGCATCGGCTGGCGGAACAAGGGGGACAAAGGATTGTGTTTCTTCCAAAGGATCGGCAAAAGGCAAGGGCCGAACCAGCGGGACATATGCCTCAACCGGCGCAGGAGCGCGAGGCTCGATCGTTGTCGGGCTGACAAGGAGGTCATTAATATTCGTAGCTTCAGGCTTGACGAGCGGATCCCAGGTGCGGGCGACGCCGACCTCCGGCAATGTGACTAAGGTGGTAAGTAGGGCGCATGCAAGAGCGGCACGCGTGAGTGAGATCACGTGTGTGCGGAGTGTGCCGCGACGCATAAGTGAATCGACCCCCTCGTCCCCCATAGGCTGCTAGCCATCCTCCTGATGAAAAATCAAGGCTCCACCGAGCATCGCACTGATGAATGCCGGTGACCATGCCGCAAGGATGACAGGCATAACCCCTCGTGCGCCAAGCGCAAGTGTGACGTCTGTGAAAAAGTACAAAAAGAAGCCGCTTATAATGCCAGCAACGATCAGCTGACCGATACCGCCGAGTCTGGTCAGTCTAAGGCTGAAGCAAGCAGCGATAAGAACCATGGCCGCCATAAGAAAAGGACGGGATGCTAATTGGTGCCAGTGAAGCTCATACCGCAGCGCCGAGAAACCGGCCTCTTGGGCGGTTTCAATGAACTCCGGGAGTTCCCAGAAGGAGAGGGTATCAGGAGATGCGAAACTCTCCTGCACACGTTCAAGGGTGAGACTGGTGGGCAGGGTGTAGGAATCCATAAACTCACGTTGCTCACCGGGAACCGTGACTTGAGCACTTGTTATGCTCCATTGACCTTCCTCGAGTAAGGCATTTTCGGCATCTATGCGCCCAGTGAACTCATCCTCATTGTTGTAGAGGAAGATAATAACGTCCCGCAGTTCGACGCCCTGGTTAGCAACGCCAAGTGCGTGAATGACCGACTGACCGTTGTCGTCTGCCTGGCGCAGCCACAAGCCCGAGTCCGATACTGCAAGCAGGCTTGTCCGCCCGCGCACATACTTTGACTCCAAGGCCTCAAACCGGGAAACCATGGCAGCCGCCAGCGGGTTGTAGACAACGACGGCACCGGTGCCGATCAAGAGGGCAAGCATGACTGCGGGTGCCAGGAATTGCCACGCAGACACCCCGGAAGCACGAGCAACCACGAACTCATTGGTTCTCGAGAGCTGGAGGAATGCCCACATCGATCCAAAGAGGACCGCGAAGGGCATCATTTTCTCAGAGATGCTTGGTAACCGCAGTAAACCCATGGACAGAACTGTTGTGAAGGGCAC
>JBHJJF010000067.1:0-6975 GCA_050042885.1 Candidatus Phaeomarinibacter sp.
CCTTACGCTAAGCGCCTGAAGTACCGACTTGTCAGCGGGGGACATCTGCAATGCAGGCGTAGTCACCGAACAGCAATTGGACCTCGCCTGTTCCAAGAGCACCTATCGCAGTGCCAAGTTCGGAACGGGGAGTGACATGGAACTGTTTCAGCCACCACGTCAGGACCTTGCTGAACCATCCAGGCAATCGCGTCTGTTGGCCGAAATCCACGATCATCAATCGACCATCAGCCGACGTCGACGCGTAACCGCGATCCAAAGCCCTGTGCCATTCCGGTATCATCGAGAGGCTGTAGGAGAAGAAAACACGATCAAATGTGGCCCTGCCAAATATCGCCTCTGCTTCGAAATCTGAGGCATCTGCACGCGCCAGTCGAATGCGGTCACCAAGGCCCGCTCGCTCGACTTCCTGATGCGCCTTCTCAAGCATCGCGTCGGAAACATCCAACCCGTAGAACAAAGCACAAGGATATCGACGCGCCGCCTTGATGAGGTTGCGCCCGGTGCCGCATCCAATCTCAAGCACGTGTCCGCCCTGGGGTGGATGGAGCTCGCTTATCAGCCGGTCTCGCCCGAGCAGGTAGTACTTGCGGGTGAGATCATAAAAGTGGCGCTGTGTGCGATAGATCGAGTCCATCAGGTCGCCAGTCGTGCGCGAAACATCACTCATGGTGCCTTAGCCTTTGAAAACATAGAGGTGCACGCCACCATAGATGGCGGAACGGTCACGCTTGGAGTAATCGAGGCTCTCCTCCGCACGATAGTCCCAGTTGTCCATGATGCCGTCTGACACCCGTCCAGGAAGGATGGAAGGAGCGCCCGCAGTGCGGAAGACGACACGCGCGCCCGGCTGGGCCGTGCGGGTGATCTCAGCCCACAACTCATTGAGTTGGGCGTCCGTCATCCAGTCCTGCGCATCGAGCAGAACATAGGCGTCAAGCGACTGATCTGCTTCCTGGTTGAGCTGCTCAGTAAAGGACCGGTGGCAAACCTGCGCCCGGTTTGCACGGTCGCGCACGTCCACAAAGTGATCTGCTTGAAGGTACGGCGGCAATGGACCAGCCGGTCCGGACGCATAGCCGCGCCCGAAGGCTTGCCAGGCGAAGTAGTTGTCTTTCATCTCAAATCCGCAAGCCAGCCTCTCAAGCCTGGCCTTGAGGACAGATGCAATGTCGCCATTGCCATCAGCCGCAAGGGCTTCGTATTGCGCAGGAGGAATGCCGAGGCCATAGAGCGACATCTTTTTGGCTGTCACCCAGCGCACCATGCGCCGGTCAAACAGAGGCGCGAGTGCCGCATCAAAAAAAGCCCGTTGTTCATCAATCGTCCGAGCCCAGGCGATCTGACGCGGATCCGTTCCATGCAGGCGGGCCATCCAGTGCGCCACGCCTATAAAGTAGCCCAACAGGCCATGGTGATAGAAATCGCGCGAGAAGAGCGAGATGCGCCGCTGCAGCATCCAGTCCCGCCCTTCCCAGTACTTGCGGCTTTCATCATCTAATCGGTCCCGGACGAACCGCTTGTAGGCATTCACATTTGCCTTGGCATCCGCTTCGCCAAAGAAGCGATAGAAGGCTTCATAAGTCGGCATGCCGCGGGCGGCTGCAAGCTTCAAGCGGGTCAACGCCAAATGAGCACGATTGAGATCAACCGCGACAATCTCCTTCGGATCGGCAGTGAGGTACGACAAGACATTGCAGCCACCAGAAGCGATGGTGATCATGCGGGACTTCGGGGTCAGTGCCAGCGCTTCGAGATCGACCTCCGGGTCTTCCCATATCTGCGGGTAGACAAGCCCCTTGAAGGCGAAGGTAAACATCCGCTCCAGAAAACCGGCGCGGGTCGCAGCCTCATTTTGATGGAGGGCGGTTTTCAGGTTCTTGCGGGTCTGCTTGAGGGATGAAGGTGGCAAGGTGCGCTCCTTGCAGGCCTTCTTCAGGCAACGCAGCGCATCCGCCAGGGCCTGCAAGCCACCGGATGAATCACATGAAATATGTGATCCCGGTGATTAGCAGGCGCGCCATGACGGTTTCGTCACAGGTTTGCTTAAGCCATGTGACGATACGATGGACGCAGAGTTGTGTCAGATGGGCCTATTCCGCCCCAGCACCAGCTGCAGCAATCGCTGCACGATTTTCATCGATGCCAAGCGCGTCCAGAACGCGGACGACAATGCCCGCTGCATCCAGACCGGCAGCAGCTACCTGAACCGGCGGCTTGTCATGGTCGATGAAGATGTCAGGCATGAACACGGGGACAAAGCGGGCGTGGCCCGTATCAAGTCCCTGGCGGGCCAGGCTGTCATAAACAAGGGTGGAGAACCCACCGATCGAGCCTTCTTCCACAGACAGTAGGAGTTCGTGGTTCGTGGCAAGCTGCTTCACCAGGTCATCATCAATCGGCTTGGCAAACCGGGCATCTGCAACCGTGGCGGACAATCCCATGGCGGCGAGCTTGTCAGCGGCAGCCAGGGCATCGTGACGGCGCGCGCCGTAGCTCAGAATGGCAACCTTGGTTCCTTCGCGTAGAACCACACCCTTACCGATGGGCAGAATGCGCCCCTGCTTAGGCAATTCAACACCAGCACCTTCGCCACGAGGATACCGCAGGGCGATAGGCCCTTCGTCAAAGGCTGCGGACGTTGCAACCATATCCACAAGCTCAGCTTCATTGCCGGCAGCCATGATGGTCATACCTGGGACACAGCCAAGGAACGCCACATCATAGGCCCCCTGGTGCGTTACGCCATCAGCACCTACCATGCCGGCACGATCAATCGCGAAGCGGACAGGCAGCTTCTGAATGGCCACGTCATGAATGACCTGGTCATAGCCGCGCTGCAGGAAAGTCGAATAGACCGCCGCAAACGGACGCATGCCTTCAGCCGCCATGCCTGCGCAGAACGTTACGCAATGCTGTTCGGCAATCGCCACGTCAAAGTGCCGGTCCGGAAACATCTCACCAAACTTGGTGAGACCTGAGCCGTCCGGCATCGCAGGCGAGACCGCAACGACGCGTTCATCGCGTTCCGCTTCGGAAATCAGCGCGTCAGCAAAAACCTTGGCGTAGTTGGGCGCGGCTGGTGCGGCCTTGGCTTGCTTGCCATCCGCAATATTGAACTTGGAAACGCCGTGATAGCAGTCGGCGGATGCTTCCGCCGGACCATAGCCCTTGCCCTTACGGGTAATGACATGCAGCAGGATTGGACCATCATGGTCTCGCGCCGCCGTCAGCACACGGACCATCTCGTCCACATCATGACCGTCAAACGGACCTGCATATGGCACGCCGAGATCATCAAACATGGTCGGCTGGTCAACAAAGCTTGGCAGACCTTCGTCGGCAATGCCTTTGTCGCGCGTTGCTTCATCCGGCATGAAACCGCGAAGTTCGGTAAGATAGTGCGACAGAGCGCCAGCAGGCGGTGCGATGGACATGTGGTTGTCATTGAGAATGATGACCATGCGGCGCTTTTCGGAGCCCACATTGTTGAGGCCTTCAAATGCCATACCCGCGGACATGGCACCGTCACCCACAATCGCGACCACCTGATTGTCACGCTTCATAAAGTCGCGACCGGCAGCAAAGCCAAGCGCTGCCGAAATAGCGGTGGACGAATGCGCGGCACCGAAGGGATCGAACTCGCTTTCGGCACGCGAGGTAAAACCGGACAGGCCACCGCCGGTCCGGAGCGTGTTGAGCCGCGACTTACGCCCGGTAAGTGCCTTGTGCGGATAGCACTGGTGACTCACATCCCAGATGAACTTGTCGTCCGGCGTATTGAACACATAGTGCAAAGCCACAGTCAGCTCGACCACCCCTAGCCCCGCACCAAGATGGCCGCCGGTTTGCGAGACCGCCTCAATCACCGCCTGCCGCACTTCATCAGATACATGCGGCAGGTCTTGCTGCGCCATACGACGCAGGTCCGCCGGCATATCTATGCGGCTTAGGAAATCGGTCTGCTTCATCGGTGCGTGACCTTCGGCCATTCTCATATTCTCCAAAACAACACGGACCTGCCGGGCTTACTGATTGCGATCCACAACAAAACGCGCCACGGCACGCAACGTGTCCGCACTGGCTCCAAACGGCGCCAGATGCGCACAGGCACTTTCCACCAGGTCTTCGGCCTTCTTCCGCGCTCCCTCAAGGCCAAGGAGCGTTACAAAGGTAGTGAGCCCATCATCCTGGCCAACGGGCTTACCCACCTGTTCTTCCGTACCGGTCACATCCAGCAGATCATCTGCCACCTGAAATGCAAGTCCCAGATCTGCGGCATATCCGGCCAGGGCCATACGTTCGCCCTCCCCGGTTCCTGCCAAAACAGCCCCGGAAACGCAGGAAAACCTGATCAATTCGCCTGTTTTGAGCGCTTCGAGTTCAGCGATCGCGTCAAAACCCATGGATTCACGGGCAGGCGAGATATCAATCATCTGCCCACCAACCATACCTGCAGCGCCTGAGGACTTGGCCAACTCCACGACCAAAGCCGCACGAATGGCCGCGTCCCGGGATGTCGCAAACTCGCCCAGAACCTCAAATGCCTGAGTTAAGAGCGCATCACCCGCAAGAATAGCAATCGCTTCGTCAAATGCCTTGTGCACCGCGGGTCGGCCACGACGTGTGTCGCTGTCGTCCATGGCAGGCAGGTCATCATGGATTAGAGAGTAGCAATGCACCATTTCAACAGCGCAGCCCACTCGCAGGGATTGAGCGGCGGGCACACCGAAAAGCCCTGCACTTTCCATGACGAGAAACGGCCGCAACCGCTTTCCGCCAGACAAAGCTGAATAGCGCATGGCCGCTATCACCGGACCTCGCGGCCCCGCGACCTCGGGAATAAGCCGATCAAGTTCGTTGGTCACAGCCACAGCCGCAGACGCCATCAGGCTGTCCAGATCGACCGCTGCCCCCGACACCGGGGCAGACGTGGCTGTTTGCGGCTCGCCTGACGTTACCGCCGGAGCCGCTGCTTCACTTGCCAAAACTCAGCGCTCCCTACTCTGCCGCCGTGACGCGGTGTTCCGCGTTTCGATTTTCAAGAGCGGCCGCTTCCTTGGCCCGCTCCACTTCAATCTCAGCTGCTTTCTTTTCAACAAGATCAACCAGATGGTCGATCATGCCGTCATTTTCAATCTTGTGGTCCGCGAGACCGGAAACATACACCATGCCAGTGTTCTTGCCCGAGCCACCCCCAGTGAAGCCGACATCGGTCATCATTGCTTCCCCCGGGCCGTTCACCACACAGCCGATGACCGAAAGGGTCATAGGTGTGGAGATATGCTCAAGACGCTTCTCAAGGGTTTCAACGGTCTTGATGACTTCAAAGCCCTGACGTGAGCAGGACGGGCACGAGATGATGTTGCCGCCGCGGTGGCGCAGATTGAGCGACTTCAGAATATCAAAACCGACACCAATTTCTTTGACCGGGTCTGCAGACAGCGAGACACGGATCGTGTCGCCAATCCCTGACCACAACAACATGCCCATGCCGATGGATGATTTGATCGTGCCGGACTGGAAACCGCCAGCTTCCGTGATGCCAAGATGCAGCGGGTAATCACATGCTTCTGCAAGCCCCTGATACGCGGCAACGGCCAGGAAGACGTCAGACGCCTTTACTGAAATTTTGAACTCGAAGAAATCATTGTCTTCAAGAATACGCGCATGGTCGAGCGCACTTTCCACCATCGCTTCCGGGCAGGGTTCGCCATACTTTTCTAGGAGGTCTTTTTCCAAAGACCCGGCATTGACGCCAATGCGCATGGCGCAGCCATGGTCCTTGGCGGCCTGAACCACCTCTTTGACGCGCTGTGCATTTCCGATGTTGCCGGGGTTGATGCGAAGACACGCAGCTCCCGCCTCGGCTGCTTCAATGGCGCGCTGATAGTGAAAGTGAATGTCCGCAACGATGGGAACATTCGATTGTGCGACGATGTCTTTGAGAGCGGCCGTCGACTCTTCGTCCGGACACGACACCCGAACAATGTCCGCACCCGCATCTTCCAGCGCGCGAATCTGCGCCATGGTTGATTCCACATCCGGCGTGAGCGTGTTCGTCATGGACTGAACTGAGATCGGCGCATCTC
This sequence comes from Candidatus Phaeomarinibacter sp., assembly GCA_050042885.1. Lineage (GTDB taxonomy): Bacteria > Pseudomonadota > Alphaproteobacteria > CGMCC-115125 > CGMCC-115125 > Pyruvatibacter. The sequence continues at coordinate 6,093 of JBHJJF010000067.1, forward strand.
CGCCCACAGGCACTTTGCCAACGTGGATTTTCCGGGATTCACGCCGGTAGATGTCTCGATATGGTCGAACGCTGCTCAAGGCTGCCGCTCCAATTCGTATGCAAAAACGTATTCAGATTTTACGTAGCGTAAAAGCCATTGGATCGAAACCCGCGAATGGCCGCATGTGGAAGAGATACATACGCCTCAAAATAATATGGTCCGTGCACAAGTGACAGCTCACAAATCAACTTTTCTTGGCAAAACTGTGATCTTTCAAGCCGTGGCAGTTGGGCCACGGTTCCTGTATGAGACTGACCAATATCCCAAGCAAAACTATGGTTAAGACCTTCAAAAGCTGAAGAAATTTGACCGTCTTTGACTTGCACTGCCACATCCAAAACCCCACACTCAACTCACATTCGGGGGTTACTTTTCATGAGCCTGGGTTGGGCGTGGCAGCGTCTCAAGTCCTGCGCTCTTTTTCCGGCTTAGGTATTGCCAGCAGCGTATCTCGAAAGACCATTGTAGAGACATGGAAGCGACACAGAATAATCCGGCTACAGAAGACACAAAGCCTCACTCAAAGCCGCCTATGACGGTTGTACTGGCAGAGCCCCGCGGTTTCTGTGCAGGCGTGGAGCGGGCGATTGATGTCGTTGAACGCGCGCTCGACCGCTTCGGCGCACCCATCTATGTCCGCCACGAGATTGTCCATAACAAGCATGTGGTCGATGATCTTCGGGCCAAGGGGGTGATCTTCGTTGAAGAAGTTGATGAAGTGCCGGTGGGGGCGGTCACCATTTTCTCCGCACACGGCGTCGCAGAGCGCGTCGAGGAAGATGCGGGCGAACGGGGACTGAAAGCCATTGCTGCCACCTGCCCTCTCGTCACCAAAGTTCAC
>JBHJJF010000068.1:0-3621 GCA_050042885.1 Candidatus Phaeomarinibacter sp.
GCCTGTGCAATGGCAGCAAGTGTAATCTGGTCGCTGTCGGCTGTATTTGCGTCATAGTTGAGGCCATCTGGCACTTTGGTGACGGCTGCGAAGACCTGGAGAGCAACGTTACCATCCACCAAGCGGGGCACGTCCACATGCCCTCTGTCAGCCCGGTCAAGAACATTGCGGCCCCACAGCAGGGTGTCAGTGTGCATGTCTGCGATGGTGAGCCGGGCATGTAGGTCCTGCGCGCCGGGGCTGGGCTGGCTCAGGTCTGAGACAGCCACCCGGTTGTTCGAGCGCTCAAGCATGCCGGGAACAATGTACCAAGCTGCGGCGTAGTAGAGGGCTACAAGTGTGCCCATCACAATTGCTGACCATTTGAACATGAGCTTTCCCTGATCATCGCGGCCCTTTTTTGCCGGGCTTTGAGACGCATATACACCATATCTCCTGCTTGTTCTTGGCGGCGTCATCCGTCTGTGCCAACTTGCATGGGTTAACAGGGGGTTAATCTCCTGAGCCGGCGTTCCAATTGGGGTTGGATCGGCTTATGCGCTCGATTGGGGGGCGTTTCTTGATGGCGAAGATCAGGACAGTCCACGCTTTTGCGCTGGCAGGTGCTGTTGCGTTGGCGCAGACATTTGGCATCGCCCAAACCTACGCTGCAGACGCGGATCGCTGGGGTGGTTGGGTAGAGCTTGGCGGTGCGCTGGGCGGCAAGGATAAAGACAGGGCTGAAGCGATTGTCTTCCTGCCGATGATCCAGAGCGACAAGGCTCTGTTTTTTGCTGATGTGCGCGGCAAGTTGTTTGAGGAGCAGGTTTCGGAAGTCAACGCTGCCATCGGCTATCGGCATATGCTTGCCAGCGGCTGGAACCTTGGCGCCTGGGTCGGGGCTGACCGGCGCGACACGTCACAGGACAATATCTTCTGGGCGACATCTGCGGGTATTGAAGCCCTGTCCGAAGATATCGACGTTCGGGTGAACGGGTATCTGGCGGTGCCAGATCCCAAGGGATCTCCCGGACTTGCTTCAGCTTTTATTGAGGGCGGACAGGTCTTTCTGCTTGGTGGCCAGGAGGTTCCGCTTTCGGGCTTTGATGGAGAGCTTGGTATTCGGGTTCCAATTGAATATCTGGGTGCCAATTCTGCCCGGCACGGGCTTCGTGCCTATGCGGGCGGGTTCTTTTTTGACGACGATGATGCGTTCGAGAAAGTGACCGGTCCAAAGGCCCGCATTGAGTGGCGCATTGACGATGTGTTGGCGGGCATACACGCCTCTTCGCTAGCGCTTGAAACAGAGTGGCGCTCCGACAGAGTGCGCGGAGGGCAGTTGGAGGCCGGTCTCAGATTCCGCCTGCCTTTTGCCATTTTCAGCAACACTGCGTCTCGTCTGTCTGACAGGCCGGTGCAGTGGCGCAGAATGACCGACGGGCTTGAGCGAGATACGGACATTGTTACGGTGCGTAGTGAGCGCGAAGGGGTAGAGGACCTTCTGACCAGTGTCGATTTTGACCGTGTAGTGACCGTGGACGCTACAACCGGTGTTACCGCTCCTGCCGCAACTGCTGGAGGCAACACGCTGCTTGTGGCTGATGGGGCCAGTGGTGCGATCGATGGTCCGCAGGCGCTTCAGGCCAATCAAACGCTTGTAGGGGGCAGCGGATCTATCCAGGTGCGTGGCCTGCGGTCAGGCACAGTTGCAACGCTTACCGCGCCGGGGCAGCGCCCGACATTCACCAATGGCGTCAATGCCGCGACGGTGACGATGGCTGACCGCACACATCTGGCCTCGGTCAATGTGACAGGCAATACGGTCAATTTATTCAATACCGGTGTGCTGCTGGCATCAGATCAGTTTGTCGTGCTTCAGAATGTCGATATCTCGAATGTGGGTCTGGAGGGCGTGTTCGGGTTTGACCGGAACACTGTGCGGCTTATCAATGTGAATACATCCAACACACCGAATGGACCCGCTGTGGTCCTGCGGAACGACAACACTGTTTCAATTGAGGGCGGCACCTTCGATAACCCAGTCTTCGGCTTGTTCTTAAACGACCGCAATACCGTCAACGTCGCCGGTGTAACTATCTCAAATCCCTTCTTCGATGGCATTGCCTTCAATGATGGCAACGCGCTGACGGTCACTGACACGACGTTTACCAATGTCGGCTTCGATGCCATCGCCGGGAACGACAGCAACGTCATCACCGTCACCAACGCTGCACTGTCCACTGCGGGCGAAGAGTTCATCGATGTCGATGACTTCAATGCCGTCACCGTGACCGGGTCAGCGATTTCAGGAACAGGTGTCGACGGCATTGCCTTCGATAGCGGTAACACACTGATTGTTTCAGACACGACTTTCACCAATATTGGCTTCGATGCCATTTTCGGTAATAGCAACAACGTCATCACGCTAAGCGATGTTACTCTTTCAGGCGCAGGTGAGGACTTCATCGATGTGCTGAGTTCCAATACCATCACCGTCACCAATTCGATGGTCAGTGGTGCGGTCGGTCGGTCATTCCTCATCGACGACGACAATGTGGTTACTGTGACGGGCGGACAGTTCATCAGCACTGATGAAGGGTTTGATGCGGACGACCGCAATACGATCACGCTGACCGATGTCTCGATTTCTTCGACCGGTGCTCAGGAAGGCATCGACATTTCCGAGGACAACACCTTTGTCATGACCGGTTCAACGATCACTGTTACCGGCAATCGGGCGCTTGAGTTCACCACCGGCAACAATGTGACGGTCAACCTGTCGACGCTCAACGGCACCCCGACCAATACTGTCGCCTATGATGGAATTGGAAATGTGGTCAGTGGGTCAGGCAACGTAGACAATACGGCTCCGACGGTCGCGTTCTGCTCCAACGCCGGGGCTCAGACCGGCACGATCAGCTTCACCAACGGAACGTCCTGCCCATAGGCACGAGACGTTGCCGTCGGTTTGCGGATCGATTCCGGCTATTGCGGTCTTGCGGTCAGCGAGAACCTGAAGCCGCGGATGATGCAAAACAGCAGGAAGCCCGCCGGGCCGAACAGGAATGTGGCCGGCAGACAGGGCAGGACCAGCCAGAAGCTGCTGCCTTCGTCTCTCGCGGTCCTGCATATCCAGGCGCCGACGAACAGATCAAACGCCAGAAAATGAATCCACCCGGCCATCACGGCGCCCGGGTTTGTGAAAAGCTGAGTCACCTCGGCAAAACTACCGAAGCCGCCGCCATTTTCAGAGGGGACAAGCACAACAATAGCGACATAGGCCACTGCAAGTATCGCGGGCACGAAAATGCCGGCCAGCCGATCTGACCAGACGGGGATGAGTGGCGAGGCGAGGAGGGCAACCCACCCCATCATGGACAGGAGGCCCACGGCGGAAAAAACAAGCTCTAAGTCCATGACGTACCCTCAAGCTGACAAAACAATCAGGCATGTATATGCCGATATACTTGCGCATGCAAGTAATATGGACTACATTGTCTCCATGGAAGAAATCTGTGCCACCAACGCCCTGCGCCTGCTGCAGGCGGCTGACGAAATCAGAGCGAGGCTGTCCGGTGAGTTTTCAGCCGTTCACGGCCTGTCCGTGAATGAGTACTTTTTGCTCCTTCATCTGGACAACGC
>JBHJJF010000069.1:0-36004 GCA_050042885.1 Candidatus Phaeomarinibacter sp.
CTCCGGTCAAGCCGGAGGGAAAGCGGAGGTGGTTAGGCCACACCCGCACTTCCCGCTCTCCCTCCGGCTTGACCGGAGGGTCTATCTAAGGCGGCGCCCCTTCCGCAGCGGCCTCTTGTCCGCCACATAAATGTTGCGCAGGGCCTATACTGAGACATGAAACGAAAAACACTTGTCCCGGAGTGAACCCCATGTCCCTGACCGCCGACCCTCGCATTGCCTTTGACGGCGCGCTGCGCCGCCGCGTCTATCTGTTTCGCCATGGGGACGTGGCCTATGTCACCAATGACGGCTCCATTGTTGCGGACCCGCGCGCGGTGCATCTAACGCCGCAGGGCCAGCAGGAAGCGGACGCCATGGGGACGATGATGGCGGACGTGCCGCTGGACAAGGCGGTGAACACCGGCCTGCCGCGTACCAAACAAACCCTGGCGCGCATCATGGGCGACCGCGACCTGCCGGTGGAAGAAGTGCCGGACCTCGAAGAGCTACGCTCCGAGCGGGCCCAGGCCGCCTACGAGCAGGGAAGCGCCCCGGACCCGGTGCCTCTGCCCGAAGACCTCAACGAAGTGGCCTATGCCTTTTTAAATGCCCACCAGCCCGGCATGCGCTACCGGAATGGCGAGGCCTTTGGGGACTTCGAAGGCCGCGTGGTGCCTGCCTTCGAAGGCCTGCTGAAACAGCCGGACTGGCATCACATGGCGCTGGTCGCCCATGGCGGCGTCAACCGGGTAATCCTCGGCTGGGCGCTGGGCACCGGCCTCAAGACCTTCGGCCAGTTCGAGCAGGACACCTGCTGCCTCAACGTGCTGGACGTGGATCAGGACCCGAACGACCTGTCCGTCCGCCGCGTGCTGGTGCGCGCCGTCAACGCCACCACCTACGATCCACCCAAGCGCGACCGGCACCTCACCACGCTGGAAGGCCTGGCGCATCGGCTGAAAGAAGCGCAGGGCTGAGTGAGAAAAATCGAAAACACGTGTCCCCGGACTTGATCCGGGGCCTACTCGCGGACGCTACTCTCCGCAGCAGATGAGAGTGGACCCCGGGTCAAGCCCGGGGATACGGAAAGAAAGAAACGTCGGCCTGACGCCTCCTTGATTGTTAACTAAGTAAACAATATACTGAGTCAATAATAAGGGAGGCGGCATGTCCTCCCGCTTGGGAGGAGACATCATGGCCAACACATCGCAACAGAGCGACATCCAGACACTCGTGGCCGCACTGCCCACGGGCGACACCATTGCCAATCCCTATCCGCTCTATGAAAAGCTGCGCCCGCATATGCCGGTGCAGGGCTATCGCGATTACCCGCCCGGCACGGTGCCCGGTGAGGACGAAGCCGTGAACGCCTGGGTGTTGCTGGACTATGACCAGGTGTCCCGTGCCGCCCGCGACCACCGCACTTTTTCGTCCCGCGACCCGCTGCAGGAAGGCTCGTCCGCGCCGACGCTGATGCTGGTCAATCACGACAACCCGGAGCACGATCGGCTGCGTAACATCGTGAACCTCGCCTTCTCCCGCAAGCGCATCGAAGAGATGTCACCCTATGTGAGCAAGATGGTGCACACGCTGCTGGATGAAGTGGAGCAGGCAAATCAATCAAGAGGGGCTGGCGGCACCATTGAAGCCATGGGCGACATCTGCGCCGCGCTGCCCGCCCGCGTCATGGTGCATCTGCTCGGCCTGCCAAACGAGATTGCCGCCAAGTTCCGCCACTGGGGTACCGCCTTCATGCTGTCAGCGGACCTGACGCCGGAAGAACGCCAGACATCCAATGTGGAGCTCTACACCTATTTCGTAGAGCAGGTGACGGCGATGGATGAGGCACTGGCCGCGGGCAAGGATGTGCCGGATAGCCTGATGCGCGCCTTGCTGACGGCGCAAGCCGACGGCGAAAAGCTGACACGCGATGAAGTCATCCGCTTCTGTCTGACCCTTGTGGTGGCGGGCGCCGAGACAACAACCTTCCTGCTCGGCAACCTCCTGCATCACCTGGCCACCATGCCTGATATCGCAGCCCGCCTGCGTACCAATCGGGACGACATTGAAGGCTTCATGAATGAAAGCCTGCGCCATTCCGGCCCGCCGCAACGGCTGTTCCGTATTGCGGAAGCAGACACAGAAGTTGGCGGCCAGCAGATCAAGAAGGGCGACTGGGTCGCGCTGTTCTTCGCGGCCGCCAATCATGACCCGGCCATGTTCCCGGACCCGGAAGTCTTCGACATCGACCGGAAAAATCTCAACAAGCAGCTGACCTTTGGTGTCGGCGTGCATCACTGTCTGGGCTCGGCCCTCGCGAAGGCGGAAGCGCGCGAACTGATGAATGCCATGCTGGACCGCTACAGCGCCATTGAGCTGACCGACGCAGGCTCGGCGCCCCAGCGCGCCAGCCTCCTCAACCATGGGCTTGCAACGCTTCACCTTCACCTGACGCCAATAACAAAGCCCGGTCTCAAAGGAGCCGCAGAATGAGCACTCAGGAAGACAACATCGCCGCCACCCAACAGCTGTTTGCAGCCTTCGGCGCGGGCGACATCCCGGCCATCCTGTCCTACTGCAACGATGACATCCGCATCGAGTTCTATGGACCCGACGACATCATTCCCTATGCGGGCATGTATGACGGCATGAACGGCGCGCGCACCTTCTTCGAGACGGTGCTCTCATCCGTCGACATTCACGTGTTCGATCCGCTGGAGTTTTTGTCGGACAACGACAAGGTGGTCGTCACCGGGGTGCTGCACCTCACGGCCAAATCCACCGGCCGGGACATCAAGTCGGACTTCGTGCATGTCATTACGATGCGCGACGGCAAGTGGCAGAAATTCCGCGACTTCATGGACACCAATCAGGCGGTGAACGCGTTTTCGTAGATATGCCAAGCGACCCGTATCCCCGGACTTGATCCGGGGTCCACTCGCAGTCGCCGTGCAGATGAACTTTTGCGAGTAGGCTCCGGATCAAGTCCGGAGACACGGTGTGGCGTGTCGTTACGGGCGGCTCTCTGGCACCATCATTATCAAGACTTATCCCCGCTCTCCATCTCCACGATAGAATTGGTGATGGCCTGGAAAAACTTGATGCCCTCGCGGATGGTCGCTTCGTCCATCGGCGCCATGATCTCCTCGATTACTTCGACCCCGCGATCCATCATGGCCGCAATGTGCTTTGCGCCCTTGGGGGTGAGCCGGACGATTTTTTCGCGCGCCGAGTTGGGGTCTTCTTCCTGCACCACAAGCGACAGGGGGGGCGACGCCATGGCGCGGATCGCCTTGGTGATGGCGGCGCTGGAGATGTCGAACCACGAGCGTAGCGATTGCTCGATATCCTTACGCCGCATCATGGTGCCATTCTCACCGGCGGAGTGGATGTGCCAGAGGACCGCCACCTGATGACGGCCAAGTTCACCCGAAACGCCCTTGTCTCGCAGGGCATCTTCTACCTTGATGCCGGCCTTGTAGTGGATCGGGTAAAAGAAACCGAGAAGCGCCAGCGCCGCTGCAGGGCGATCAAAGCTGTGTGTATTTGTGGACTTTGTGGACGGCATGACAGGAACTCCGATTCCTCTGTTCTCCCATCTTACCGCGCCTTTTGTCTATGGCAGCGCAAAGGCAACAACTCTGTCATTCAGCGTCGTTGTCGAGCGCGAATGGCCGCCGGCCGAAATCACAACATATTGTTTGCCCTGCCATTCATACGTCATCGGCGTCGCCTGCCCGCCGCCCGGCAAACGTCCCTTCCACAGCTCTTCGCCGGTTGCCGCATCAAAGGCCCGCAGATAGTCGTCCATGGCCGCGCCGATGAAGACGAGACCGCCGGCTGTCACCAGCGGCCCCCCGAAATTAGGTGTGCCCAGCTTCCACGGGATCGGCACAGGCGCCAGATCACGCACGGTGCCGAGCGTCGATTCCCATGCGATGTCACCCGTCGACAGATCAACGGCATGCAGCACGCCGAACGGTGGCATGTTGCAGGGCAGACTGAGTGGCGACAGCAGCAGATCCCGCTTCATGCCATAGCGCGTGCCCGCCTGAGCACTGATTTCTTTGTGAGGCTCTGCCTCCTTGGCGGCGGCAAAGTCATCGCGCGGAATGAGCTTTACGACATGCAGCGCCCGCGAGGTGTTCACATACATGAGCTGGGTCTCCGGGTTGAACGCCATGCCGCCCCAGTTGGCCCCGCCGCCGGAAAACGGGAACATCAGCGTTCCCTGTTCGCTGGGCGGCGTGAACAGGCCCTCACTCCTGTACTGCGCAATCATGTCTTTGCAGGTGCCGCGGTCCCAGAACGTCAGGCCCCAGGCATCATCCGGCGTGATCGAATGCGGTACCAGCGCGGGCGGCTTCTGCGGCATGGGCTGGGTGGGCGACAGAACTTCGCCCGCCGCCCCGTCCTGCGGCACCGGCACTTCATCGACCGGGAACTCCGGCTCACCGGTGTCGCGGTCGAGCACAAAGACAAAACCGGTCTTGGCCACCTGAACCACCACGTCGCGGGGACCGTGGCCCCGGTTGAGCGTCACAAGGCTTGGCTGCGCGGGAAGGTCATAATCCCACACATCGTGGTGGACGGTCTGGAAGTGCCAGCGCACCTCGCCGGTCGTGCCGTCCAGCGCAACAACAGAATTGGCATAGCGATTGTCCCCGAGCCGCGCACCGCCATAAAAGTCCGGCGACGGCGAGGATGTCGGCAGAAACACGAGACCGCGCTCATGATCGACAGACATCGGCGCCCAGACATTCGCATGACCGGTGCTGGCCGCGTCCATCGCCTGCCAGCTGGCCGGCTGCTCCTGCGCCCCCCGCGCAACAGGATCAAACGTCCAGCGCGGGTCTCCGGTGCGGATATCGAACGCCCGGACAGTGCCCTTGGGCGCATCGGCGCGGGCATTGTCGCCGATGGCGGACCCGACAATCACCACCTCACCAATCGTGACTGGCGGCGATGTGATCTGAAATTCGCCCGGCCACCACAAATCCATGCCGGGATTGATTTTAACCTCCCCGGCATCTCCAAACTGCGCACACGGTTTGCCCGTCGCGGCGTCAACGGAAATCAACCGGCTGTCTGCCGTGCCCATGAAGATCCGCGCGGCGCACAGACTGTCCGGCTCGGCTCCCACATCTACCAATGGGTCTTCCCAGTGAGAAACCCCGCGGCACACATACTGGTTGGCAGGCATGTAATCCGTCGCGATGCCCGGATCATGCCGCCACAGCTCGGCGCCGGTGCCTGGATCAAGGGCGATGATCTCGTTGAAGGGCGTGCAATAGGTCAATCGGCCATTGACCAGAATGGGCGTGCCTTCAGAGGCGCTCTTCTTCACAGCCTCCGGCCGGGTCTCCATGTCGCCCGTCGCGTATTCCCAGGCGAGATCCAGATCACCCACTGTCTCCGGCGTGATCTCGATTGCCGGGCTGAAGCGGCTGCCGCCCGCGTCGCCGCCATAATGGGTCCAAGCCGCCGTTTCCCCGGCCAAAACCGGTGCCCCACTGAACAACATGCCTGCAAGCACGGCCCGGCTGATCGTGTCCTGGACGGTCATGGCTAACTCCTGACTGGCTGCCCACTAATTGAATGAATGATTTATTTAATTAAATCCCACCGTCAAGAGCTAAGATGAGCCTCCATCTGTCGTGAGTCGAAAATGCCCGCAAAACTGCCCCCAACCCGCCGGTCCAAAAGAGGCAACACGCCCCAGGACCGTCTGGCCGTCGTGGCGGAAGCAGCATTTGAGTGCATAAGCCGGACCGGCTACAGGCGCACCCAGATGGCGGATGTCGCCGAGGCAGCCGGCCTGTCGCCGGCAGCGCTCTACTCCTACGCAAAAGGCAAGGAAGGCCTGCTGACCCTCGCCCTTCTTCATGCGCATGGCGATGTGCCCGAGGGCCCGTTGCCCATCAAGCCCATGACGCTGTCAGAAATCGTCGCAGTCAGCGAATAGGCAATTTCGCATCTCGCCCGCTGGACCACGCTGGATAAGGCATTGAAGGCTGACAAGCCGCCGACACCGGCGGTCCTCAGGCAGATAGGGGCCGAGGCCTACGCCCTGCAATCGGCCAACCGCAAAGGCATATGGCTGATAGACCGCCTGTCGCTTGAGCTGCCGGAAATTGAAATCATGCAGGCAACGAAAGTGCACGGCGCCTTCATGGGCGACCTGACGAAGCTGATCACCAGATGGGCGGCACCTGGCATTGTGCCGGACGTCGCCGCCCGCAATGCCGTCGAAATGCTGGCATGGCCATCCATGCACCGCCACCGCGATGCCTGGCTCAAGCCGGAGGCAAGTGAAGAGGAGATTCGCGAAACCGCGCTCACCCAATATGCAGCACTGCTGGCGGCAACAATCAGGAAAAAGAAATCTTCGCCAAAGAAGGCTTAGCCTTCGTTGGAGACCTGCTCGCGGGCCGTCGCCATCAGCTCCTGCATGGTGCGGCGGATCTGGTGTTCTGACTTGTCCACATTGCGGGCTTCAAGATCGCCGGACACCTTGCGGTAGACATCCTCTTCGCCGGCTTCTTCAAAGTCAGCCTTCACCACTTCCTTGGCATAGGCTTCCGCATCGGTGCCGGACAGCCCCATGGCGTCTGCAGCCCAAAGGCCAAGCAGCTTGTTGCGGCGGGCAACGGCCTTGAATTCGAGCTCCTGATCATGGGCAAACTTGTTCTCAAAGTCCTTGCCGCGCTTGTCTAGTGAACTCATCTCAAAGCCTCTTGTTGGAACCGCTACCAAATGGGAGCCATGCAAACACATTCATATGGCTCAAACAGACGGAAAACTGCTAAAATCATAGGGATTTGGCCGGTGGCTGTCACCCGATATCGGCTAGGCATAGCTCCCAAATTCCGCTAAAGCAACACGTGTGCACCGGCACCCTTGAGGTCAAGAGGTCGCACCGCCTATCAGCCAGTTATGGCCCGCCAGTTTTGGCGCCAATCCGAGATGGATTTCTATTAGATGACCCGCCGCAGAAAAATCTACGAAGGCAAGGCCAAGATCCTCTATGAGGGCCCTGAGCCGGGCACGCTCGTCCAGCACTTCAAGGACGACGCGACCGCCTTCAACAACAAGAAACACGACCTGATCGAAGGCAAGGGCGTTCTCAACAACCGCATTTCAGAATTCATCTTCACGCGGCTGGGCGAGATCGGTATTCCGCATCACTTCGTCAAACGCGTAAACATGCGCGAACAGCTCGTGAAAGAAGTCGAGATCATCCCGGTCGAGGTGATGGTCCGCAACGTCGCCGCAGGGTCCCTTGCGAAACGTCTTGGCATCGAAGAAGGCACACCCCTGCCGCGCTCGATCATCGAATTCGCCTACAAGTCCGACGAGCTGGACGACCCGCTGGTGACCGAGGAACACATCACCGCCTTCGCCTGGGCGACCCCCCAGGAGATCGACGACATGATGGCGATGTCGCTTCGTATCAATGACTTCCTGTCCGGGCTTTTCCTGGGCATCGGCATCAAGCTCGTCGACTTCAAGATCGAGTTCGGCCGCCTGTTTGAAGGCGAGATGATGCGCGTCGTGCTGGCCGATGAAATCAGCCCTGACTCGTGCCGCCTGTGGGACACCGCCACCAATGAAAAGCTCGACAAGGACCGGTTCCGCCGCGACCTGGGCGGGCTTATGGATGCCTATCAGGAGGTGGCCCGCCGCCTTGGCATCCTGATGGAAAACGACGACCAGACACCCCGTACGGGACCTGTGTTGGTCAAGTAGCTGCCATGCGCCTGGAGACGGGCGCGCCGGTGCCCCGGCTGATATTTTCAGCATACGCACCACTTCGATTCGAACCCTCGCCTCCGTGTCTTCGACATGCAGCGAGCACAAGGAGCCCCGCCAGAACAGGCCGGGGAACATGTCCATGAAGGCACGCGTTCACGTCACGCTTAAGAACGGCGTTCTCGACCCCCAGGGCAAGGCCATCGAAAAGACGCTCGGCAATCTCGGCTTCCAGGGCGTCGGCGATGTCCGCCAGGGCAAGGTCATCGAACTGGAACTCGATGAAACCGATGCCGCCAAGGCAGAAGCCGCCGTCAAGGACATGTGCGAACAGCTCCTCGCCAACACGGTGATCGAGAATTATACGATTGAACTAGCCCCGACCGAGAGTGCCGCGTAATGAAGGCAGCGGTTGTGATCTTTCCCGGCTCCAATTGCGACCGGGATACGCTGGTGGCGCTGGAGCGCATTACCGGACGCAAGCCGACCCAGGTCTGGCATACGGAAACTGAGCTTCCCGAATGTGATCTTGTGGTCCTGCCCGGCGGCTTCACCTATGGCGACTATCTGCGTGCCGGTGCCATGGCTGCCCGCTCGCCGGTGATGGCCGCAGTCAAGAAGCGCGCCGACGACGGGGCCCATGTGCTCGGCATCTGCAACGGCTTTCAGATGCTGACCGAAACGGGCCTTTTACCCGGCGCGCTAATGCGCAATGCGGACCTAAAATTCCTGTGCAAGGACGTGCATCTGAGCGTTGAGCGCAACGACACCGCCTTCACCCGGAAGTACGCGACAACCAAGCCAATCCGCATTCCGATCGCGCACCATGACGGCAACTACTTCGCCGACGATGAGACACTGGCACGCTTGGAAGGCGAAGGCCGGGTGGCGTTTCGCTATGTCACCAAGGACGGCGCTCCAAATGATGACGCCAACCCCAATGGCTCGCGCAGCAATATCGCGGGCATCTATTCCGATGACCTGCGTGTGCTCGGTATGATGCCTCACCCCGAGCGCCTGATTGAACCAGCGCTCGGCGGCAGCGACGGCCGCCCGATGTTTGAAGGTCTTCTGGAGGCGCTTTCGTAATGAGCGAAGCTGTATCAAACGAAAGCGAACTTCCGCAGGCAGACCCGGGTGTCGATGAACCGGAGATCACGCCGGACATCATCAAGGAGCATGGCTTCTCTGAAGACGAGTACGCTCGCGTTCTGCGTGCCCTGAACCGCACACCGACCATGACGGAGCTTGGCGTCTATTCCGTCATGTGGTCCGAGCACTGCTCGTACAAATCATCGCGTGCGTGGCTCAAGAAACTGCCGACCACCGGCGATCAGGTCATCTGCGGGCCGGGTGAAAATGCCGGCATCGTCGATATCGGCAATGGGCTGGCTGCCGTCTTCAAGATGGAAAGCCACAACCATCCGTCGTTCATTGAGCCCTATCAGGGCGCGGCAACCGGCGTCGGCGGCATCATGCGCGACGTGTTCACCATGGGCGCACGGCCCATCGCCAATCTCAACGCCCTGCGCTTCGGTGCCCTGGAGCATGAAAAGACACGCCACCTAGTGGAAGGCGTCGTCTCCGGCATTGGCGGCTACGGCAACTGTTTCGGCGTGCCCACGGTGGGCGGCGAAGTTGAATTCGACGCGGCCTACAACGGCAACATTCTGGTCAATGCCATGTGCGTCGGCCTCGCTCCGGCGGACAACATCTTCTATGCAGCCGCCTCCGGTGTCGGCAACCCAGTGGTCTATGTCGGCTCCAAGACGGGCCGCGATGGAATCCACGGCGCCACCATGGCGTCTGCCGAGTTTGACGATGACAGCCAGGAAAAGCGCCCGACCGTTCAGGTGGGCGATCCGTTCACGGAAAAACTGCTGCTGGAAGCCTGCCTGGAACTGATGGCCGAAGACGCCATTGTCGCCATTCAGGACATGGGCGCTGCCGGGCTCACCTCGTCGTCCGTAGAGATGGCGGGCAAGGGCAATGTGGGCATTGAACTTCACCTTGATGATGTGCCCTGCCGCGAAGACGCCATGACCGCCTATGAAATGCTGCTGTCTGAAAGCCAGGAGCGCATGCTCATGGTGCTCAAACCGGGCCGCGAAGACAACGCCCGCGCCATCTTTGAAAAGTGGCAGCTGGACTTTGCCGTCATCGGCACTATCACCGACACAGGCCGCATGGTCGTGCGCCACAAGGGTGTGATGGTGGCGGACCTGCCTCTCGACAGCCTCAATGACGACGCGCCGATGTATGAGCGGCCTTACGAGTTCACCGAACCGCCCAAGCCGTTTGACGCGTCCAAAGCAGCCGCGCCGGACAATGCAGCCGACACGCTGGTGAGGATGGTGGGCTCGCCCGCCCTCTCCTCGCGCCGCTGGATCTACGAGCAGTATGACCACACCATCATGGGCGACACCATTCAGCGCCCCGGCGGCAATGCGGGCATCGTGCGCGTGCACGGCACAAATACGGCGCTGGCCGCAACGGTCGATGTGACGCCCCGCTATTGCAAGGCGGACCCCAAGGAAGGCGGCAAGCAGGCTGTGGTGGAACCCTGGCGCAATCTGGTCGCCACCGGCGCCAAGCCGTTAGCCATCACCGACTGCATGAATTTCGGCAACCCGGAACGGCCTGAGATCATGGGGCAGTTCGCCGGCTGCATCCTCGGCATGAAGGAAGCGTGCGAGGCGCTGGACTACCCAGTCGTCTCCGGCAATGTGTCCCTCTTCAACGAGACCAACGGCACCGGCATTCTGCCGACGCCGGGCATCGGCGGCATCGGCCTCATTGAAGATGCCCGCACCTATGGCCGCACCGACGGCATGAAGGATGGCGACGAGCTGATCCTGATCGGTGAGGAAAACGGTTATCTGGGCCAGTCGCTCTACATTCGCGACGTGCTGGGCATGGATCTGGACACGGATGGCGGCGCCCCTCCCCCCATCGACCTGGAAGCAGAACGCCACAATGGCGACTTCGTCCGCGGCCTGATCGCGACCGGGCGTCTCAACGCGGTGCATGACCTGTCAGATGGCGGCCTCTATGTGGCCATGGCGGAACTGTGTGTCTCCAGCAATGTGGGTGCTGACGTTTCCCTGCCGGATGGAATCGACGCCCATGCCGCGCTCTTTGGCGAAGACCAGTCCCGCTACATCGTTGCGCTGCCTGCAAGTTTGCTGAAGCAGGCCCTCAAGGCAGCGGACAAGGCCGGTGTCACCGCCCGTCATCTGGGCACCGCCGGGGGCACGCAATTGACGGCCCAGGGCTGTGACCCCATATCAGTAGAAACACTGCGTGAAGCCCATGAGGGCTGGTTCCCGGCCTATATGGATGCTACCCATTAGCCTCTCAAAGGCGGGAAAACCGCAAAGATATTAAGAGTTTAGGAGCGCAAGACCGATGGCCATGGCCGCTGCAGAGATCGAAAAGCTGATCCTCGAGGCGCTGCCGGACGCTGAAATCGTGATTGAGGATATGGCAGGCGATGGAGATCATTACTCCGCCGTCGTCAAAACCCCGGCCTTTGCCGGCCTCACCCGCGTGCAGCAGCACAAAATGGTCTATGACGCCTTGCAGGGCCGCATGGGCGGCGAACTGCATGCCCTCGCCCTTCAGACATCAGCGCCCAAATAGCGCGAGCTTACAAACGCCGAAAGGATAGGATCCATGAGCGATAACCCGGCCCTTGCCACCATCGAGAGTGCCATCAAGAGCGACGACGTGTTTCTCTTCATGAAGGGCACTCCGGTCTTCCCGCAGTGCGGCTTCTCATCCACCGTCGTGCAGATCCTCAACTATCTCGGCGTCCAGTTCTCGTCGATGAATGTTCTGGAAGATGACAATGAGCGCGAAGGCATCAAGCAGTTCTCAAACTGGCCGACAATCCCCCAGCTCTACGTGAAGGGCGAATTCGTCGGCGGTTGCGACATCCTCCGCGAGATGTTTGAAGAAGGCGAACTGCGCGACTACTTCGCCGGTAAGGGCATCGATATGGAAGCCCAGGCAGAGGCCTAGGCGATTTCAGCGCCATCGCCTGAGTCATCAAGAAAGACGCCGCGATCAAGGTCGCGGCGTCTTTGTTTCAACTGCCCCGATTGTCCATGGGTTCTCGTACATCTCCATACCGACGGAGCTCTGAGTTGAAGACGGCACTGGTCATTTCCGGTCTGCCCGCCAGTGGAAAGACCACACTGGGCAAGCAGCTTGCGTCAGCCCTCGATATCAGCTTCCTCGACAAGGATGATTTCCTCGAACAGCTCTTTGAACAGGAAGGGGTTGGCGACCAGGCCTGGAGGCAGAAGCTCAGCAGACAAAGCGATCTGGAGTTCGAAAGGGCTGCAAAACTTCAGGAATCGGTCGTGCTGATTTCCCATTGGCGA
This sequence comes from Candidatus Phaeomarinibacter sp., assembly GCA_050042885.1. GTDB lineage: Bacteria > Pseudomonadota > Alphaproteobacteria > CGMCC-115125 > CGMCC-115125 > Pyruvatibacter. The sequence goes on from JBHJJF010000069.1 coordinate 12,123, forward strand.
CCGCCAACAGCCGAAGGAACGTCAGGAACACCCACACAGTGGTTGAATGACGTATTCCAAAACATCGTCGAAGTTTTCTGCGACTGCCCGCCGGATGAAGCTGCCCGGCGCTTCGCGACACGTACAAGACATGAGGGTCATGGCGATGACTACCAGGCAGATGGCGAGATCACCGCAACGATGTCCAACTGGGCGAAAGGCCTGCCACTGGGCATCGGTCCATTGATACGAGTCGATACGACATTATCTGTCAGTGTCGCGGACGTGATGCCTCAGCTCGAAAAGTATCTAAAACGAGACGCGTCCTGAGACGGGTCACATAAGGTGTGTCACCTCGATCCGGTCTGCTGCATCGCCTTAACTTGCGCAGACAAAAGAGAGGCCGTCGTCTTGATGGCGGTTTCTTTTTTTTCGACCCGGGCAATCATCATCGCGCCTTCGAAAGCTGCGAGAGTGTGGGTCGCAAGCGCATTGGCAGCCTTGCGCGACAGACCATCGGCCAAAAACTTATCCCCGGTCACCTGGCGCCATTTATCATAGGCAGTATGACCCTGCGCCCGGATTTTCTCGCTCTCCCCCGCCATCTCGAGCAACACCGTCGAGATCGGGCAGCCATCTTCGTAGTCAGATGCTTCAAGCCAGCCGATCAGCAACTTGGCAAAGCCGCGCAGATAGGCCGCGCTGTCTTTCGTGCTGGCGGCCAGCTCTTCCAGCGTGCGCGCAACGGTGATGCCTCCGGCTTTGACCGTCGTTTCCGCCAGCTGCTCCTTGCCTTCAGGAAAGTAATGATAGAGCGAGCCTTTAGGGGCGCCGGACGCCGCCAGAATGTCATTGAGGCCGCTGGCCCCATACCCGCGGCGCCGAAACAGGCCCGCGGCTGCATAAATCAAAGCGTCTTTGTGTTCGGCTGCCCTGGGCATCCCTTCATCTCCGCGTTCATTGCCGGCGAAGACTACTATAGCATCTGGTCTAATTCACCATATGCGCCTTCGCGCATGAAAAAGGGCCGCTCGAAAGAGCGGCCCTTTGATCGTCAGTATGGGAAGCAACTTAGCGGGAGTAGAATTCCACCACCAGGTTCGGTTCCATTGTAACCGGGTATGGCACATCCATAAGCTGAGGAACGCGCACATAGGTTGCTGTCATCTTGTTGTGGTCGACGTCCAGATAGTCCGGAAGGTCGCGCTCGGGCGAAGCAACAGCTTCAAGCACCAGCGGCAACTGCTTGGACTTTTCGCGGACCTCAATCACATCGCCTTCCTTGACGCGGTAGCTGGGGATATTCACCCGCTTGCCGTTGACCTTGATATGGCCGTGATTGACGAACTGACGAGCTGCAAAAACCGTCGGCACGAACTTGGAGCGATACACAACCGCATCCAGACGACGCTCGAGCAGGCCAATCATGTTTTCGCTGGTGTCACCCCGCAGACGCACAGCTTCCTCATATGTCGCGCGGAACTGCTTTTCGGTGACGTCGCCGTAGTAGCCCTTGAGCTTCTGCTTGGCGCGCAGCTGGATGCCGAAGTCAGAGAGCTTCGACTTGCGGCGCTGGCCATGTTCGCCCGGACCGTAGGACCGGGTGTTGAACGGGCTCTTGGCACGACCCCAGATGTTTTCGCCCATCCGGCGGTCGATCTTGTATTTGGAGCTCGTGCGCTTGGTCATGTGCAGCCTCTAGCTTGCTGAGTGTTGCCAGCAGCCCGTCGCACCCATCAAAACCGAGGGAAAAAGCGCCGAAAACTGCCAGAAATTAAAGGCGGGCCCAACCGATTCCGGTTGACCCCGCTTGATGGCGCCGGAGTATAGCCACGAAGCCTTATGTGTCAAACGCTTAAAATCCGCCGCAAACGCAGGCCCGCCCTACAGTTTCCACGACCTCAGGCCTGGCTGTCTGGAGGATCAATCGGCGGGATCTTGTTGGGATTGGGAAACCGCACAAACAGCGCTCCGATGAGGATAACAGTCAGCGCCACAAGTCCGAAATAATGCGGCAGGTCCGGCGAGAGCGTGTAGCCACCGGGCCCGACAAGACTGCCTATCATGAAGCCGGTGGCGCTCATGGAGGCGTTGAGGCCCGCAGCACTCCCCTGCTCGTTTGCGGTGACCGACAAGGAGATGGCAGCTGAAATTCCCGGGTTTGCCATGCCAAAGGCGATGCCGACCATGACGAGTCCCGTTGTCAGCATCCAGAAAGAGCCTGCCATGTTGAGGACCACATAGGCCGCGACCGCAAGTATCAGCCCTCCATAAATAAGGACCGGCGGGGTCAGGCGGAAGCGCTGGACGATGGCGGTCTGCACAAAGAGCGTTGCCCCGGCCATCATCATCAAGGCGGCTCCGGTGGCCCGCGCGGTCCCTGCCGCATCCAGCCCCAGAAGGTCCTGAAAGTAGAAGGCGGACGTCTGCTGGGTCACAGCCACCATCATGGAGATGGCCATGGAGATAGGCATCATGGCGACGATGCGCCGGTCACGAATGGTGAGTGTCGGGCGCGGCTTGTCTGTTTGCGCCTGCGTCCGCGCAGGCTCCGGCAGGAACCACCAGGCCATAACGCCGCCGATGATACCGATCGCCGCTGCAAGGTACATTGGCGCCAGCAGCTCATAACCGGACATCAAGCCCGCAATGCCGGGTCCTGAAATCAGCCCGAAACCCATGGCAGCCGCCACAAGCGACGTGCCCGATGTGCGGTCGCGTGCCGACGTCGTGTCCGCCACATAGGCCTGCGCGCCCGGCATGACCGCCGCCGAGGCACCTGCTGACGCGACACGCGGCACAAACATGAGCAGGAAGATCGCCCACAGCGGCAGCGCATAGGCGAGGCCGACCGCAACAGCGATGGTGAACAGCATCATGAAGACGCCAAACCCGACCAGCCCCATGGCGATGACCCGCACCCGCCCGAGGCGATCAGCCATCCGCCCCCAATAGGGAGACGTGATCGCAAAGGTACCGGCCGCGGCTGCGAACATCAGCCCGACCAGAACTTCTGTCAGACCAAGTTCCCGTGCAATCGGCGGGAGGACGGCAAACAGCATCGACCGTGAAATGCCGACGGTCATCAGCGCCAGAAACAGGATCGCCAACGGACTGCGCCAGAAGGACATGCTCAGTATCTGCGGTGCCTCTGTACCCTCCGCCCTATTTACCGGTGGATCACTCAAGAGGCGTCATCGTTTTCATGAACCTGCTTGCCGCCACGCCCAGGCCGTTCCTTGTAGGGCACCCGCTCGCGCGGCGGACGCCCCAGCGCAGACACGATGTCGCGCAATGTCCGCACTTCCTGCAGCGTGAGATTGGCCCGCTGAAACAGGTTACGGATATTGCGCACCATCGCCGGACGCTTCTCCGGCGGATAGAGGAAGTTGTGCGTGTCGAGTTCGCGCTCGAGTTGTTCATAGACGCCGACGATCTCGCCCGTCGGCGCAAGCTCTTCACCGTCTGTCGCACTAATGCGTGGCTCGGCATTCTCGGTCTGCCGAAAGTACTCATAGCTGAGCAGCAGCACCGCCTGCGCCAGATTGATTGAGGCAAAAGAGGGATTGACCGGGACAGTGAGAATGGAGTGCGCCAGGGTAACATCGTCATTGTTGAGACCGGACCGTTCGCCGCCAAACAGAACGCCGACGCGGGCACCGGTCTGTTCCATGTCGCGGGCCTCGGCCATGGCCGTCTGCGGTGTCACCGTGGGCTTGATCAGGTCGCGCCGTCGGGCAGTGGTCGCATAAACGCGATCAAGATCAGCAATCGCATCCTCGGTACGGTCAAACAGGCGTACAGTCCTAATCTGGTCAAACGCGCCCGACGACGCCTTCACGGCATAGGCGTTCGGCCAGCCGTCACGTGGCCGCACAAGACGCAGATCGGTCAGGCCGAAATTCAGCATGGCACGTGCCGCGGTGCCGACATTCTCACCTAGTTGCGGTGCAACAAGAATCACAGTGGGGCCCGAATTGGCCTTCACGACAGTTTGTTGCTTTGTCCGGTCCGTTCCAGCCATGAAATACCGCTATTTCCCTGCGCTACGCAGCCGCCGCTGCTTTAATCGTTAAGGTGAGGGTGCTATACGAATTTACCAGCCGACGCCAACTTTGCGCCGTCGGCCCCCCATTCGGCGCGGCCCCTGCTTCCGGCCGCTCGCCTTCTTCTTTAAGCGCAGCGTCATATCTGCGCGATGTTCATATGGTTCCTTGTCTCCCAAGAATCGCGTGGGCACAAACAGACCGGGTCAGAGGATTACATGTCGAAAATCAAGGTGGATAACCCCGTTGTAGAACTCGATGGGGACGAGATGACCCGGATCATCTGGCAACTCATCAAGGACAAGCTGGTTCATCCCTATCTCGACATCGATCTTGAATATTACGACCTCGGCATGGAGTACCGCGACAAGACCGACGACCAGGTCACGATTGACGCGGCGGAGGCCATCAAGAAGCACGGCGTTGGCGTCAAATGCGCCACCATCACGCCGGACGAAGCCCGCGTTGAGGAATTCGGCCTCAAGAAGATGTGGCGCTCACCCAATGGCACCATCCGCAATATCCTCGGCGGCACGGTGTTCCGTGAACCGATCATCTGCAAGAACGTGCCGCGCCTGGTGCCGGGCTGGACCGCTCCGATTGTCATCGGCCGTCACGCCTTCGGCGACCAGTACCGCGCAACAGACTTCCTTGTGCCCGGCGCCGGCAAGCTGACTATGAAGTGGGAAGCTGAAGACGGCTCAGACTCCAAGGAGTTCGACATCTTCAATTTCGAGGGCCCTGGCATCGCCATGGGCATGTACAACCTCGACGCTTCCATCATCGACTTCGCCCGCGCCTGCCTGAACTACGGCATCCAGCGCAAATGGCCGGTCTACCTGTCGACCAAGAACACCATCATGAAAGCCTATGACGGGCGCTTTAAGGACCTGTTCCAGAAGGTCTATGAGGAAGAGTTCAAGGCTGAATATGACAAGCTCGGCATCACCTATGAGCACCGCCTGATCGACGACATGGTGGCGTCCTCCATGAAATGGTCCGGCAAGTTCATCTGGGCATGTAAGAACTACGATGGCGACGTGCAGTCGGACTCGGTCGCCCAGGGCTTCGGCTCACTCGGCCTGATGACCTCCGTGCTGCTGACGCCGGACGGAAAGATTTGTGAATCAGCAGCCGCTCACGGCACCGTCACCCGACACTACCGTCTGTGGCAGGACGGCAAGGAAACATCCACAAACTCCATTGCCTCAATCTTTGCATGGACCCGCGGCCTCTCCTTCCGAGCCGAACTGGACAAAAACGACAAGCTGGCAACATTCGCCAAGACCCTTGAGAAGACGTGCGTCTCCACGGTGGAAGGCGGCTCGATGACCAAGGATCTGGCCCTGCTGGTGGGTGCTGAGCAGAAGTGGCTGTCGACGGAAGCCTTCCTCGACAAGGTGTCGGACAATCTTGAAAAGGCCATGTCGAAGGCCTAGTCGTCCATCTGAGCAGCAGCCAGTTCTTCGGTTTCCGTGAAGGCGTCGTCCTCGTTGGCCCGTCTACTGGCCACGAGCTCAACAGCCTTTCCAATCTCCGGATGACGACGGGACAGGATTGCGAAGTCATCCGCGCTGAGCTTGAGCAGGTTGCAGTCCGAAATCGCAATAAGCTCGTGACGGCGACGCGTGTCCTGCAGTAGCGCCAGTTCGCCGAAGAAATCACCTTCTGTCAGGATGACCGGATCGCCATCACGGACGACCTCCACTTCCCCACCGACAATGAAGTACATCGCATCTGCCGTATCACCGGCATGGGCAATATGAGTCCCTTGCGCCACCGACATCGCCTCTAGTCGCCCCATGACGGCAAAAATCTCATCGGGCTCAAGGGCCGAGAACAATGGAACACGGGCAACCATGCCCCAGGTCACAGCGAACTCGCGGCGATGAATCTCCTGGCTGAACCCCGTGGCAATGATGCCGATGGGCAGTGCAAACATGCCGAGACCCAGCAGCATCACCAGCCCGCCAATCATCCGGCCGGCGGCAGTAATCGGCACAACGTCCCCATAGCCAACCGTCGTCAGTGTAGCGATCGACCACCACATGGCAGCAGGCACACTGCCAAAGGCTTCAGGCTGAGCCTCACGTTCAATGAAGTAAAGCAGCGTCGAGGACACAAGCAGAGCCCCGCTCATGACGATGAGTGCTGCGGCAAGCGCCCGGCGCTCAAGCCACAGGACACGGCTGAGTGACATCAACGCTGGGGAATAGCGGGCCAGTTTGAAGAACCGCAGCAAGCGGAACACCCGCAGCACCCGCAGATCGATGGCAAAGAAGAAAGCCAGGTAGAAAGGTGCAATCGCCAGAAGATCAACGATCATCATTGGCGTGCACACAAAGCGCCACCGCGCGCCCATCGGGCTCAGGCGGCGGTACGGACCATGCTCCGTACACACCCAGATACGGACCAGATACTCGACAGTGAAGACCGCTACGGAAACAATATTGAAGAGTTCCAGATGGCCGCCATAGACCGCCTCAATCGCCGGCACGGTCTCAAGGGAAAACGCAACCACATTGGCGATGATCAGGGTCGTGATCGATACGTCAAAAATGAGGCTGGCCCGGTCGCTCGTCTTGCCCGCTTCAAGGATGTGGTAAAGGCGCGCTCTCAGGCTGCGCTGTTGCGGCGACGGATCAGGTTGTGCTGCGGCTTGCGGCAATGGAGCAGCTCAGGCGGCGCTGGCTGGCTCAGCAACCAGCGAGGTGATTGCGGCGAGTGCATCGTCCGCTTTGTCCGGGTCAGGACCGCCTGCCTGCGCCATATCCGGACGGCCACCGCCACCCTTGCCGCCAAGCGCGGCGGAGCCCGCACGTACAAGATCAACAGCGCTGAGCTTGCTGGTCAGATCATCTGTAACACCAACAGCCACAGCAGCCTTGCCGTCTGCCACGGCAACCACAGCAACAACGCCTGACCCGATCTCTTTCTTGCCATCATCCACCAGGCCGCGCAGCTCCTTGGCTGGCACGCCATCAAGCCGTCGGGCCAGAACCTTGACGCCACCAAATTCTTGGATCGCAGGCGCAGCAGCACCGCCACCGCCTGCGCTGGCAAGCGCTGCCTGCTTGCGGGCTTCTGCAAGCTCACGCTCGAGCTTCTTGCGTTCATCCACAAGCTGCGCAACGCGCCCCGGCAGATCATCAATGCTGGTCTTGAGCGCATCAGCAGCCGCACGTGCCTTGGCCTCCTGGGCAACCATGTATTGGCGTGCTGTTTCTCCGGTCAGAGCTTCAATCCGACGGACACCAGATGACACAGCGCTCTCGGACAGAACTTTGACAATCGCGATATCACCAAGGCGGCGTACATGCGTCCCTCCGCACAGTTCTGTGGAGAAGAAACCTGCGCGGTCCTGCGGCCCTGAGTGGCCCATGCTCAGCACACGAACCTCGTCACCGTACTTCTCACCAAAGAGTGCAAGAGCACCGGCCTCAATGGCCTCGTCGGGTGTCATCAGACGCGTCGTCACATCGCTGTTGTCTCGCACCACGGCATTGACGATTGCTTCGACTTCAGCAAGTTCATCCGCTGTGACCGCTCGCGGATGAGAGATGTCAAACCGCAACCGGTCCTTGGCGACAAGAGAGCCCTTCTGCGTAACGTGATCGCCCAGCACGCGGCGCAAGGCCTCGTGCAGCAGATGCGTTGCGGAATGGTTGGCACGAAGTTGCGTGCGGCGTTCGCCGTCGACACGCAGTTCAAGCACGCCGCCAACCTCAAGTGTGCCTTTGGTCACGGTGCCGACATGCACATGCAGATCACCAGCCCGTTTTGCCGTATCGGAGACAGCAAAGCTTGTGCCCTCGGCACCAATCAGAATGCCCGTGTCGCCCATCTGGCCACCGGACTCGGCATAGAACGGCGTCTGGTTGACGATCACCGATCCTTCGTCGCCTTCACCCAGTGTGTCGACGGCCACACCATCCTTGACCAGCGCAACGATCTGGCCTTCGGCGACTTCCGTGTCATAGCCCAGAAACTCTGTTGCGCCGTGTTCGTCGCGCAATTCCAGCCACACAACGTCCGTGGCGGCATCACCGGAGCCTGACCAGGCTGCCCGCGCTTCGGCTTTCTGCCGTGCCATTGACGCATCAAAGGCTGCAGTATCAACCTCGATGCCTTTGGCACGCAGGGCGTCTTGCGTCAGATCCAGCGGAAAACCAAAAGTGTCATAGAGCTTGAAAGCCGTCTCACCGGGGAATGTCTTCGCAGCGCCCAACTGCGCCACCTCATCGTCCAGCAGCTTGAGGCCGCGATCCAGCGTCACCCGGAAACGTTCTTCTTCAAGCTTGAGGGTTTCTGTGACCAGCGCCTGGGCACGCACGAGTTCCGGGTAGGCCTGCCCCATCTGGGTGACAAGCGCCGGCACCAGCCGGTGCATCAGTGGGTCCTTGGCGCCGATGATGTGCGCGTGGCGCATGGCGCGGCGCATGATCCGGCGCAGCACATAGCCTCGGCCTTCATTCGACGGCAGTACACCATCTGCGATGAGGAAGCTGGTCGCGCGCAAATGATCTGCGATCACACGATGGCTGACAGCATGGTCACCGTCAGCAGCCACACTGGACGCATCAGCAGACGCGTCGATCAGCGCACGCATCATGTCCGTGTCATAGTTGTCGTGCTTGCCCTGCAGGACCGCGGCGATACGCTCAAGGCCCATGCCCGTATCAATCGAGGGCTTGGGCAATGCGATTTTTTCACCGCCAGCCTGCTGGTCAAACTGCATGAAAACCAGGTTCCAGATCTCGATGAACCGATCCCCATCTTCATCCGGCGAACCGGGAGGGCCACCCGGCACATGCTCGCCATGGTCAAAGAAGATTTCTGAACAAGGGCCGCACGGACCAGTGTCGCCCATGGACCAGTAATTGTCCGCCGTCGCGATCTTGATGATCCGGTCATCGCTCAGCCCGGCGATCTTCTTCCACAGGACCGGCGCGTCTTCGTCTTCGTGATAGACGGTGACGGTCAGCTTGTCCTTGGGCAGGCCGTAGTTCTTGGTGAGTAGCTCCCACGCAAAGGCGATGGCGTCTTCCTTGAAGTAGTCACCAAAGGAGAAATTGCCGAGCATCTCGAAGAAGGTGTGATGGCGGGCGGTGTAGCCCACATTGTCCAGGTCATTGTGCTTGCCGCCGGCGCGCACGCATTTCTGCGACGAGACAGCCCGCACATAGTCGCGTGTCTCCGCGCCGGTAAACACATTCTTGAACGGGACCATGCCCGCATTGTTGAACAGCAGGGTCGGGTCGTTGCGGGGCACCAGCGGCGCCGAGGCGACGGGCGTATGCCCCTTGCCGTCGAAGAAATCGATAAACGTCTGGCGGACTTCGTTGACGCTCGTCATAGCCTGAACCTGCACTCTTAGTCGTTAGCTGCGGATATGCGTGGAGGACCAAATCAGCAGATTCGGCCCGTTCGACCTCTCTATATAGGCCCTTATACAGCCTCATATACAAGCAAAGGGCGCATGGGGGTACCATGCGCCCTTCATGGCTGATATCAGCCATTTTCTCACAGTGTCTTAGCGTGCCTCCGACGGCCCCAATAGGGCCGGGGCCGGCTGAAAAGACCTATACGGCTTCTTCCGTAGCGTCATCGTCGTCCTGATCAGCCTCTTCGCCAGCCAGCTCGACCACACCGGCGGCATCCGCGCGGATTTTCCGCTCGATATCATCGGCAATATCAGGATTTTCCTTGAGGAAATTCTTGGCGTTTTCACGGCCCTGACCAATGCGCTGGCTGTCATAGGAGAACCAGGAACCGGACTTCTCGACGATGTCCGCCTTGACGCCCAAGTCCAGCAATTCGCCGGTCTTGGAAATGCCCTGGCCATACATGATGTCGCACTCGACCTGCCGGAAGGGTGGCGCAACCTTGTTTTTGACCACCTTCACCCGGGTCTGGTTGCCCACCACTTCGTCACGGTCCTTGATCGCGCCGATGCGGCGGATGTCCAGACGGACGGAAGAATAGAACTTGAGCGCATTGCCGCCGGTCGTGGTTTCAGGGTTGCCGAACATCACCCCGATCTTCATCCGGATCTGGTTGATGAAGATGACCATGGTGTTGGACTTGGAGATCGAGCCCGTGAGCTTGCGCAGGGCCTTGGACATCAGCCGCGCTTGCATGCCCGGCTGCATGTCACCCATATCACCTTCAAGTTCAGCGCGGGGCGTCAGGGCAGCCACCGAGTCAATCACCAGCACGTCAATGGCGCCGGAGCGCACCAGCGTGTCGGCAATCTCAAGTGCCTGCTCGCCTTCATCCGGCTGGGAGATAAGGAGCTCATCCACATCCACGCCAAGCTTCTTGGCATACGCCGGGTCCAGCGCGTGCTCCGCATCCACAAAGGCACAGATGCCACCGCCCTTTTGCGCTTCCGCTACCGTGTGCAGCGCCAGCGTCGTCTTGCCTGATGATTCAGGGCCATAAATTTCAATGATGCGTCCGCGCGGCAGGCCCCCAATGCCCAGTGCCACGTCCAGCCCGAGCGACCCAGTAGATATGGCTTCAATCTCGACAACCTGGCCTTCCTTGCCAAGCTTCATGATCGAGCCTTTGCCGAAGGCGCGGTCGATCTGGCCCAGGGCCGCCTCCAGCGCTTTCGACTTGTCACCGTTCTTGTCTTTAAAACTCACGACATTCTCGCCCATATCTTACCCCTTCTGTCAGTGCCTCTATTGGAGGCGCTGGGAGTGCGGCCGCTTCCGCATTTCCCTGACTCGTGGGATTAATGTACACAGTTTGTTCTCATCCGCAAGCATTTCGATACCACCGGTAGAAAACGTTGAATTTCTTACGGTTTTGGAACATTCGTTCCTGGCATGTTCTCAAATTCTAAGGATGCCAGATCGATGAATCACTGCACCGCGACGCGCTCAATAGTAAGCATAATTTGCGCCGCCTGCTGCCTGATAATGTCAGGCTGCCCGACCATTTCAACCGACCAGTCAGAGGATGCTGGCAACGCAGCTGGAGAACTCCCCAGCGTTATCCATCACAAAGACCGCCGCCAACGACATGGTCCGCCGCGGCCTCAACGCCCCCCCTGACCACACAGGGCCGCTTGTCCCCCTTGGAAAAAAGCATCTGGCAGATGAACCAGTGGTGGCTCGACAAGATGGCAGACGCAGAGGCTTAGAGGGCCATGCCGGACCTCGCACCCGCCGACTGGATCGGCTCCACCGGCGTCGCACTCTTGTTGCTGGCCTTCGCCCTCAACCTGATGGCCATTTGCGCTATGAGAGCCTGACGTACCCGGCGATGAATGTGGTCGGTGCAGGGCTCGCGGCCTATGCCGCCTGGCTCATCGACTACATGCCATTTGTGGTGCTGGAGGGCACAGGGATGATGGTGTCGCTCATGACAATGTCGGCCAGAATAACCTGGTGGCAGCCAGACTCCTGAACTAGTCGTGTCTTCGATAGTGTCCGAAGCGGCTAGGCTAAGAAAAAACCAATCAGAATGACCACAAGAGCAATTGCTGCAAAGAACAAGAAGGGTGCAACCCAGGCCCCAAAGACATCCGTGCTGCCCTTTTCACGGAGGAACGCGCTTCTTTCATCTCCTTGAAGCTGGAGTTGATCGGCCTTCTTGATGACCGAGACGGATCGGTAAACAACCAAGTTTCGACCATATAGAGCGGCCCCGATCGGTAGAGCCGACATAGCATTCTGAAGAGCATTCGTCAGTGGAGCTATCGCGGGCACGAGCACGCCTACAAGAATGGGCAGCACAACAATGAGAAATAGACCTGCGGCAAGATCATACTGCCGCCGGTAGATCAACCACGACGGCAGCATGAGAAACGCTAGCCAATTCCATCCAAAAACGAGAGGCTTGCCACCCGCAATCGAAAGCCTAGTCGTTTCGTATATATCAAAACTCGGACCAATGAAGTTCTCAAAGTCTTCTTTGGAAATCATTCCGATCCGAATTGGCGAGCTCTTGTCCATGGTTCTCTCCAGTGTTGCCTACCTTACTACTCCCCCTCAATCACCTCTTTGACCTTCGCCGCCAGCTGCTTGAGCGAGAACGGCTTGGGCAGGAACTGGAATTCTACGTCCTTGTCGAGGTTCTTCTTGAAGGCTTCTTCGGCGTAGCCGGAGATGAAGATGATCTTGAGGCCCGGCTTCACCTTGGCCAGATGGCTGACCATGGTCGGCCCGTCCATGTTGGGCATCACCACGTCTGACACCACCACGTCCAGCTCGCCGTCAAAGTCCTCCATGACTTCCAGCGCGTGTTCGCCGGCGGCTGCCTCCAGCACCGTGTAGCCGCGGGTTTCAAGCGCGCGGACGGCAAAGCTGCGCACGGCGTCTTCGTCTTCCACCAGCAGCACCGTGCCCTTGCCGGAGAGGTCCGCCTGCTTCTTGGGTGCTTCGGCCACTTCTGCTTTGGGCTTCTCAACCTCAATGTGGCGCGGGATGTAAATGCGGAAGCTGGTGCCTGTGCCCACCGTCGAGAACGGGAAGATGTAGCCGCCCGTCTGCTTGACGATGCCGTAAACGGTCGACAAGCCCAGCCCCGTTCCCTTGCCAACTTCCTTGGTGGAGAAGAACGGTTCAAAGATTTTGCCGAGATTTTCCTTGGCGATCCCGCAACCCGTATCACTCACCTCCACCAGCACATATTCCGCTGCCGGCATGATGGCATGGTTGAGCGCGGCAGCATCTTCCTTGGTAACATTCGCCGTGCGGATGGTCAGCGACCCGCCGATATTGCCTTCCGCGTCCGGCTCCAGCATGGCATCACGCGCGTTGACCGCGAGATTGATGATCACCTGCTCGAACTGGTTCTGGTCCGCCTTGATGGTCCACAGGTCACGCCCATGCACCATCTTGAGATCAACGGTTTCACCCAACAACCGCCGCAGCAGGTTGGACAGATCCGCCAGTGCATCCGTCGGCATCAATACCGTGGGACGAAGTGTCTGTTGCCGAGAGAAGGCCAGAAGCTGCCGCACGAGATTGGCGGCCCGGTTGGCGTTCTGCTTGATCTGCATGACGTCCGCAAACGACGGATCACCCGGCTGGTGACGCACCAAAAGCAGGTCGCAGAAGCCGATGATGGCGGTCAGCAGGTTGTTGAAGTCATGGGCCACGCCACCGGCAAGCTGACCTACTGCTTGCATCTTCTGGCTCTGGGCAAACTGCACTTCCAGCGTCTTTTGCTCCGTGAGGTCCACGAAGTAGACCATCACCTGCGCGTCAGAGTCCTTTGCCCCTTCTGCAGACGAGGAACCTGCGCGGCTAATGTAAGCCTGCAGAACCTTGTCATTCTCGCCGCTGTCGTCATCCGGCGTGTCGATGCCGGTCGGCGGCATCAGCCGCACATCCACCGGTCCCTTGTCCGGCTCGCCTTTGGCCGCATCCAGAATGGCCGTATCAAAAGCCGCGCGGTCCTCATGCGCCACAAGGTCCGACAGCAGCACCGGCTTCTTGTCGTCACCCGTGAGAACGCCATCGGGAAGCGCTGCGCCGACAATGTCGCGGAAGGCCCGGTTGACGGACACGACCTGTCCGTCGCCGTTCACGGTCACCATGCCGATGGGTGCATTGTTGAAGAAGTGTGCGAAGCGGACTTCTGCCGCATCCAGCAGGTCGCCACCCGCATCAACGCGCCGGTCATGCAGCACCAGGAAGGTGACCTTGCGGCCATCTGCCATCTCGCCGTCACGCTCCATGATGCGTACCGGCACAACGCCAGCCCCGGAGACCGCACTGCCGCGCGGTTTCAGGTCAGCGACCGAAACTCGAACCCAGCTCTTCTCGTCCGCCTTGCCCAGCGGAACACGGGCTCCTGCGAGCATTTTTTCAAATTCAAGTGCACCCGCCGTGAACGATGCTGCATCCATGCCGACCCAGGTCGCCAGTGTATCGTTGAGATAGAGCACACGCCCCTGCTCATCCAGCGTACAGACACCCGAGTCGAGACCGTTGAGATAGGTCCCCAGCCGCTGCGCCTCGCGTTCACTGGCATCAAGACGCTCTTGCGATGCCGTCTGGTCCGACACCCGCCACAGGGCATAGGTCTGGCCAACGCTACCGGGAGCCAGGTCAGCAGGCAGCGGCTCCACACTTGCCGTTACAGCACGCTTGTCGCCGTCTGCCGTCTTGAGAGAAATCTCTTCGCTCGCTGTCGCCCCGGCCCGCGCCGCTCGTGCCAAACGAAACGCCCGCGCGCCTGCTGTCTCGCCCTCTTCGGACACATCAACGTCATGGTCACCCTCACCAGCCAGCACTGTCTCCGCATTGCGTAACTTGCGTCCACCGGCCAGCGCCATGAAAGCCTTGTTGGCATAGACCATCCGCCCGCGGTCATTGGTGACCGCCATGGCCATGTCAGATGTTTCGGCAAGGCCTGCCGCCAGGCGCTCGCCCAGCATCCGCCCGCGCAGGTCCAGCCGGACAAGACCGCTGAAAATGCCGGCTGTCACCAGCAGGCCAAGCGCCCCGAAGCCACCCAGGACATAAAACGCAATCTGCCCCATGGCGCCGGGATCCAGCAGGGCGAGCCCGACCGCAATCAGGCCTACCAGACTGAGCACAATGCCCAGCCACCTGCCCGCAGGCCTAGGTGCCTGATCAAGGTCCTCAGGTGCCGGTTCAAACACGGCAATGGTGTCCGCACGGTCGGTGTCCTCAACCAGACTGAGCGCAGGCGACACGGGTGTCACCGCACCTTCGGCAACTGGGGGTGTCTCGGTCTCGTCAGTGGATGAAACAGCGGGGTCTGCCGGGCTTGCCATTGTGGCCTCCATCAACTGCGCTCCGGCAGATCACCTACCGAACGCATGAGGCCATTTGACGGCGGATCAGAAAGGAATCACGCGCGCGCCGAGCCTCGGCGCATTTTACCCTTGAGGCGCATCACATAGCCAATGACTTGCGCCACGGCCTTGTAGTGTTCCGGCGGCACCTCGTCATCCACTTCAACGGTGGCATAAAGCGCCCGGGCCAGGGGCACGTTCTCCACCAGCGGAATCTCATGTTCTTCGGCGATTTCCCGGATTTTGAAGGCCATCTGGTCCACACCCTTGGCCAAACAGATGGGCGCCGCCATGCCTTCTTCATATTTGAGGGCCACCGAGTAGTGGGTCGGGTTGGTGACAATAACGGAGGCCTCGGGCACCTGGGCCATCATCCGCGTGCGACCGCGCTCCATGCGGATCTGCCGCAGCTTGGCCTTGACCGCCGGGTCACCTTCCATCTGTTTGTACTCGTCCTTCACCTCTTTCATCGTCATGCGCTGCTTCTTGAGCCACTGCGCTTTTTGAAAGGCAAAGTCCATCCCGGCGATGATCGTCATGATGACAATCACACCGCCCATGAGCTTCAGCACAAGCACCTGCAGAATGCCTGGAATGACCGCCAGTTCCACCCGCATCAACGACCCGAGCATGTCGAGCTCCGGCCACACCACCAGAAAGGCGATCATCGACACGATGGCAAGTTTCGCCAACGCCTTGACGAAGTTCATCATGCCCTGAGGCCCGAAGATACGTTTGAGCCCCGCCAGCGGCGAAATCTTCGAGAATTTCGGCTTCATGTTCTCGGCGGAAAACACAGGCTTGTGCTGCACCAGATTGCCGGTGCTCGCCATCACCACGAGCACCAGCATGGGCAACGCCAGCGCCGCGACGACGGCAAGGCCGATCTGCTGGACAATGCGCAGAATATTGCCGCCATCCATATCGTAGGTATGGGGCTCAACAATGAATGTGGAGAGCGGAGCGGCCAGCTGTGCGGCCATGGGCCCCGCCAGCAAGGCCACGATAAGACCGATGCCGATCATGCCGAACCAGGCGCTTACTTCCTGGCTCTTGGCGACGTCGCCCTTCTTGTGCGCCTCCTCCAGCTTCTTGGCGGAGGCGTCCTCGGTTTTTTCACTTTGGTCGGGTTGGTCCGACATCGATGGTTCGGCCTCCCCGTCCTAGATGATGAAGCGCAACAGCACAGCCTCAAAATGCTCCAGGAAGTAGAGCATGATGGAGCTGAGCATCAGGAACATGATGATGAAGCCGAACAAAATGTTCGCCGGCATCGCCACGAAGAAGATCTGCACCTGTGGGATCAGTTTCGAAAGGATGCCGATGCCCGAATAAAAGACGAGCGAAAAGACGATGAAGGGTGCCGCCAGTTTCACGCCGAGCGTGAAGGCACCTGCCATTGTATCAACGGCCACCGCCAGAAAGTCAGCCGTTGGGAAGCCAGAAAGCGGCGGAAACAGCGTGAAGCTGTCGCGCAGGCCGATCAGCATCAGGTGATGCAGGTCGGTGACGAAAACCATCGCTGTGCCGAGCACCGCCAGATAGGTGCCCACGATGGCACCCTGAATGCCCTGCGTCGGGTCCATGTTCATGGCAAACGCGAGGCCGGTCTGAAAGGCAATGATGGTGCCTGCGACCTGCAAGGCACTCATAAACATGCGCGCGGTCAACCCAATGAATAGCCCAATGCCGACTTCGCCAATCATGTTGGCAGCCATGGCGCCTACGCCCAGCGGCATCGCCGGATAGGTAGGTGCGATCACAGGCGCAAGAACCACAGTGACGGCAATCGCCATCACAAGGCGGATGCGCGCGCTCACACTCATCTCGCCCAGCGCCGGCAGAACCATCATCGCTGTGCCAATGCGCGCAAAAGCCAGCACATACAAGAGTGCTGTCTCAGGCAGAATATCCGTTGGCAGGGAAAGGACCATGAGAGCGGCTTATGTCCTAGCCACCAATGATGAGGCCACTGATCCGGCTCATATAGGCAGCAAGAACCGACGCCATAAATGGCAGAGCAACGATCATCGCCAGAAAGATCGAAATGATCTTTGGCACAAACACCAAAGTCATTTCCTGAACCTGCGTCAGTGCCTGCACCAGCGCAATCGCCAGACCGACAACCAGCCCCACGATCATCAAAGGTCCGGCCAGCTGCAACAGCAGCCAGATGCCTTCACGCCCGATATCCAGAACCTCAGGTCCCGTTAGCATAAGTACTCAACTCCCCCACAACGCCCCGCACTAGATCAAGGCGCGCGCCCCCAAGCGCGTGTGTTTGCTCCAATGCCGCTAGATCGGCATCCGCATGATTTCCTGGTATGCCGAGATGACCCGGTCGCGCACAGTGACCGCCGTCTGCAGCATCACTTCAGCCTCAGCGACCTGAGTCACGAGATCCACGAGATTGCCCTGCCCGGCGGCGGCCTGGGTGGCAGCGGCTTCACTGGCGCGGCCCGTGGCTTCCACACCTTTCACCTGCTGCGACAGCACATCAGCAAAAGACTGCGCCGGGTTCTTGCCGGCACCTGAGAGACCAACGGATTCACCGGTAGAGGCTTCCGCCATGCGTTTAATCGCATCCGTGTAGGCACCCGCGGCATTGGCAATATTGACACTCATGAGCTTTGCTCCTGTTCAGGTAACTGCTTAGCGGCGCAGCAGTTCAATCGTCGCATTCAACATGCGGCGGGATGTGTTGATGACATTGAGATTGGCTTCATAACCGCGCTGGGCCTGGCCCATATCAATGCTTTCGATCAGGCTGTTGACGTTCGATGTCTTCACATAGCCCTGCTCGTTGGCCGCAGGGTGCCACGGCTCATAGCGCTCACCAAAAGCGCTGGTGCCGCGCTCGATCTTACCCACCTTCACGCGCTCAACGCCGGTTGCCCGGTCAAGCTCGGTGGTGAAGGTCGGAATCTTCCGGCGATAGGGTTCAGCATCCGGCGTCTTCGCCGTCGAGCCCGCATTGGCCATGTTCTCGGCAATCACCCGCATACGTCCGCCCTGCGTCTTGAGGCCGGAAGCGGCGATGATCATTGATTTCATGAGATCCATAATCGTGTCTCCTTCAAAGTGTGTCAGACGCCTAGGACGATGCCCGGCCGGTCACAGCCATGCGCAACATGCCGAGGCCCTTTGTGTAGAGCGATGTCGCCGTCTGATAATCCATCTGGTTCTCAGCAACTTTCATCATCTGCTCTTCGAGCACGACCGAGTTGCCGTTTGCCTGTGTTTCGCTGTCTGGCGCATCGCGGGTAGAAAAGTCACCGCGCGCACTGGCGGAACCGGTCGACCCGGACAGGTGCCCTGCCCGCGTCGCAGCCATGTGTAGCTGGCCTGATGTTGTATTTTTCAGCACATTGCGAAAGTCGGTTTCTTTGACGTCCTGCGCCGTGAAGCCGGGCGTATGTGCATTGGCGACATTTTGTGACAGCACGCCCTGGCGCGCCTGCACCCAGTGCATACGCTCACGCAACATGCCGAAAAGCGGAATATCTGACAGGGCCATACTCAACGAACCTCAAATACCAATGCCGATCAATTGCTCAGCATAAGGACGGAAAAATCCACGCGATGTGTTCTGTGCGGAAGGCGCGCTCTTCAGCGCAGCTAAACCCGTCCTGGGTTCGTCTTGAGTAGGCAGTATCTGCCCAGGCGAATTAAGAAGCCCTTAAACGAACCATCCACAGGCTCTTTTCCGACAACTTGTTACGCCTCAACAGAAAAGTTGAAAGGTCTCGTTAGCCTTAATCGGTTGTTAAGCGCGGAGGCGGAAAATCCTGCCTAGTTGATGACCCTTCAAGCGAGCTTGCGCAGAGCGCGCTAGCCCCGGCAAACCAAAGCCAGCGAGAGCCGATATGGAATACGCCGACTACATGCGCTTCTTCTTCGCCCTCATGTTTGTTGTGGGGCTTATCGGAGGCACCGCCGTCCTCGCCCGCCGCTTTGGGCTGGCGCCCGGCACCGCCACGGGTGGTCGCGCCAGCAAGAGGCGTCTTGAGATTGTGGAAAGCCTCAACCTCGACACCAAGCGCCGCATGGTCATTGTTCGCAGAGACAATCAGGAGCACCTGATCCTGCTGGGTACAGACAGCGAAACCATTGTCGAAACTGCCATCGAACGTCCCGCGCAGCTTCCCGCAGAGGTAGCGACGACCGAAGCAGCTGCAACGACAACACCGACCGCGAAGCCCAGCGATGACGACGATATCTTCGCCCGCTTGCGCAAGGTTGCCGAACTCATGAATGAAAAGCGTGCGCAGTCCCTGCGCACAGGACGACCCAACACACACACGCCGGCAAGTGCAGAAGCCACAGGCACGGCCCTTCGCAAGATTGCCGGAGATCGCTCGTGACGTCTGCGTCCCGCTTGATTTCGCGTGCGCCAGCGCTTCTGACAGCACTTGCCGCAATGGCAATGCTGGCCGTTCCGGCTCATGCCCAGGAAATCAGCCTCGCATTGCCCGAAGAAGGCGCGCTGACGTCGCGCATTGTTCAGCTCGTCCTGCTTGTCGCAGTCCTGCGCCTGGCACCGTCCATTCTCATTATGGTGACCAGCTTCGTGCGCATCGCCGTGGTGCTGTCGCTCTTGCGCACCGCCATGGGTGTGCAGCAGGCGCCGCCGAACTCCGTTCTCATCAGTCTCGCCCTGTTCCTCACAGCCTTTGTGATGGCGCCGGTCCTTCAGGAAAGCTATCGCGAGGGTGTTGCGCCCTATCTGGCGGATGAACTCAGCACGGAAGAAGCTTGGGAGGTCTCTTCAGGACCGTTTCGTGACTTCATGTTGAGCCAGGTCCGCGAAGATGACCTCAAGCTGTTTATTGACCTCTCCAACGGGGAAGTGCCGGCGACACCGCAGGAAACATCCCTTCATGTGCTTATCCCGGCCTTCATGATCTCCGAGTTACGCCGCGCATTTGAAATCGGCTTCCTGCTCTTCATACCCTTCGTGGTGATTGACCTTGTGGTCGCCTCCGTCCTCATGTCCATGGGCATGATGATGCTCCCGCCCATCATGATTTCCCTGCCCTTCAAGCTCATCTTCTTCGTACTGGTTGATGGGTGGCGGCTGGTCGCAGGTTCGCTGGTTCAAAGCTTCGGCGCCTGACGAAGCCTCGTTATCCAGACACAACTCTGCCTTACCTGCGACCCAGCGACCTGCTCGCGGAACGGCATCAGCAACGTTTAAGTTGAAATGAACGTCAGCAGAAGATCTAGTTGATGGCTTCTTCGCCAGGCTGTCCGGCTTCATATCGGCTGCGATAGCCGCTCATGAAACGGTCCAGCGTATCAACCTGAGCTATTTCACGGGCAAGATCCCGGAAAGCAATGCCCCGCCCATCTGATGAACTCGCAACGATCGAGAAGGACGCCGCCTGCGGGCCTTCAGCCATCTTCTCTGCATATTTTTGGCGAATACGCTCAACGCTATCGCTTTCGCGCGCCAGCACATAAGCAATAGCCGTGCGCAAAACGTCAAATTGCTCATCTCCGCCGAGCGGCTCGTCACGGGTCCAGGCAAGGCCAAGAATGTCTTCGAGGGCACGGCCTGCTTCAGAATACTTTCCTGCCTCCCACAACACATCTGCCGTCAGCGCACGCGCAGGCGCGGAGCGATTGTCTGCGAGCAACTCAAGCGCATGATCATGCCGATCCAAAGCACTCAATGCCTTGGCCTCAAAAAGCAGTCGCTCGTCGGCGATCTGTCGTGGCAATTGCGCCTGGCGCGTCTTGCGCAGAGCCGCCAGCGCTTTGTCCGGAGCGCTGTTCAACAGATGCACGGCGGCAAGTCGGCCCGCCACCTGGGCACGCGCGACGCCACGCAACCGGTGTGTCACCTGATGGTCGAGCATTTCGACTGCCTGATCCAAAAGATCGACAGCCACCAGCCGGTCGGCAAGTTCGCGGATCATCTCGTCACCGTCACGACCCACCGGCGTCAGTTCGCGAAAGTCATAAAACAAGCTCAGCGCATCTAGCGGCTTGAGACTGTCTACTTCCCCGTCCAAGAACAACCTGCGGAACATGGCGACCATCTGATCTGCAATATCACGCCCCTTGTCAGCATCAGGAAATTGCGTCGCCACAGTGCGCATAACGGTCAGCGCACTGCGGTAGTCACCCTGCTGCTCATAGATCTTTGCAAGTTCGGCAACCGCGTCCAGTTCAACCTCGCCACCGCGCCAAGTGAAACGCAGGCGGTCCAGCGTATCAATGGCTTCTTGAAGCCGGTCAACAGCTGCAACATCATTACCTTTTTCCCCAGCGGCAGAAGAGGTCTCCTGTGCATTGAGAGACCTCAGCAATCCTGCCTGGACCAGGGTCGCCCGGGCCGCGACAGGCCTGTGATCCATCGCAATTGCCTGCGTGTAAAACGACAAGGCCTCTTCCGCGTTGCCGGCAGCCTCCGCCAGACGTCCCGCAAGCAATGTGCGTTCGGCAAAAAGCTCATGATCCAGGCCATCATCCGGCACTTTACGCAGATCGCTCTCAACGCTGGCGATATCATTTACGCCCAGCGAGACACTGGCCGCAGCAAGGTGAAACCGCGCCTGAAGCGTAGGTGCATAATCCGAAAGAACAGTCCTGGCTCTGGTAAGATCCGGGCGCGCATCCGCAAACTGGCCAAGTTCATTGTTTACCAGCGTCCGCCACACAGCAGCGTTTGGATCATATCTCAATGCAGGTGCTGACAGGTCTTCGATGGCCTCGTGATTGCGGCCAATCATGTGGTTTGCAATGCCGCGCAGCATCATAAACTCGGGATCAGAGTCCTGATCTTCCCGGGCATCGGCCATCAGCTTCAGCACACCCAGCGCTTCGGCACCGTACTCGTAACCGAGATAGAAACGAACCAGAGCAAGGCGCGCATCCTTACGCTCATTCGGTGTCGACGCGCGGGAAATTGCTGCATTCAGCGTGCTCAACCCTGGACGAAAATCATCCGGATCGCCGCTTGCCAACCGGAAGCCGACAACACCTGGGGCAAAAATGTTGTTCTGTCGCCCCACCTCGGCAGCAGCCGGGCGGCGCGGGTTTGCGGGCAACACCAAGCCTGCACGCCGCGATGCGGAGACTTCTCCATCATTGTTAAGCGCAATGACGACATCATCCGCGATCGGCCTGAAGATCAATCCATGAGCGGAAGACAGCACTTCAAGGTCCACGGTCTGGTGTGGAGACAGCACACCACGCACCGGACCTGGAATCGGCACGATGGCAAGAGTGTCTCCAACTTGCGGATCCGTAATCCTTCGGGTGTTGGCAGCGTCCGGAGCAATCGCAAAAAGTTTGCCGCCACCATCCGGATTGACACCGCGGCGGATAGTCAAAGCTGTTGGTGGGCGCAGGACTGATTCACCCACCGCAACTGACCAGATACCATCTTCATACTGCGCCGTGACAAGCGCATTTCCCGAGAGCCGCAGGCGCACACCGCTGAGGCTGTCGCTCTCGAAGACCTCCGCCGCATCAACAAAGCGCACATGCTCTTCAGTCAGTACCGGCTTTTCAATGTCGACGTCGGTCTCAAACAACGCCCACACATGCCCGGCACGTTCAAAACTGGCGGCAGGTGCATCGCCGAGACCGGCGAAGGAAAATGTCACCAGATCACCGCGGCGGCGTACACGCACGGACCCCGCAGGGTCCTGCGATGAACCGACGGGCGCAGCGGAAGCGCTGTCCAGCCCATCGTCACTATCGGTAGCCTGGATGTCCTTTCCGGCTGCAGATACAGCGTCATCCCCGGCCCGCGCCGTTGTGATCGGTGCATCGTCCGCCGTGCCTACAGGCTTGACGATCCTTGGTGTATCAACAGACAGACTGTCAGACGGCACGGTAGGGTTTGTAATATCGCGCGTTTGACCTGGTGAGCTATCAAGCACCACATCTGCAGGCGCCTGCTCATCAGCATTTGTGGCCGTAGCCGCTTGGCCGCCTTCCAGCGCCTCTTCCCCGGAGCCTTGCGCAAAACCACTGTCCTTCACAATGCGTGACGCATCCGGCCTTCCTATACGCCGTGGGTCGATCATCGTGATCGCACCCGGTGTGGCGTTCTGGTCAACGATCTGATCGGAAGACGGTGTTGCTTGACCTGCGGCATCTACCGGTACAGGTGTGGCAGCACTCCGGCTTGCGGCATCATCTGCATCATTGGGCAGCACGCCTTCAAAAGCTCTCTGATTGAGCTCCAGGGCCGCAAGGGCCCCCGCGTCCTCGGAAGCAGCTGTCAAATCAAGCACAATGCCGCTTGGCTCACGGAACATACGAAATTCCGCATCCGGAGAGATAGTCAATCGCAGGCGAGCATTTTCCCCGTCGGTTTCAGCTTCGGCATCTGTGACAAAGGGAGGAGGGTCGACCCGCAAACGGCCGATCTTCAAATGCCCTGGGGCGCTGAACTCTAGATCAAGCCTGGAGCCATCGCGCGAAACCTTATAGTCAATCTCATCATCCCAATCGAAGACAATGCGGCTGTATGAATTGTGCACACCAACCCGCACCGGCACATCCGGGAGCGCTACCAACGCCAACGCCCGTCGTGCTGCTTCCGCTTTTTCCGCCGCCGCCCGCGCAGCCTGTTCACGCTGCAACACTTCCGGCGGCAGACCCGGGAAACCAGATCGTGAGTTTTCCGGAATGAGATTGACGTAGACTTCATTCGCAGCCGTTAGCGCTTCCACCCGGAAAGGAAACTTCAGGGCCAAACGCAATGTGGACCCATCCGCATCCTGCCTGGCAAGAGCAACATAGTTCGGCAGCTCTATTGGCAGGTCATTGAGTGATGCCTGGAACGGCCGCGCAAATTTCAGCACCACCACACCATTGGACTCCTGAGCCTCCACCGTCACAGCGTCTGGCCACTGAAACCGCAACCGGGCAAAGCCCTGCAGCTCTTCCGCCTTGACGAAAACAGCATCCGCCGCATGAGCCGGAAGTGCCGCGAGAAGGGAGATCACCGATAATGCTGCGGCGAGCAATCCAGCCATGAAAATCCGGGTGCACGTCATCGGCCACCCCCAATGCTGCGCTCCCGGCGCGGCTCACGAATGAGCATGGCCACG
>JBHJJF010000070.1:0-13563 GCA_050042885.1 Candidatus Phaeomarinibacter sp.
TAACCAACGAGGCGTCACTCAGCCTCGATCACCTGAAGACGGCTGACGAGGTTTTCCTGACCAACAGCCTGTGGGGCATCTGCCCCGTAACCGCCATCGATGGCGCACCACTCACGGCAGGCCCCCTCACAAAAAAACTTGCCCAGGCACTCAAAGAGGCCTGGGCAAGTGATGTCGTCTGATCTTCGGGTGGCGGCTATTCGCCGACGGCAAAGTCCCGTCGCGCCGTGGTGATGGTGACCGAGAACCCGGCCACAACATCCAGCAGCGCCAGCGCCGTAATGAAGAAGAACGTCGATGTTGCGGCTTCCGGCACGATGATGAATTCGACCAGGCAGAGCACGAACACCAGCATCGACAGCCCATGGTTGACGATGGAGGTATGCGACGTGCCTGTGGCGCGCACGATTTCGATGAACAGCAGCACCAGTCCGACAACCAGGAACAGGTCCGCGACGGTGAAGGTCCACACTGCGCCCGACATCATGTCGAGGGAGAACAGGGTGGTTGTCAGCTCAGGCCCGGTGATGAAAACCACCACATTGTAGGCAATCAGCAAAAACAGCAGCAGTGGAATGATAGCAAGCATGTGGGTCGTCCCCCGGATCCTTTGGATGAGCGCAGTGCCAACGGCAAAGCTCGTGTTAGTGGCCCCTTTGGCAATACGTACCACAGGGAGCCGTAATCCCTCGCGTGGTTCAAAGACCTACAGTTAAAATGCGGCACACCCGTGACGCGACCGCATCACATTCCCCGTCAGGCCGATTCAGGAGAACAAAACGAGAAAAGGGGCCCCGAAGGACCCCTTGAACTCGTGTTTTTGGCCGAAATCTGCGGAAAACAGCGCCTATGCGTCGTCTTTCGGCTCCAGAACCTGACGGCCGCGATACATGCCGCTCTTCAGGTCGATGTGGTGCGGACGGTGAAGCTCACCAGAATCCGGGTTTTCCACATATGCCGGCTGATCAAGGCCATGGTGGCTGCGACGCCAGCCACGCCGGGCCTTGGTGACTTTACTTTTAGGGACCGCCATGGGTATCTGCCTCAGTCTGTGTGATCTTGCGCCCGTCGCGACTGGTTTTCGCCAGTACACATCGCGAATATCCGCCCGAATGCTTGGGTTGGCCGCGCGCCAGATCATCGAAAAACTATGAGGCCCGAGCCGCTTTTCAGCGCCGGGCCATTCCAAGTCGCGAGGGTATACATGAAGACGCAGGCCAGTGCAAAGGGGGAATGCACTCAGCCGCGCCTGCTCCTGGTCGTCAATCAACTCGAGAGCTTCCTGAATCATCGTCTGCCCATCGCCCTGGCGGCACAAAAGGCCGGGTATGACGTTCATGTGGCCATGTCGGAGGCGGATGAAGCAAGGCAGCAGGATTCCCATGGCCTGACATTCCACAACCTTCCCCTGATCCGGTCGTTTGGGAACCCGGTCAGGGAGATACGCAGCTTGCGGCGACTTGTCGGCCTGATAGATGACATTCGTCCGGATGTGGTGCACGCATTTACCCTGAAACCATCGCTGACCGTGGGCTTGGTAAGCCACATCCGCAAGCGCCCTCTCACGGTGGTCTCAATTACAGGATTGGGATCTTTCTTTGCCGGCACATCGGCAACAGATCGGGTCGTTCAATCCATCGCCGCGATCCTCGGACGCCTGGCTCTGGGTGCCGGAAACGCACAGGTCGTCCTCCAGAACGAAGATGATCTGGCGCTCGTCGGTCGACGTTTCGGCATCCCCACTGACCGGATGTCTCTCACAAAGTGCTCGGGTGTCGACCTCTCGGCATTCGCGCCGCAACCAGAACCGGACGGCCCCATTCGGATTGTGTTGGCTGCACGTATGATAGCCGACAAGGGCATTCGGGAGTTTGTCGCCGCAGCACGTTTGCTTCGTGAACAGAGCATCGAAGCCAAGTTCGTCTTGGCAGGCGGCCTTGATGAGGAAAACCGGTCAGCCGTTGAAGCAGATGAACTGACCAAATGGTCAAATGAAGAGGTGGTGGATTGGATCGGGCGTGTTTCGGACATGGCAGCGCTCTATCGTGGATGCCATATCGCGTGCCTTCCCAGCCGGTACAGAGAAGGCGTGCCGAAGTCGTTGATCGAAGCCGCCGCATGTGGCCGCCCAGCCGTCACGACCGATATGCCAGGATGTCGGGACATTGTCGTAGATGAAACAACGGGCCTCATTGTCCCACCCAACAATGTTGACGCATTAGCAAAAGCACTTGCACGGCTGATAATCGACGATGACTTACGTCAGAAATTTGGTGCCGCGGCGCGCAAACATGTTGAAAACGGATACTCCGTCGAAGCCGTTACAGGGCAAGTGATGGCGCTGTACGAGACCGGAAGGCGCGCTGCTCGGCCGGCGTCATAGGCGACGGGCAACTATTCGAAAGCCGGCAACCTTCAGGTCATCTTCGTCGCGGTCACGAAATTCCCCGGCCAGTGATTGGGCTGGCAGCGGGCACTCCTGCCACATCTGCACTTCCTTGATTGCGACATCAAACCCAGCGTCGGCAAACGCCGTGACCATCTCAGTATAGCCAATGCGGTTCGTGTAAAATCCGGAATTGGCGAAAAGCGCATGTTCCCAGACGGATGATGGGAATCGCAAATTGTTGAGACCGCCCGAAAGATGATCCTTCAGATCAACCTGATGAATGCAGACACCCCCAGGTGCCAGCACGCGATGCATTTGCGCCAGTGTTTGCGCAAACTCGTGGCATCTGACGTGCTCCAGCACGGCATTTGAATACACGACATCAACGCTGCCGGTTTCCACATCTGCATAGGATTCGAGCCCATTTGTCAGATAACGGCTGCCGGTACGCGCCATCATCTCCACAAAAAAAGCGGGGCCGTCGCTATCTGCGGGCACCGCGGCACCTTGTTCACCAGCAAGTCGGTATGCCTGGACATAGGGTTCGCTGTCCGTGGTGGCATATTCGCCCGTATCAATCACCACCACATAGGGCACACCAAAAGTGGTCAACGCGAGAATAGCCGTAAGCAGATCGCCTGGCCCGAGTTCAACAACCCGGCGCGGCAGGTAACCCAGTGTCGCGCGCGCTTCGTCAAAAACACCGCGTTGAAAATCAACGGCGTTGGATACGTCATGGTCCGTCAGCCCATGCCGGAAGAGTCCCAGCTGCGCCCAGATGCCATAGCTGACAGGTAGCCTAGAAAGAATGAGCTTGGCGGCGATTTTGCTCCACCAGGGAATCCGAATTCCCAGGCCCTCATCCGCTGATACATACCGGACCGACTCGGCTTTATGATGATTTTCGGACAAAACCGTCTGACATCCCTGATTGATCTACCGAGTTTCAGGCAATTGCGGCCCGAACACCATCAATGATGCGGTCCTGCGTCGTCGCATCCAGATAGGGATGCATTGGCAGGCTCAAAACATCTTCCGCCAGCGCATCGCAGACCGGCAAGCCGCCAGGGCCAGTCGGATAGTGCTTGTAGGCTGTCTGACGGTGGAGCGGGATGGGGTAGTAGACCTGTGTTGGAATGCCGGCGTCCTGGCAACGGGCTCTGACATCATCCCGATCAGGCACGCGCAACGTGTATTGCGCCCAAGCCGATCTGGCCGCATTCCCCACATGCGGAACGGTCGCCACATCCTCGAGCGCCGCATTGTACCGCTCTGCAACGCGCTGCCGGGCGCGCAGTTCGTCTTCGAATATCGCCAGCTTCTCAATCAGCACAGCTGCCTGAATAGTATCAAGGCGCCCATTCATACCGATGCGCACATTGTCATACCGATCCGTCCCCGCACCATGATTGCGCAGGGATCTGAGATGGTCTGCCATATCGGCATCATCGGTGAACACGGCCCCGCCATCACCATAACACCCAAGCGGCTTGGCGGGGAAAAAGCTGGTCGTTGCTGCGTCGCCCAAAGACCCAACCCGCTTGTCAGCAAGCGCGCCACCATAGCTCTGCGCTGCATCGGCCAGCAGGAACAGACCTTCCGCATCACAGACCTCCCGCAGCGCCGGGTAATCCGCCGGCTGGCCGAACAGATCAACCGCAATGACACAGGCAGGCCGCAAGCCCTGCTCCTTTGCCGAAGCAATCGAAGCCTGAAGATGTTTCGGGTCGATGTTAAACGTCCTGGGGTCCACATCGACAAACACTGGCGTCGCCCCGAGCCAGGCTACAGCCTCACCTGTGGCAATGAAGGTAAAGGCGGGCACAAACACTGCATCACCCGGCCGCAGGCCACGGGCCATCAGCACCAACCCAAGCGCATCCGTGCCACTGGCACAGCCGACCACGTGGTCACAGCCGCTGAACGCCGCTAACTCTCCCTCAAGCTGCGTAATTTCCGGACCATTGATGTACATCCCATGGTCCAGAACGCGGGCAATGGCCTTGTCCACCTTATCGCGGATACGCCGCTGCTGTGCGGCAAGGTCAATAAAGGCGATCGGGTCACTCATGAGGCACTCTCAAATGGCGGGCTGACAGGCTTGAACATTCCGAATGCACTTAGCGGGCTATGCGCTCCCCGGCAAGCATGCGGCGGGCCACCAGAGGCAATGCCGCCCAAATTCACCATCACAACCGCACCAGACTTGCTTTTTTCCGGTGGCCCTTGCAAAGACAGCAGATCAATCAGCGCACCCGCCATAAGGACGCCGAAATGGCGACACCAGCAGAGCTTCCCGCAGATATCTCAGCGCTCCGGCCCGCCGTCATCGGCATTGGCTATGTAGGCCTTCCGGTTGCTGTCGCTTTTGGCAGTTTACGCCCGACAATTGCGTTCGACGTTAACCCCAAGCGGGTCGCGGACCTTATGAATGGCCACGACGAGACCCGCGAAGTCGACGCGGATGAACTTGCCAGCGCCATACAGCTGACATTTACGACCAAACCGGACGATCTGGCGAGCGCCAATGTCTATATCGTGACGGTCCCAACACCGATCGACGCCTTCAAACGACCGGACTTGTCTTACCTCGAGCGGGCGAGTGAAACCGTTGGCAAAGCACTCAAGCGCGGGGATATCGTGGTTTATGAATCGACAGTCTTCCCCGGTGCCACGGAAGAGCATTGTGTCCCCGTGCTCGAAAAAATGTCCGGGCTGACATTCAACGAGGATTTTTATTGCGGCTATAGCCCGGAACGCATCAATCCCGGTGACAAGACGCACCGCCTTGCAGACATCCAGAAAGTCACGTCCGGCTCCACGCCTGAGGCCGCTGACCTCATCGACGCGCTTTATGCCAGCATCATTACCGCAGGCACCTTCAAGGCCTCGTCCATTCGCGTGGCCGAGGCAGCCAAGGTCATTGAGAACACCCAGCGTGACGTCAATATCGCACTCGTAAATGAACTCGCTGTCCTGTTCTCCCAGCTGGGCATCGACAC
Organism: Candidatus Phaeomarinibacter sp.; assembly: GCA_050042885.1. Classification (GTDB taxonomy): domain Bacteria; phylum Pseudomonadota; class Alphaproteobacteria; order CGMCC-115125; family CGMCC-115125; genus Pyruvatibacter. The sequence continues at coordinate 5,392 of JBHJJF010000070.1, forward strand.
CGAGGAAGTTCTCAAAGCCGCTGGAACCAAATGGAACTTCCTTCCGTTTCGCCCCGGGCTTGTCGGTGGGCACTGCATCGGTGTCGACCCCTACTACCTCACCCACAAGGCACAGGAAGTGGGGCATCATTCTGAAATGATCCTCGCCGGCCGGCGCATCAACGATGGTATGGGAGCGCATGCGGGTCAGCTTGTGCTGGACGCAATGATTGCCAGGGGGACCGCACCAGCCAAATCCCGGGCGCTCGTGCTCGGCGTTGCCTTCAAGGAAAACTGCCCAGACATCCGCAATACGCTGGTCGCCAGCACCATTTCATACCTGCAGGACCGCGGCGTGACCGTGGATGTGCACGATCCCTGGGTCGATCCTGAGGAAGCCCGCAAGGAACTGGGGCTGAACCTGACAGCCTCCCCTGAAAAGGGCGCCTATGACGCAGCTGTTCTGGCGGTGGCCCATGACGTCTTCGAAAAAATGGGTGCCGACGGCGTAAAGACCTTCCTCAAACCTTCAGGCGTGCTGGCTGATCTCAAATGGGCGTTTGACGCCAACGAAACTGACACCCGGCTTTGACCGACTGACCTCTTCAGACAGGACACATCATGACTTGGCTCGTCACCGGCGCCGCAGGCTTCATTGGTTCGCACACAGCTCACGTTCTGCTCGACCGTGGTGAAAGAGTTGTCGGTCTGGACAACCTCAATGACTATTACGACGTCCGCCTGAAAGAAGCCCGCCTTGAGCGCCTGACGGGCCATGATGGCTTCACATTTCACAAAGCTGCTCTGGAAGACAAACCGGCGCTGACAAAAATCTTCGAGCAACACGGGATCAAGAAAGTCATACACCTCGCTGCCCAGGCCGGTGTCCGCTATTCGATTGAAAATCCGGACGCTTATATCCAGGCCAACATCGTCGGATTCCAGCACATGATAGACTTGGCCAAGGAAGCCAAGGTTGAACACTTTGTCTACGCATCTTCAAGTTCCGTCTACGGATCAAATGAGAAAATGCCGTTCGCAACATCCGACAGCGTCGACCACCCAGTAAGCCTTTACGCCGCCACCAAGAAATCAAATGAGCTGGTCGCGCACACCTACTCGCACCTCTATGGGCTGCCAACTACCGGATTGCGTTTCTTCACTGTGTACGGCCCCTGGGGCCGCCCGGATATGTCGCTGTTTCTTTTCACCCGCAGGATAATTGCCGGCGAACCCATTGACGTGTTCAACCACGGAAAACATCGCCGCGACTTCACCTACATAGATGACATCGTGGATGGCGTGATCCGCGTCGCTGACAATACGCCGGCAGCAAACCCGGACTATGATCCGTTGTCAGGAGACCCAGCATCCAGCCACGCGCCCTATCGGGTTTACAACATTGGCAACAACGAGCCGGTCGAGCTGATGACTTTCATCGAAACAATCGAGAAGCATCTCGGCCTCGAAGCCAAAAAGAATTTTCTGCCGCTGCAGCCAGGTGACGTGCCGGCGACTTATGCGGACATAGAACCGTTGCGCCGTGACACAGGCTTTGAGCCACGCACATCCATCGAAGAAGGCATTGGAAATTTCATCCAATGGTATCGGACGTTCTACAACTAACCTTCGCCTCAGATTGCTGATCGACGAAGCTCATGTGGTCTCAGTCAGGCATTCAGCGACTCATACAGCTGAACGAAGTTCGCGACAGATCTTTCCAGAGAAAAATCTTCGACGACTCGCTGTCGGCCCATTTTCCCAAGCCGTGCCCGCTCGGAGGGTTCCATCACCGCGTAGGTCCTCAATGCGGCGAGCAGGCCATTCCAATCTTCAGCTCCGAACACCTGTCCTGCGTCTCCCACAATACGGGCCGCATCGCCAACATCGGCAGTTACAACCGGCACCCCGCAAGACAAAGATTCCGCAACCACATTGGGAAAGCCCTCACTCTTCGACGCGAGCACGGTAAAGTCACACGCCGCCATAAGCCGGGACACATCGGATCTGGCGCCCATAAAGTGACATCGTGCAGAAGCAGGAAGCTGATCGGTACCCTGTCCCGCAAACAGCGTATGAAATCCGTCAGCCTGGCCGACGACACGGAGAATGTCGTCGAGATTTTTCATCGGGTCATTGCGCGCAAACACGCCGGCAATGACTGCATCAGACTCAATTCCCAGCTCGCGGCGCACCTCTTGTCTTGCGGCCGCATCGGGATGAAAACGCTCCACATCCACGCCGTTTGCAATGACATGAAATCGCTCATCGCAAAATCCAAGCCGGATGTGATCCGCTTTTCCCACTTCACTATTTGCGACTATGCAGTCCGGGATTCTTGAGAGCATGGCGCTGCCATTTACCGCCACTCGAAGGCTCAAGCCATAGCGCGTCTGGTCCATCTCCGCAGAACGAATGCCCCAGATCAGCTTCGGACGAATGGCTTTGGAAACAACGGAATTGGCAACCAGCGCCAGCAGGTTCGCGTGGTAGAGCCAGCCCTGAACAACAGCTGGCTGAAATTCAGCGATGAGCTGCCGCAAACGCAGTATGCCGCGCGGGTCCGGTACGCCCCGGCGCAGGCCAAGCTCTGTGACTGGAATTCCTTCAGCTTTCAGCCCTTCAGCGTGATACCCGCCCGCAACCAGCGAGACCACATGCTGACTGATTCCGCGTTTTGCGATTTCAGGGACAATACGGCGCAGATAGCCCTCAGACCCACCCTGCACGAGCGATGTAGTAACATGAAGAAGACGCAATCAGGCTCACCACACTCAAAACGCGGTCGGATAACAGAAAAAGGCAGATAAAACAAAGCACTAGAGAAAATTCTGCGATACACACCAGCGCATCACAACCCTCCCGGTGACTTTAAGGCAACTCATCTTCTTGCACAACTACCGGCGGTCCTTATTGGTGATTGAGGTACGGCAGAGGCGGGGGTATAAGTCCCCAACTTTACGCCGACAGACAGCTAAAAGCTTGAGCTGTAGCGGCTTTTTGCGGTTTTGGGCATTGCAGGACTGGTATGACTGAGTTTGTTGAAACGTTTTTCGGACATGTAGGTGAGACCGCGCGGGCAATTGATGCGACCAAGGTTGCTACCCTTGCAAAGGGCATTCGCGACGCGCGCGACGCAGGCGGTCGTCTCTTTATTTTGGGAGTCGGCGGGAGCGCAGGCAACGCTGGCCACGCGGTGAACGACTTTCGCAAACTCTGTAACGTCGAGGCCTATGCGCCTACAGACAATGTTTCTGAACTCACCGCCCGCACCAACGACGAAGGCTGGGAGCACGTCTTTTCGGAGTGGCTGAAGGTCAGCAAACTCAACGAAAAAGACGCATTGCTTATCTATTCCGTGGGTGGCGGCGATAAAGGCCGGAACCTCAGCGTCAACCTCATCAGCGCCATTGACCTTGCAAAGGAACGCGGAGCCAAAGTGTTCGGCATTGTTGGCAAGCCAACAGGCTATACTGCGCAGACAGGCGATTGCGTGGTGGTCATTCCTGGGACGGACGATGGGCTCGTAACGCCGATTTCCGAAGCATTTCAAGCGGTTGTCTGGCACTGCTTGGTGTCGCATCCCGATCTGCAGACCTGTGACACAACGTGGTAGCTTAAAGCGGCCGGCCTGAATTGACGCAAAAGCGCAAGTCGGCTCCTGGGGGATAAGAGAATTTTGGCTAACGGCAACAGTGCTGTTTTCCTTGATCGCGATGGGGTTTTAACGGTCCCAATCTTTCGCGATGGGCGGTCCTATGCCTCCCAGACAATGGAGGAATACGCCCTGTATGACGCCGCAGCTCCCGCGGTAGCCGCACTAAAAAGGGCAGGTTTTTTGACGGTTGTCGTCACCAACCAGCCGGCCGTCGGGGCAGGAATCATTGCGATGGAAACTCTGGAGGCCATGCACGCCGAGTTAGCATCCAGAACCGATGTCGACGTCATTATGGCGTGCACTCATACGAAAACTGATGGCTGCGCCTGCCGCAAACCAAAGGCCGGCATGCTGCTCGACGCCGCGGCCACCTATGATATTGATCTCACGGCCAGTTTCATGGTGGGGGATCGAAAAAGCGATGTAGACGCAGGGATTGAAGCAGGTTGCAGAACCGTGTTTCTTGACCTTGGATACACCGCTGAAGAAAAGCCGATAAATATGGACCAAACCTGCTCTGACATTGGTCAGGCAGCTGAATGGATAATCGACCAGATGCCAGCTTGTGGATCGGTTAATAAACAAACCGCCCAGGCCAATAGTTTATGACATCACACGACGGATTTTGCCGTTGTGCACGTTGTTAAGACATACCAACAGGAAGCAACATCATGATTGAAAACATCAAAGTCAAAGTCTTCGCGGACGGTGCTGACCTGGACAGCATGATGGCGCTGGCAGGCAATCCACTAATCAAAGGTTTCACAACCAACCCGACACTGATGAAAAAAGCCGGCATCGAGGATTATGCGGGCTTTGCCAAGACGGTGCTTGGCAAAATCAAAGACCGTCCCGTGTCATTCGAGGTTTTTGCAGACGACTTCCCAAGCATGGAAGCTCAGGCGTTAGAAATCGCGTCTTGGGCTGACAATGTGAATGTAAAACTGCCCATCACGAACACAAAAGGCGAAAGCGCTGTCCCGAGCATCGAACGGCTGTCTAAGCAAGGCGTCATCGTCAACGTGACCGCCATTTTCACTCTCGATCAGGTCCGGGCTGTGGCTGAGGCACTGGACCCCCAGACACCCGCAATTGTGTCCGTCTTCGCTGGACGCATTGCAGACACCGGTATCGATCCGGTTCCCCTCATGACAGAAGCCGCGGAAATCCTTAAATCGCGCCCCATGGCCGAGCTCCTTTGGGCAAGCCCTCGTGAGCTTCTAAACATCTACCACGCCGAAGAATCCGGCAGCCACATCATCACCGTGAGTCATGATGTCTTGGCAAAGCTCAATCTTATCGGCAAGGACAATACCGAGTACTCGCTTGAGACCGTCAAAATGTTCTACCAGGACGCGACAGCAGCGGGATACACGATCGACATATCGGCTGGCACCAAAGCCGCCGAGTAGGACGTAAAACACCGGACCGGCAAATGCAGTGGATGTGAGTTCACATTCTACCTGCGCTCGGGCCGGAAAAACTCTGAGGATTGACGAGGCTATGAAGTTCAAGAACCTATTGGTAACCGGTGGAGCCGGTTACGTCGGCAGTCGGCTTGTTCCACAGCTCCTTGAGCGTGGACATAACGTAACCGTCTACGACATCATGTATTTTGGTCATGACTTCCTGCCGGTAGACAATCCCGCATTGAAGATCGTCGAAGGTGATATCCGAGACACTGCCAAATTGAGCGAAGAGCTCAAAGGTATTGATGCCGTCGTCAACATGGCCTGCATCTCGAACGATGCAAGTTTTGAACTGGACGAAAATCTCTCCACGAGCATCAACCTGGACGCCTTTGAGCCGATGGTGAAGGCAGCGAAGGCCGCAGGTGTAAAGCGCTTTATCTACGCATCTTCAAGTTCAGTCTATGGCGTATCCGACAGCCCGGACGTGACAGAGGATCACCCATAGGTCCCGCTTACACTCTACAACAAGTACAAGGGAATGTGCGAGCCACGGCTTTTTGACCACACCGATGACAATTTCGTCGGCGTGATCTTTCGACCGGCCACGGTGTGCGGCTATGCACCTCGCACGCGTCTTGACCTGTCCGTAAACATCCTGACCAACCACGCGATCACGAACGGGAAAATCACCGTTTTTGGGGGGGATCAGCTTCGCCCCAATCTGCACGTCCAGGACTACTGTGATCTTGTTTTCACGCTACTCGGCGCCGAAGACCAAAAAGTCGCCTATGAGATCTTCAACTGCGGCTACCAGAACATGTCCATCCGTGACCTAGCAGATCTGGTAAAGAAAGTCGTTGAAACGAAATTCCCTGACAAGGCACCGATTGACATCGTAACCACGCCGTCAGACGACAATCGCTCCTATCACATCAACTCAGACAAGATTAAGCGCGTGCTGGACTTTGAACCATCGCACTCAATAGAAGAGGCTATCACTGACATCTGTGATGCCTTCGCCGCCGGCAAACTGCCGGACTCCATGACTAATGATTGGTACTACAACGTCCGTACACTGAAGGCGAAGAACGCCGCATGAGTAAGGACATTGCAGTCGTAACTGGTGGCGCCGGCTTTATCGGCAGTCACATGGTAGACGTGTTGCTTGACGCTGGCATGAAAGTGCGCGTCCTCGACAATCTGACCGGTGGCCATGAACGCAACCTCAATCACCACAAAGACAACCCGGACCTCGAAACGGCCTGGGAGGACATTCGCGAAACCGAACCAGATTCAGCGGTGTTCAAGAACGCAAAATATGTATTTCACTTTGCTGGCATTGGCGACATCGTACCGTCGATTGAGCAGCCGATAGAATACATGAACACCAACGTGCAGGGCACCGTACGTGTTCTTGAAGCCTCGCGGGATGCTGGTGTTTCAAAGTTTGTTTATGCCGCATCTTCGTCCTGCTATGGCCTGGCAGACACGCCCACCCGGGAAGATCACCGGATCGAGCCACACTATCCTTACGCCCTCTCCAAGTTTCAGGGCGAACAGGCAGCTTTTCATTGGCACCATGTTTATGGCCTGCCCGTGAACGCTATAAGGATTTTCAATGCTTACGGCACGCGCGTGAGGACAACAGGCGTTTACGGCGCCGTCTTTGGCGTGTTCTTCAAACAGAAACTGGCCGGGAAGCCCTTTACCGTCGTAGGCGACGGTACGCAGTCACGAGACTTCATCTACGCCAGCGATGTTGCACGCGCCTTTCTGGCGGCGGCTCAGACGGATAAGAGCGGCGAGGTGTGGAATGTCGGCGCAGATAATCCTCAGCCAATCAACAAGCTGATCGATATTCTTGGCGGCGAGAAAGTGCATTTGCCAAAACGCCCCGGCGAACCGGACTGTACCCATGCGGATATCAGCAAAATTCGGTCTGACCTTGGATGGGAACCTACGGTCCCCTTTGAAGAAGGCGTGGCGCGTATGGTGAAAGAAATCGAGAACTGGCGCGACGCACCGCTGTGGGAGCCTGACTCGATCGCAGATGCAACAAAAACCTGGTTCAAATATATGGATGGCAAAGGCAACTAGCCCATCCTACCCCTTTTGATCAGCAAGAAATTAAGAAGCCCGACCGCCCAATGACCGACAATATGCGAGAGCCGAAGATGGACCCGAAGATGTACGACCGCTACCGGCATAAGATTAAGACGCCGGAAGAGCTGCGCGACATTATCGGAGCCCCGCCGCGCGACCAAAAAGTCATCATGTGTCACGGCGTCTTCGACGTCGTGCATCCTGGTCACGTCCGTCACTTGCTCTATGCGCGCAGCAAGGCAGACATGCTTGTTGCAAGCCTTACTGCAGACATTCACATAGAAAAGGGCAAGTTCCGGCCGCACGTACCGCAGAACTTGCGGGCGGTAAATCTCGCTGCGTTTGATTTTGTTGACTACGTGGTGATCGACAAGAACGCCAAACCCATTGAAAACCTTGGCATCATCCAACCGGACTTTTTCGCCAAGGGCTACGAGTACGTCGCCGAAGGCATGCCGGTAAAGACAGCGGAAGAGGCTGAAGTGCTCGCGCAGCACGGCGGCGAAATAGTCTTCACGCCTGGCGACATTGTCTATTCCTCTTCTGAATTGATCAACACATTCCCGCCGAGCATCAGCAACGAAAAGCTCCTTATGCTGATGGAAGCGGAGAGCATCACCTTTGATACCCTGCGCGAAACACTGCTCCAGATGCGGGGTAAACGTGTGCATATTCTTGGCGACACTATCGTCGACAGCTATACTGAATGCGCGATGATTGGTGGTCAAACCAAGACCCCGACAATGAGCGTTCTTTATCAAAACAAGAAGGATTATGTCGGCGGCGCGGGCATCGTCGCTGAGCATGTGCGCGCCGCAGGGGCTGAAGTCGTTTTTTCCACAGTGCTGGGTGATGATGCTCACAAAGACTTCGTCCTTGACGAGCGCATTGCACATGGCGTTGAATCAAAAGCAGTAATCGACAAGACGCGTCCTACCACGAACAAGAATGCGGTGGTGGTGGGCAACTATCGACTTCTCAAGATTGATACGCTCGACAATTCATCCATCTCGGATGCTG
>JBHJJF010000071.1:0-28483 GCA_050042885.1 Candidatus Phaeomarinibacter sp.
CCACGCGATCTCTTAGTGATTGATTTATAAATTTATGATGGTGTGGCTCGCCTCCGCCAGGCTCCACCATTTTTAATCCGGCGCATTCAGACCGGCGCTGCCGGGTCATCGACAAAAGCAATCGCGTTCATTCCGCCGCCATGGTCTTCTCATCGCGCAGATTGACCTCGATCTTGTCGGCGATATACCGGCTGTCTTCGTCGATGGAGAGGAAGCGGCCAGACCCCCAGGTGTTCAGCCAGCCAAGGCCGATGAAATAGAAGCCTGACGTGTCGCACACACCGCGGCGATAGACAGGTCTGCCCCTCTCATCAAACACATCGACCTCAATCCAATGATAGTTGGGACGAAACCCGATCGCCCAGATGACCGATGTGATGTGTGCGTCCGTCGTATCCAGGTGAGTGGTTTCCTGCTCTGGCTCCCACACTTTGCTGAAGACTGGAGCTTCGGGTGCACTGATGCCGTCGCGCTCGATATAGGCATCAATCTGATCGCAAATACCGACATAGCTGGTGTCGGCATCGTCCAAATTCTTCCGCAAGTCCGGCAGGAAGGACAGAGCTTCACCGTCCATGTCGGCCAGTGAGCCATACAGCTTCACGTCATAATCAAGCACGAACTGGCGCAGGTCGATTTCTTTCCCACCGTCGCGGCCGGACATGTAGTGGTTGGTCTGGCTGAGCGCCTTCGCCGGGTCGGGATGGGTGTCGATGGTGACGGCGTAGTGGCCCATTTCGTGGAGCCAGTCTGTAGCGTCGCGGCCCCGGTACTTGCGCGGGCTGCGCGGCGCGGGACCGACCGCCAGATGCACATCTCGACCCTCGCGCACCAGATCTTCCATGATCTGCACGCCGGACTGCCCCGTTCCAACCACCAGGGTTGCACCGTCTGGAATCTCAGACGGACGGCGATAGTCCTTCGAATGCATTTGCTGGATATCAGGCGACAGCTTGTCAGCGTAGGCAGGGATGATCGGTTCGTCATAGCCGCCGGTAGCAATAACTACTTCATTGCAAAGCCAGACACCCTGTGATGTCTCGACTCTATATCCGCCATCAGAAGTAGTGGTAATGCGTTGGGCCGTGACACTTTCGAGTATTGGAGCGTCAAAGCTTGCCGCAAAACCATCGAGATAGTCGGTGATCTCGTCCTTCAGCATGAAGCCGTGCGGGTCATCGCCCTTATATGGGTAGTTCGGCAGGCGGCATTGCCAGTTAGGCGTCACCAGGCAAAACGTGTCCCAGCGATTGTTGCGCCAGGAGTGGAACTTCTCGTTCTGTTCCAGAACGACGTGGTCCAGCCCCTTCTGGGTGAGATGCCAGCTGACAGAAAGGCCCGCCTGTCCACCGCCAACAATGACAATGGGGATGTAAGAGTGTTCCTGAGTCATGGCCGTTGTCCTCTACTTACGGAAACGCAAACAGGTCACGGACGCATCTTCTCGCCCGCTGAACTGCTCAACCCGGTTTTCAATGTGGCGAAGCTGCGCCATGGCGCGGCTGCACGGCGAGCCATAGACCTGCTCGACGCGACGTGACGCTGCCTGAAGTGCATCACGGGCCAGCGCGTTGAAGTCGGCCAGCGGATAGGTGGTGTTGGCCGTCAGATAATCGTGGATGACGCTGGAGGGCGAATAGCAAGTCTCCTCGGTTTCGTCGGGCCAGCGCAGAGTGAACAAGACCTCAGGCATATCGCGCGGCTCCTTTGCCAAAACCGAGATAGGGGGTGGACTGATGATCCCAAAAGTTGCTGCTCTCGCCGTCTGCCATCAGGCGCACGCACGACCCCTCTTTCACTTGACCGATCGGCTGGGCTTCAAGGGCGCGGGCCTCGAAGAGGGCGCAGACCGTCTCGACATCGTCCGGTTTGACGGCCAGCAGGAAACCGAAACTCGGGAAGCTGCGAAGCCACCGCTCCAAGCTCGTGTTCTGCGGTGGGTCGACTTTCTCCAAATCAATGTCGATGGCAACGCCAGAACACTCCGCCAGCATCAGCGCCGTGCCGACAATGCCACCCTGACTGATGTCCTTGCCGGATGTGACAAGGCCCGCTTCAGCCAACTGCGGCAGAAGCTCGAGGTCTGTCCTCAAACGTCCGGCGGGAGCGCTGCCGGCGGCAAAGTAATTGTCGAAATTGCGATACGCCCCGCGTTTGTCTACAGCGGCAATCAGCACATCGCCCGGCTGCGCATCAAAGCTGGTGATGAGCGCCTTCGCCCGCCCGAAGACCGAAACAGCAAGGTTCAACTCACCAGCAGAAAGGTTTGAATGGCCACCCACAACCGGCACGCCGTAGGCCGCTGCGGCACTTTTCATGCCCTCCAGAACCGGCTGAGCATCCGCGAGGTCTGGTGCCCAGATCTGGTCCACCAAGGCAGTTGCCCGCCCGCCCATCGCCGCAATGTCGGACAGATTCACCATCACGCCACACCACCCCGCAAACCACGGATCATCCTGAACGAAAGCGGGAATGAACCCCTCACCCGCCAACAGGTCAAAGCCGCCATCATCACGTGTCAGGACAGCTGCATCATCCCCAGGACGGCCCACCCGATCGCTGGACAGGCCGAGCAGGCCCGAAGCCTTTGCAATGGAAAGCTTGGAGACGTTCGAGTGAGGCGCGCTAAGAGACGAGGCGATCTGTGTCACGTCCATGACCCTAAGCGGCAATCTTTTGCGGGTTGTGATACCAGCCAAGCTTTGCGTCAGCCATCGGCGGGTAATAGTCCAGATCAGCCATCATGCGCATATGCGGCACGCCATGCAGGGGCACTTCTTCCAATGGGTGCCATCGCATCCGGCGAAACAGATCCACGTTCTGCACCTGCACGTGCGCGAAGAACTTGTCACACCCTTGCGCATTCGCACTGCTGACAGCCAGCCGGATCAACTCCGCACCAAGTTGTCCGACCTTGCGATAGTCAGCACTGACGGCAAGTCTGGAGCCCCACCAGATGCGCAATTGAGGCTGATGAATGCGGACGGTGCCCACAACTGCATCCAGTTCATGGGCACAAGTTGAGAGGACCACCAGATGTGCTGCCTGGTCATCAATCGGATCGCGATCATGGTGCGGGAAGACGCATTGCTCACGCACGAAAACTTGTTTGCGAAGATCGGCGGCGCCCTGCAATTCCCAGTCCTGCGAGGCTTCTCGGATGTAGTATCCTGGTGACCGAAACGGCGCCACGTTGTCAAACATCACGCCACCTTCAGATTGTTGAGTTTCTCGTAAGTTGCGAGCGCGGAACATGCGCCACACTTGGCACAGCCCGCCTTTACGTCTTCAGACCTCATGCCCGCTTCTACGATCATCTGACCGAGTGGCTTGAGAACCGACACCATGAACTCAGACGAGGGCGCAGGATGGCTTTCCATCGGCGTCCCCGAAATGGGCACGAACGGCACGACAAACGGGTAGACGCCCATGGCGCAGAGTTTGTCTGACACATCCAGGATCGCTTCCGCCGTATCGCCTAAACCTGCAATGATATAGGTGGAAACCTGACCGGGACCGATAACCATCACCGCTGCCTCGAAAGACGAATAGTACTTTTCCAACGGCACGGTTGCCTTGCCGGGCATGACCTCGGCGCGAACCTCCGGCGTTATGGCTTCGAGATGCATGCCGAGGCTGTCGACGCCCGCATCGAACATGCGTTGATGCCAGACATCGTCATCTGGCGGCTCGCATTGGCCCTGAATGGGAAGGTCAACCGCTGCTTTGATAGCTGCGGCACTTTCCGCCATGACAGCCGCTCCCCGGTCCGGTGTGGCAGGGGTGCCGGTGGTCATGACCATATGTTCAATGCCGTCCAGCTCGACTGCCGCCTTGGCAACTTCGGCCAATTGTGCCGGCGTTTTGTGGGCAATGGTGCGTCCGGCGGCCAGGCTCTGCCCAATAGAACAGAACTTGCAGGTCTTCTTTCGACTCTCATAGCGAATGCAGGTTTGTAGGACAGTCGTTGCCAGCACTTTGCGCGAATGCAGCGTTGCGATGTGGCTGTATGGAGTGCCGTCTTCGGTCTGGAGATCGTAGAATTTTGGTCGGTTCGGAAAGCTGACGCTGGCCAATGCCTGACCATCGCGCATTACCTGCGCACGTCCCTGCTCATCCTGACCGGTGATGACGTAAGGGCTTTCAAACGCGGGCGCTGTGTGCACCGGCACCATCACCGTTGTTCCGTCGATGGTGATCGCCTTGTGGTCAGACGGACCGGCGCCGCCGCGTCTGCTCTCGTGGCCCGCGCTGGTATCGATCAAACGAACGCCGCGGGTTTGAAGATCATTGATCAGGTTGGAATCCGACAATTCTCAGTTCCTTTTCATTCAATGCGCTTTCAGACAGTGGGGAGTTGTTTTCATCGGCGTGGAAGGCAGCCACCTGGCTTGCTTGGGGTTCTTCCGCAATCCGGGTTTTGAGCGGGCTCGTGTCATGCACGAGATGCAGCAATTCCGGGCGCGCATAGTGCCCAACACTGTCCATCATCCGCTTTCGTTTGGTGATCAGCTTCATGTCGAGATCGGCCATCAAAATGCCTTCGCCCTCGGTGAGGGGGTCGGCAAGATGGCGGCCTTCCGGTGAGATGATGCAGGTCATGCAACCGTCACGCAGGCCCTTCTGCAATGCGGGGTCTGGGTGAATTGAGTTGATCTGTTCTTCGCTCAGCCAACCCGTCGCGTTGACGACAAAGCACCCGGCTTCCAGTGCATGGTGGCGCATGGTCACTTCGATCTGCTCGCCGAAGATTGGGCCGACGAGACTGCCGGGAAAATGCGCGGCGTGGATTTCTTCGTGTTGCGTCATCAGCGCATAGCGCGCAAGCGGGTTATAGTGTTCCCAGCAAGCCAGCGCGCCGACGCGGCCTACCTTTGTATCGACAACGCTAAGGCCCGCACCGTCGCCCTGCCCCCAAACCATGCGCTCATGGTAGGTGGGTGTGATTTTGCGACGCTTCAGTACCAAGTCTCCCGTTGCGTCAAAAATCAGCTGCGTGTTGTAGAGCGAGCCGTGATCGCGCTCGGTGACACCCATAACAACAACGGCATCATGTTTACGGGCTGCGTCCGCAAGCGCTGCTGTTGTGGGCGAGGGAACCACCACCGCCTCAGCGTAGAGCTCCAAATGCGGTTTGCCTTGCTGAACCGGTGGCAGCACGTATGAGAAGTACGGATAGTATGGGAGGAATGTTTCCGGAAAGACGATGAAGTCTGCTCCCTTGCCCGCAGCTTCATCAATGGCATTGAGGGCGCGCTGCAGGGTACCCGCACATCCGGACAAATCCGGTGCAATCTGAACTGCGGCAGCTCTTATGGAATCTGTTTGCATCGCGGCTACATCCACTTTCTTTGGCACCTTGGGAGGAAAGAAAAGCCCGACCGCGCAATCGCGGCCTGGCTTGGCTTTCTAGACTGTCCACGTATCCAAGATGCCCGCGTTGTCGTTCTTGTGCAGCAGGATGCAATCCAGCACATCCTGGGGCGCTATTGGCGTAATGCCGGGCAGCAGGGATGGCTCGCCATGACCGTAAAGTGCTTGGAGTGCAAAACGGCAGGCATAAACCTTGCCGCCTTCGTCCATGAACTTATTGAGGTTGGCTGCGAAGTTCAGGTGACCGGGAAACGCCTCGTCGCCCAATGTCGGAAATCCGCGCTGAAGACCGAGCGTGACGCCAGGACCGTAGAGCAGAATGGACGTTTCATAGCCCTTTCGATTCAGCCGGATCGCATTGAGGATATTGACGAGACCGATGGACCCTTCAAAGGCAACTGTGTGGAAAGTGACGAGCGCTTTCTCACCTTCCTTTGCTTTGACGTCCTCAAAGACTTTTGCCTCGTAATCGACAAAAAAGTCTCCGTCTTTGTGCATTACTTTTTCTACTGCTGGCATATTGCCCTCCATGGTGAAACTGATGGAAGGCTAGGCGTACGAAATTGTATGCGTCAATCGGCAGTTTAATATGCATACAATAAAACTTTCAAAATGGCCGTATCTGCGTATAAAATGGGCGCGAAACACAGAAATTGGACACGTATTGCCTCCGAACGGTGCATATCTATTTGACAAACAGCGCAGCCATTCACAGAAAATGTGATACATACAATATGCAATATTGTAGGGATAAATGATTTAGGATGCTGACATGGAATCCAACACTTCAAAATGACGGTCGACCCCGTTATCTGGAAATAGCGGATGCGATCGCCGACGACGTCAGAAGCGGCACACTAAAGGCGGGGACGCGATTGCCGCCGCAACGTCAACTGGCGGCAAAGCTTGGCATCGATTTCACCACTGTGACGCGCGCCTATTCTGAAGCAAAGGCGCGTGGCCTTCTTGCAAGCCAGGTCGGGCGGGGCACCTTCGTCGCCGAAGGTGCCAGTTCAAGCATCATGAAAGATGAAGCGCGCAACACAGCCGAAGATTTGGCCATGAACATGCCGCCGGAACCGAGCGACCCAGCCTTGCTGGCGGAAATGCAGAATGGCTTGAACTATGTGTCAGCAAACCTGGTCTCTCTCCTGCGTTACCAGGACACGCTGGGCGGTGATATTGACAAACATGCCGCCTCCACATGGCTCTCGCTGCGCGGCATGGTTCCGAAGCTTGATCGCATTGCAGTCACACCCGGTGCGCACCCAACCATAACCGCCATCCTCTCCATGATCGCAGACAAGGGCGACAGCATCTTGTGCGAGACTGTCACCTATCCCGGCATCAAGAACATCGCCAAACTCATGGGCATGAAGTTGGTGGGCGTTGAGATGGATGGTGACGGCATTCTTCCAGATGCCCTTCTTGCCGCCGTCAAAGAGCACAAGCCGCGCGCACTTTACCTTAACCCCACGCTGCATAACCCGATCACATTGACCATGCCCACACCGCGGCGGCTGGAAGTGACCCAGATCATCAATGATCATGAGCTGCCGCTGATAGAAGATGATGCCTACGGGTTCATTCCGGCCAAGGCGCCTGCGCCATTGGCGGTCTCCGCCCCTGATCTGACCTGGCATATTGGCGGTTTGGCCAAGTGCATCGGGGCTGGGTTGCGGCTCGCATACACAGTGACCCCATCGCCAAAGCATACGCTCGCCCTCGCCAATGCACTTCGCACCCTGACGGTTATGCCTTCACCCCTTTCAATGGCGCTGGCCACGCGCTGGATCAACGATGGCACCGCAGACCATATCCGTCGCTTCATCCGCACTGAAACAAGCTTGAGGCAGAAAATGGCAGCAGGGGCATTTGAGGGTCTTGAGTACACGGCGGCAGAGAACGCCTTCAATGTATGGTTACGCCTGCCGGATGGAGCAAGCCGAGCGAATATCATCGCCAGCATGGCGGGACGACATGTGGGCATTACGCCATCCGACGCTTTCGTGGTTGATACGGAACCTGACGAATATGTCCGCGTTTGCCTGGGCGGTTCAACAAATCGGGACCAGTTGGAAAGCAGCCTGCATTATCTGGCACATCTGCTCGATCCGGATGATCTGCTGGTGTGAGACGCTCCCCGCCTTCGATGCAGCCCGTGCCCCGATGACCTGCGCACTACTCGGGCGGTGAACCAGGTCGCGCCAATTGACTTCTGCGGGTCAGGCTCGCCTCTGCCTGGCTCCACGAACCTCCGGCCGACCTACCGGGATAGGTGAACCTTCAAAGAAATCTGTGATTTAGAAATCTCCTGTGGGACATATGTGTGGTCCACGTAGAAGATGCTGGGGTTGCCCGGCATTCTGGACAGACCCAAGGCCTCCAATATCAGCCGGATCAGGTTGTTTGGTAGTGAACTCGCAGCATCGTTACGACTGTCGGGTGGCCGCAATCATTGCAAGGACACGTGCGAGCTGTTCAGGCAATGCGACCGATGAATTGGTTGCTGTTGCAGCGTCAGTTTCAATGGCGGCTTCCAGTCCAAGTGATTTGGCGGTCGACGGGGCGACGACAAGACCACTGGGCATCTCGGGCCTGTTATCTCTGCCATCGACCCATCTGGCGTATCCGTCTCGGACGATGGCGGCAGGCATCCCGAGGCTCACCGCTATTTCAGCCCCGTCCAGCATACACTGCATGGGAATGATCCGCGCGCTGTCGGCCCGCTTTGCCAGCTGGCGTGCTTTGTCGGCATCTCCTGTCAGACTATGGACAAGAAGAACGGCGTCCATGGCGTCGGGCTCGCTCGAAACAAGCTCGGCACCAACACCCAGGTCCCCCAAGGCGTCCGCGAGTTGGCCGTAGGACAGAGACCGGGCCGCTGAGCTACCGGCAACAATGAACGCGTTGGAGCTCCTAAAACGGGACAACTTGAAGCTCGATATTAAACAGCCCGACCACCCGCGTATCCTCTGTAAAGCCATGGCGCGCCAGAAATTGGACGAATGACTCAGACCGTGCATCAAAGAAGTCCGACCATGTGCTGACCGGGTGTGGGGCATGCATGCCGCTGGTTCCGATTTTGACCGTTGCTTTCTCCACGCGATACCCAGCGCCTGCCAGCACGCCTTCAGCATAGCGTGCGGAATGGGTCATCATGATCCAGCGGGACAGCTCTTCCGCCGGCACGTCTGCCATGGGTGTATTTGGCATATGCAGTTTGCGTAGATATTCCAGCGTCGTGATGGTGCGCGCATTGGCAATCGTGGACATCACCGTCTTCTTGATCGCGCCCGCACCTTCCGTTCCATACCGTACTCCAAGCTTATGCATGAGGCGCATCGTGAAGTACTGAATGGTCGGAACGCCCCGCCCTGCATTGGGTACAGGAAGAATGTCGTCAATCTTGCCTCGGACGAATCCTGGTGCCACCTCAAACTGCCCATCAATGACCGGACCTTTCGGTCGCGGGGACATCTCCGCCTTGGCATATGACATCTTGAATGTTCCATCGGACGGGTCGAACGACCGAACGATTTCGCCGGCTCGCCGGTCAGGGTCATAGATTTTGTACTCCCCATGTTTTCCGTCTATATCCAGTTCTGATCGCCAACCTGCCTTCTCAAGTGCCTCGCCGATTTCACGGTTGGCCGGATCTGCCTGTTTGAAAAAATCTTCCCCGATTTCACGTGGCCGGCGCTTGTAGAGCGTCTCAACAGCCTTTTCAAAAGCATCGGGTGACAAGCCGGGCTCGGATTCAAGCACTTCGCGCGCATAGCGGGCCTTGTCGGGGTCTGCATTGTCGAGCAACCGCGCAATTCGGCTGCCCGCTTCCTCCATGAGGTCGAGAACATCCGTGCGGGCCCGTGAGATCAGGCGATCCGTCAGGGCGCGACTTTCAGCGGACAGGCCTGCCTCCCACTCAAACGCGTCATCGCCACGACGGCCGGCGCCCTCTGCACCTTCGAGCCCGGCGTCATCAACTCGTGAGCGCACCCCGGAGCTGGCCAGGTCATCGAGATAGGCAAAGATGTCATCCGCGCTGTCCGACAATGCGTCTGGCAATTCATCGAACCGGACACCGCGCGTGGGAGGGGCAAGGCCTGCATCAATCTCAGGGTCGCTACCCCTTAGACTGGGTGGTGCTGCCGGCGCCTCACCGGCGGCCTGCGCAATACGGGCCCGTTCCAGTGTTTCTTCCAGCTCTTCGGCCATAGCCGCGGCGCGTGAGGGAGCAGCAGCAGTGGCTTGCTCGATTTCAAGTCCCTCTGCCAGTGCTCGTCTGCCCCGGGCGACACGGGTTATCCGCAATCCCTCCCCAAAGGCTTTGTAGAGGTCTGGTACATCAACGATGATGCCAATCGATGCGAAGGTCACCGTTGGCAGCAGCTTGCCCATAACGCTGGCCCAACTGCGCTGGCGCGACTCGGCTGTCTGCAGCCTTTGCATGCCGATAACGTCCGCAGCCGCGAACGCAAAGTCATACTCTGCATCCCGCCCAACTTTGTCTGAGATCTCAGCGTAGGTAGAAGCGCCCACATCGATCACATCGACGGCAAATGTTGCAACAATAGCTGCGGATGACCCGGCCATGCCGCCTACGATCGCGACGGGAATAGTGGCGATCGCGACCGCCAATGCGGCTTCCCGGCGGTCTGCGTCACTAAGCTGCTCACCGATGCGAACGCTATCAGCGGCAAATTTCACTGTGTCCACATGACCGCGGGCTCGGTAGTCAGGTGCCCAGTAGAGCGGCTTGTTGGCAGGTACCATGAGTTTGGTTTTTGCCAACGCGGCAACAGCGTCAAAGTCATGACCCGTCAGCTTGAGCAACGCTTCGACGTCGCACTCGTCGATCTCGCGCGCGTCCTTTGCGGTCTGGAACATCAGGTCGATGTACTTCCGCAATGCCTCGCGCGTGGCACGTAGTGCCCAAGCCTCGACCTCACTGAGGCGCTTGTCGTGGACGTCGCCAATGATGGAACTGTGAAATGACCAGTCGAACGTCGTGGGCTGGCCATCAATTCCGGTAACTTTGATGCGGGTCAAAGGCGATTGCCCCTGCAGAATGATCGGCTCCATGGCGCGCCGGAACGCCAGGATCTCCTCGTCTGACTCAATCCGCGAGAAGCCCGCTCTGTTTCGGTCCATCTGACGCGCAAAGGTATCTCGCATGAGCATCATCGCCGCATGCTGGGCGACCGTAACTTTGCTGTCGAAGGACCCCGGTATGGGGAAACGCGACCGACCGGAATTGATAAGCCACTCTGAAATCGTTGCTGCTTCCGAGCGTTCGGTCACAACCCGGTTCGCATTCTCCACCCCGGCGCACGCAGCCGCTGATGCCAGCCATTTGTTCCAGCTTCCGCCGACAGCTGTGTCCGCCGACGTGTTGAAAATAGTTGCTTGGGTCATCGACGGCGGGATCGATATGATCCCAGGTGACGAGATCATGGCGAAAACGCGTGTACCCTGACCGCCATGGATGATGTGGGTTTTCGCGCCACCCACGCCAGCCTGAACTGAGTTGTCCGCCGCAACACGTGGGTCGTTGCGTATGAACTCCGTTCTGTAGATGCGCGGGTTATCGCTGCTGCGTATCGCGGGAATTCCCTCGCCATCGCCAATCAGCATGCCTTTCCTGGCGCTGGCGGCGAGTGACGCTCCTGGCGGGACAGACGCGACGACGACAGGTATCTGGTCCACCGGCAGTTTGAATTTTGTCTCGATCTCTATCCGGAAAACCTCCCCGGTATAGAGAATGTTCGTGGGCTCATGCCGGTCCCAAAGCCGCTCTACTTTGCGGACGATGCGGATCGTGCCCGTATTGTCACCAAACTGCAGAAGCCAGGCTGCTTCCGATCCGCCATATTTGAATGTCTGCCAGCCGGGAACGACATTCTCGTCTAGGGTGGCGCGAAGAATGACGGCGTCCAGCTCATCCACTTCGCGCGCTTTCGATTCATCCAACCGGTCCTTGACGATCTGCCGGCCACGAACGAAATCGTCCATGTCGTGGTCGTCTTGTGCCACCTGGCGGCTGTAGCCCTCCCGAGCAGCCTCGCGCGATTCATAATCCGAAAGCCGGGCAATCTCGCTGTAGGTAACGCCCGGAGACCCGCCTTTGATTTCTACAGACCGGCTCCAGTCGCGTGGCAAATCCTTCCCAAACACAAACAGGGTGCGCATCTTGCCGAGGTCTTCACCTTCGGGATGGAACGGGTAGCTGTAGTAAGGCAGGTTGGTTCCGTCAGAGAACATCTCCTTGGCGAGTTGGTCCTGGATCGGAACCACCCCATAGACTTTCGGCTCATGGCGCTGCCAGGATTCACGCCCGGTAGCCCACCAGACCCCATCGTCATCCTGCTCCAATCCGCCAGACCGTCCGTGTCCGTCTTTGGCGCGACCAATGAAAGGATGCACCCGGTACCGCCATTCCCCGACAAGAGCCGTTTCACTTGCCGGTTTTAGCCGGACCTCTACGAAGTCGCGGTCGGTCTCGGGTATAGGGGAGACTTGCGCCTGAACGTCCTGCGTACCGCCTTTGAGGGTGATTTTCGTGATGTCTGGCGCGCCGACTGCGATCATGTCATCTGGAAAACCCTCGCCGGTCCGGCGCCCGTCCTGCGGGCTGGGACCCAGGAACGTCAGGACGAGCTCATCCCCCTCAATGGCGGCGCTAGCCGCAGTGGTGGGTGTGCGTTGTGCGTCCTTTGGATCATCAAGAGTAATGGTGACGGCCTGACCGTCGACTTTGGCTTCACCGGTGACACCACCCAGATCGTCGTCCAGATAGAAAATCTTCCAGCTGCCTTCGAGCAGCTCCCAGGTCAGATGGGTTGAGGTCTCCTCCCCAAAATCAAACCATTGAGCTGACGCACTGGGGATAGTCAGCAAGAGGAAAGTGGCAAGTGTCGCCAGCCACATTGACCACCCGGAACGGAACTTGGCGAACTGAGTCATTGTGATGCCTCCCCGCTCGCCACAGATGGGTCTGCGTGCGCAACGTCCCACATCAGATAAAGGATGTCGCTCCGCAACAGGGTGCGGTCTTCCGGCGTCGGATAGAGCAGAACGTCGTGCGGGCGCTCACCGCCGTAGTCAATTTCCAAGTTGTAGACCTGGCGCGCCGCAGGCAGCTCAAGCCGACCCTCGACCACGAAGGGCGTCCCGTAGTCCAACGGTTCGCTCACAGGCTGATATCCACCGGACCCGTCCTGTTGAACAAAACGAGCAACAATCTCAGGTGGTTTTGGCACCCATATGTCACCGTCGTGGCTCAACGACCAGACAATATTATGGGTCTGGCGCTGATCGCGAATGAAACGGGTGTTTGAGTCTGGATCTACATCGATCTTGTAAAACTCGGAGGTGACGTTGACGCGCCCGTCAATGACCTCCCCGGTTCCCGCTGCATGAACGATCGTACGGCGCCAGAAGAGATCGTCCTCTCTCTTGTATGAAATACGGGCACGGGTTGGAGAACCAGGGTTGAAACTGTGCGTCGCACGGTGGTTATTGACGTCCAGATCGCCGAAAAATACGGGGTCTTCTGGAATTTTGCCGGGCTCATTGGTAATGCCAAACACCGACATATCAATCATGACCAGTGTGTCTGTTTCCAGGGGCGGTAGCTTAAGTGGTGCCGTTGCACTGAGGTAGGGTGTGCCGGACCCATCAACGAGACGTCCACCTTCCTCTCGCATTGATCCAAACAGATACCGCAGGTCATCCGGGATCTGATCTTCAGAGGTCGCCCAAACAGACGCATCGGCCTCATGCGGACCAATCCACCATGCCACTCGAGCGATTTCATATAGCGCGGCGAGAAAGGGATCTCGGCCTTTGACATGATATTCCTTGGGCACCCATTCACGCATGCTTTCCAGGTGATCGGGGAAGTCAACGCCGGCAAGGTCCAGTGTCATGCCGTTCTTGATCTCGTCGTACTCTTCGATAAGCGCTGCAACCCGCGCCATTTCCTCAGGAACGAACCGCCATACAAGGGCGGAATAGTTTCGCTGAGGGCCATTGTCGAGCGCATCCAGCTCTTGCCGGCTCACTTGCGGCATCGCGGTCGTAGTGCTGCTTGGATCTTCCCATGAGCTCGTGAAATCTGAGGAGAAAGTGCCGCCTTGAAGGTGCACCAGTGTGTCGGAGGACACCGGCTTGGTACTTGCCGGGTCGTAGTCACGGTCCTCAATCACCGTGTAGAACTGCATCCCCTGCATCACCCGGATAAGCAACTCCGCGTCTTCCGAGCGAGACTTGATGTAATCGATGACGACTTGGGCCTCTTCGGCGATGGGTGCGTAGGACTCTTTGGTTTTGATGTCCTGCAGCCATTGCGCAATCCAATGCTGCCAAAGCGCCAGATCTGTACTTATGCCGTTATCACCGAAACCGTCATAACTGTCATACGTGGCCAACCGGACGGACACTGATGCAGGCCCGTAGTGCCATTCACTGTGCGTGTTGTTCCAGCGATCTCTTGAAGGATATTCCCAACGCTTAATGCTGTGACCGGTCCGCGTCTTATGGATTGTAAGAACCCAGGAATCTTCTGCATTCGGAAGAGTGCGCTCATATGCTTCCCTCAGCCAGTCCATGCTAACGGGTTCCGGCTGGCTGGCTTCACTTCGATCTGCGTCCCGGGGCCGAGGCTCCACCCCGGCATTGTCAGGGAGGTTTGGTTCGTTGATCTCAGGAAGTGCGATGTCCGGCGGGTCGAAGACCGGCATTTCCAGGCTGGGAACTTCGAATACGGTCGAGTCAAAAACTTCAGGCTCAAACGTCTCCAGCTCGGAGTTTGCTGCCTCACGGTCTTGAGCCAGAGCATGAAATGACAAAACCAGAACGGCTGCGGCACCAAAGGTGCCTATCAAGCTGTGGCTGTAAGTCATAGCCGCTCCCACTCTGTCAAAGAGGCAGCAGAGGCCGCAACGCGTTCCGCCGCGTGTTGTTCGGGTCTTTATGTCATTCGTTGATGGAGAAGATCCCGATTGAGTCGATCATGCGCATGATATCTGTCCGGGCATCCTCATACTTGCGGACCGCCATTGCAAGTTGCAATGCCACCCGAAAACAGGACGACTTTGGTGTGTGCCTTGGCGGGATTTCGGCTATGCGGTCAGGTCGCCCATGCAGACGTACTTTACCTCGAGATAGTCATCGAGGCCGTATTTGGAGCCTTCGCGGCCCTGACCGGATTCCTTCACACCGCCGAAGGGAATGACGTCTGAGGTGATCGCGGTTTCGTTGACGCCAACCATGCCGTACTCAATGCCTTCCGCAACGCGCCATACACGTCCGATGTCGCGGGTGTACACATAGGACGCCAGACCGAATTCCGTATCGTTGGCGAGCGCGATGGCTTCTTCTTCCGTCTCAAACTTGAAGATTGGCGCAACCGGTCCAAAAATTTCCTCCCGCGCGAGCCGCATGGTCTGCGTCACGTCGGTCAGTACCGTCGGCTCGAAGAAACATCCCCCGAGGGTACTGTGGCTGCCGCCGGTCTTCACCGTTGCGCCCTTGCTCACCGCGTCCTCGACAAGTTCTGTGACATCGGCAACAGCCTTGGAATTGATCAAAGGACCATGCGTACTTGCAGTGTCGCGCCCATTGCCGAGCCTGTAGTCGCCAACCGTTTCAACCAGCCGCTCCACAAAAGCATCATAGATGCCCGCCTGCACAAAGATCCGGTTGGCGCAGATACATGTCTGGCCGGAGTTTCTGAACTTTGAGGCCGCGGCCCCGGCAACGGCTTTTTCCAGGTTGGCGTCGTCAAACACGATGACCGGTGCGTTGCCGCCAAGCTCCATCGATGTGCGTTTGACCGTATCGGCGCATTGCTTCATCAGCATTTTGCCAACCGGTGTCGAGCCGGTGAAGGAGACTTTCTTCACCACAGGGTTCTGAGTCATCTCATCGCCCACATCCTTGGCGTGACTTGTGGGGACGATGTTCAACAGACCCGCCGGCAATTCCGCGCGCTGGGCCAACTCGGCGATGGCCAGGGCCGACAAGGGCGTCTCGGCTGCCGGCTTGATAATGATGGCACAGCCAACAGCAAGCGCCGGGGCCGCCTTGCGGGTGATCATCGCCGTCGGAAAATTCCACGGCGTGATGGCCGCAACAACGCCGACGGGCTGCTTGATCACGAGTGCCCGGCGATCCGTCTGCGGCGCCGGGATGATGTCGCCATAGACGCGTCGGCCTTCTTCGGCAAACCACTCGATGAAAGATGCTGCATAGGCAATTTCGCCGCGCGACTCCGCCAGCACCTTGCCCTGCTCCGCCGTCATGATGCGCGCCAGATCTTCCTGGTTCTCCATGATCAGATCATGCCAGCGCTTCAATATGATCGACCGGTCTTTTGCCGCCAGCGCCTGCCATGCAGGCATGGCGCGTTCGGCGGCAGCTATGGCCTGCCGCGTATCATGGGCATCCAGGCTCTCCACCTCTGCAATCCGCTGGCTGGTGGCTGGATTGCGGACCGCGAACCGTTCCTGACGGGCGCTGTTGATCCACTTGCCGTCCACAAAGCCTTTGCACTTGACCAAGGAGCTGTCTGAGAGATCGCGTAACATCTGGCGTGTCCTGATTTCCGGAGTGGTCTGTGCTGTTGTTACTGGCGGGCCGCCATCAATGACGCATCAAGGATGTCCAGCCCTTCCTCAAGCACATCGTCGGAGACGGTGAGCGGCACAAGGACGCGAACCGTATTGCCGTGCACACCGCAGGAGAGAAGGATCAGCCCCTTGTCGAGTGCCGCTGCCGTCACCCGCTTGGTTGCCTCTGCATCCGGGTCATCGCTGCCGGCGGAGGTCACAATGTCGAAGCCGACCATCGCGCCGGGGCCGCGAATGGCCGAGAGGGGCACCGTGTCATTGCGCTTTGATGTTTCCAGCAACCGCGCCTTGATGCGGTCCCCGATGACATTGGCGCGATCAAGAAGCTTTTCTTCCTCAATCACATCAAGCACAGCCAGGGCCGCCGCGCAGGCAAGCGGGCTACCTGCATATGTCCCGCCAAGTCCGCCAGGGTCTGCAGCATCCATGACCTCTGCCTTCCCAATCACACCGGAGAGAGGGAGGCCGCCCGCAAGCGACTTTGCAACGGCGATAAGATCGGGCTCCAGGTCGTAGTGCTCGACGCCGAACATCTTGCCGGTGCGGGCAAACCCCGCCTGAACCTCATCAGAGATGAGCATGATGCCGTGCTCGTCACAGATACGCCGCAGCGCGCTCATCAGGTCTGCGGGTGCTGGATGAAACCCGCCTTCTCCCTGCACCGGTTCGATGATGATTGCCGCCACATCCTTTGGCCCAACGTCAGCCCGGAAGGTGAACTCCAGCGCCTTCAATGTGTCTTCAACACTCACGCCATGGGATTCAACCGGGAATGGGACATGAAAAATGCCGCCGGGCATCGGGCCGAACTTGTGCTTGTAGGGCAGCACCTTGCCCGTCAGCCCCATGGTCAGCATGGTCCGGCCATGAAAGCCGCCGGTGAAGGCAATGACCGCGCTGCGCCCGGTTGCGGCGCGGGCAAGTTTTACAGCGTTCTCAGTCGCCTCTGCCCCCGTCGTAAACAGAATGGACTTGGTCGGGCCGGAGATCGGTGCCAGGTGGTTCAACCGCTCCGCTAGTTCCACATATGGCTCGTAGGCTGAGACCTGAAACGCTGTATGCGTGAACCGGGCAAGTTGCGCTTCAACCGCCGCAACAACTTTTGGGTGGCGATGCCCGGTGTTCAATACGGCGATGCCGCCGGCAAAGTCGATGTAGCGTTTGCCTTCGACGTCAAACAGCTCCGAGTTTTCGGCGCGGTCTGCGTAGACCGGCGCGGCGGTGGCGACACCGCGCGCAACAGCAGCGGTTCGGCGGGCAAGAAGGTCTGAATTGGTTGGCATGATCCGGCACCTGAACATGTGGTTTGAAGGCTGCGCATGCAGCATTGCCAGCTCGAGATGAGTGGCGGCTCAGGTATGGTTAGCAATGGGTGTGCCAGTACGCCGACGAGCCTGAAGCCCAGTCAAAACAAGGCTTTCAGCGCGCTTTGACGCAGTGTCTTCTATGCATGCATGAATAGGCCCCGACCTATCGGCTGAGGCCCAGCCCATGTTTTTTGAGAAGTCGTGCAACTGTTGGCTGGGAGACACCAAGCGTCTTGGCAATCTCGGTCTGGGTTGCGCATCGCGCGGCGGCGTCTTCAATGACCCCGCGCTCGGCCACCCTCAATGCGTCTGCCAGTCGCAGTGTTGAGCCGCCGCCTGCGCTCGCGTGAACGCGTTGCGGGACAGCAGCACGAACGTCGGCAGGCAGATCGTCGGGTCCGATGTCGTCAGACCGGCACAGGACGTAGGCCCGTTCCACAATGTTTTGAAGCTGCCGCACATTGCCGGGATATCGAAAGCGGGTCAGCAGGTCCAGCGCTGCCGGAGACATCCGCCGTTCTCTGCCATACCGGCTTTCAAGTTCTTCCAGCGTGCGGGCAATCAGCGGTGCAATGTCGTCCGGCCGCTCATCAAGCGGGGGGACGGCGATGGTGAGCACGTTCAAGCGGAACCACAGATCTTCCCTGAATGCCCCTTCACCAATGCGGGCGGGAATGTCCGCATTGCTTGCCACAATGATGCGGACATCGGCCTGTCGCTCCTTGGTATCGCCGACACGGAAATATCTTTGGGTATCCAGAAACGTCAAAAGTTTCACTTGTAGAGAGGGTGGCAGGGCATCGATTTCATCGAGGAACAGGGTGCCGCCATCTGCCGCCTCAATGAGACCGGGCTTGCCGCCCTTCCGTGCACCGGTAAAGGCGCCATCGGCAAAACCGAACAGTTCCGCTTCAAGCAGCGTTTCGGGAATGGCGGCTGCATTGAGTGTCAGGAACGGTTTTGGCTGGCGGTTACTCGCATCATGAATGAACCGTGCCACCATGGATTTGCCTGACCCGGTCGGCCCGGTCACAAAGACGGTCGTGTCAAATCCGGCGGCCGTAATCGCCGTGTCGAGAACCAGCTCCATTTCCTCGCTGGCACATACGATGTCGGAGACATCGCTTATCCTGCGGCGCATGGCGGCAAGTTCCTTGTTGACCCGCTCCGCCCGCGCCCGTTCGCTGTCGAGCTGGCTGCGCAACAGATCAAGCTCGGTTACGTCCCGCTCATTGCCGACAACGTAGGCGACCTCGCCGGATTCATCGAACACCGGCAACCCGCTTACCAGGAGCATCCGGTTCGACTTCACCCGTTGATTGATGGTGACGGGCGCGCCGCTGCTGAGCACCTGCCGGGTCACGTCAGCATCAAAGTTTCCCTGATCGAGCAGGTCCTGGACGAGCCGGCCGCACACATCCTCAGCCTGGATGTCATTCAGTTCTTCACATGCCCGGTTGATCCAAAGCAGGCGCGGCGTCGCATCGCACACCCACACCCCATCACTCAGAGCATTGAGGATATCCATCAGGCCTTCCGTGGGAAGGATGTCTTCTGCGGGACTTACGGGCATATCGCGGTCGACGCTCTCCTGAGAGTTCTATTCAGAATAGAAGCCTAGATTTCAAAAATTCACAAATGAATATTCAGGTTTGACAATCACTGGGAATTTTTCCCTGAAAACTGCCCTTTGCGCGGACCGGGTTTTTGGCACAGGCTTTGCGAAGTAACCGGCTAGAGACAAATGGCAGACCACCCAGGGGAGGCGTTGATCTGTTGACATCACGGGGATTCATCAGCCGCGCGCTTGCCAGCGCCTTGGTTATTGCCCTGTCGCTGACGGCGGCGGTCAGCAGCGTTCGGGCCGATACGCTGGTTTACGCTCTGTATGATGACATCAAGGACTGGGACCCTGCAGTCGCGTTCTCGCTGGAAGCGATCCTGCTGCGCAATGTCTATGAGCCGCTGGTGCGCTATGCCGCGCTTGAGCCCGGCGACCCCAGCGACACGCCACCGATTGAAGGGGTGCTGGCCACGAACTGGCAGGTCAGCGACGACGCCCTGACCTGGACCTTCACCCTGCGAGATGGCGTCACGTTCCATGACGGCACGCCGCTGAACGCGGCGGCGGCCAAAGCATCCCTGGACCGCACAATCGCATTGGGTCAGGGCGCAGCCTTCATCTGGGATGGCGTGGAAGAGCTCACCGCGCCGGACGACACGACACTCGTCATCCGCGCCAGCCGTCCCATTCCGATTGACCTCATCGCTTCGGCGCAATACGGCGCCTATATCTACTCGCCGACGGCTGCAGAGAATGGGACGGACTGGTTCAACCAGGGAAATGCCTCGGGGACGGGTCCCTACACGGTGGCCGGCTGGACCCGCGGCCAGCAAATCGTTCTGGAACAAAACCCGGACTACTGGCGCACATGGGAAGAGCGTCAGTTCAAGCGCGTGATCATGAAAGTGGTCGCCGAGGCAGCAACGCAGGCGCAGCTCATCCGCTCTGGCGGCGCTGATTTTGTCACCCTGCTGCCTGTGGACCTGCTCCAGCGCCTCAAGAACGATGCGGATATCACAGTTGACCTCGCGCCATCCTGGATAAACACCCAGGCGCTGATCAACACGAAGAAGTATCCAACCGACGATATCAATTTCCGCCGCGCGCTGACCCATGCGTGGGACTACGCCTCCATTGCAACGGAGATTTATCAGGGTACGGCAGATGTGGCGCGCGGGCCGGTGCCAGCCACCATGTGGGGCCACAACCCGGATCTGCCCGCCCCCGCCTTTGATCTTGAGGAGGCCAAGCGTCTGGTCGAGGCGTCTGGTATTCCGCCCCGAGACAGAAAGATTTCCGCAGCCTATGTGGGTACCGCCGCCGAGGTGACCAACTCACTGCTGGTGTTCCAGGCCTACCTCGCCACCATCGGTGTCGAGCTGCAGCTGCGGCCGGGCCCTTGGGGAAAGATTTGGGACGACGCCAAGAACCTGCGGACGGCGCCCAACATGCAGGTGCTGTCGTGGTGGCCGACCTATCCGACACCGGCGGACTGGCTTCAGGGCATGTACCGCACAGAAGACCCGACGCTTTTCAACCTGGCGCACTATTCAAACGAAGAGTTCGATGCTTTGGTAGATCAGGCCCGCGCCCTTGAATCCACCGACCGCCAGGCCGCCATCGACCTTTATGCCAGAGCGCAGCAGATACTGGTTGATGATGCAGTCGCCATTTTCTTCGCAGACGTATCCGCACGTTATGTCCACCGCTCTGACATTGAAGGCGTGGAGAAAAACCCGGCCTATGTGGGTGTCGACTTCTACAGCCTGCGGCGGAGGCAACCGTGATGCTGCGCTATGCCCTCAACCGCATTCTGCTGTTGCTGCTCACCCTTCTGGGCGTGCTGGTGATCACCTTCATCATCAGCCGCGTGCTGCCGGGGTCACCGGTTGAAATGATGCTGGGCTCGCGCCCGACACCGGAACAGATCGAAGCGGCGCGCATCGCGTTGGGTCTGGACCAGCCCATATGGGTTCAGTTCTTCGCTTATCTACGCGATGTGCTGTCCGGCGACTTCGGTACCAGCCTGCGCACAGGACAGTCGGTTATCTCAGATATTGGGGCCCGCTTTGCCGCCACTGCGGAACTTGTCACCGTCGGCTTCGCCCTGGCGCTTGCGATCGGCATTCCGCTGGGCATCCACTCGGCCGTGAAACCAAATGCCATCAGTGATCATGCTGCCCGCAGTGTCTCCGTGATTGGCCTGGCTCTGCCTGTGTTCTTTTTGGGGCTCCTGTTCCAGCTCGTCTTTCATGGCCAGCTTGGCTGGCTGCCGCTGCAGGGCCGGAGCGACGGCGACGTGATGCTCGACACACCGTTCGACCCTGTCACCGGTTTCTTCCTGATTGATACCCTGCTGGCTGGCAACCTCACGGCCTTCGGCAGCGCGCTGGCGCATCTTGCCTTGCCCGTTCTGACCCTCGCTGCGGCCACAACCGCATCGGGCATGCGCGTCACGCGCAACAACATGATCGAGGTGATGAGCCAGGACCACATCAAGACCGTCATTGCCTATGGCCTTCCCACCGAGAAGGTTCACTACCGCTACGCCCTGCGCGCAGCGCTCGTACCTCTATTGACCGTGTTCGGACTGATTTACGGCTACATGCTCGGCGGCAGCGTGATCGTGGAATATGTTTTCGACTGGCCCGGCATTGGTGGCTATGCGGTCAACTCCGTCATCACCAACGACTTCCCCGCAGTGACCGGCGTCACGCTGGTACTGGCAACGGCTTATCTCACCGTCAATCTGGCGGTCGACCTGCTCTATCAGGTCGTTGACCCGAGGTTGCGTGTCTCATGAGCCTTCTTAACCCGGAACAGGATGTTCAGCGTCTGTCGCGCGGCGCCCGCTATCGCCGTATGGCTGCGCGCAATCCGCTGCTGATTGCGGGCGGTGTGGTCCTTGTTCTCATCGTGCTTCTGACTACATTTGCCCCGTGGATTTCACCTGCCGACCCCACCGCACTGGACTTAACAAACCGTCTGCAGGCACCCAATGCTGACAACTGGTTTGGGACGGATGTTCTGGGCCGCGACATCTTCAGTCAGGTTCTGCATGGCGGGCGATTGTCGCTTATCGTCGGCTTCATGGCGGTTTTCATTGCCATGCTCATCGGTATCCCCATCGGGCTTGTTGCCGGGTATTTCGGCGGGCGCGTTGACGCGATCATGATGCGGGTCTCTGACGTGTTTCTGGCCTTCCCGCCGCTGCTGCTGCCCATCGCAATTACAGCGGCTCTTGGTGCGGGGTTGCTCAACACCATGCTGGCGATCGGCATTTCATGGTTTCCCTGGTATGCGCGCATCGTGCGTGCCAGCGTCATTTCAGTGAAGAGTGAGCTCTATGTTACCGCTGCGCGCGCCATGGGTGTCAGCCACACCAAGGTTATGCTGCGCCACGCATTACCCAATGCGTCAACGCCGGTGATGGTCCAGGGGTCCATGGACTTCGGCTATACCATTCTGGCTGCGGCCTCGTTGAGCTTCATCGGTCTGGGTGCGAGACCGCCGGCCATCGAGTGGGGCCTGATGGTCGCCTCCTCCCGCGCGCTGTTTCTTGATTACTGGTGGACAGCAGCCTTTCCCGGGCTTGCCATCTTCATCACTGTTCTGGCAGTCAACCTGTTCGGCGACGGGCTGCGGGATGCGCTGGATCCCAAGTTCCGGGGGCGCGTATGACCGAAATCCTCCCCGTCCTGGAAGTGTCCAACCTCTCTGTCACCTTTGACACGGCGGAAGGAGCTGCCACTGCCATTGAAGACATCAGCCTGACAGTCGCCCCCGGCGAAGTACTGGGTCTTGTGGGCGAGTCCGGATCAGGCAAGTCTCTCACGGCGGCTGCGTGCCTTGGCATGCTGCCCGGCAATGCCCGCGCGTCGGGCAGTGTTGCCATGAGTGGCGAAGAGTACATGGCGTCGGACAAAAACCGCCTTTCCGGCTTTCGCGGCCGCGCGGCCATGGTGTTCCAGAATCCGATGGTCGCCCTGCACCCGCTGATGACCATCGGCCGCCAGATGGCTGACATCATCCAGGCCAATTCGGACGTCAACCGAAAAGATGCGCTGACGCGCGCGCAGACGGAAATTGAAAATGTGCGCCTGCCGGATGCACATGAGCAGCTCGACAAGTTCCCGCACCAGATTTCCGGCGGTCAGTTGCAACGCATCATGATGCGATTGCGCTTACGCTCGACCCGGACCTGCTGATTGCTGATGAACCGACGACCGCCCTTGATGTCACAGTCCAGGCTGACATCCTCAACCTGATCCGCGACTAGCAACAGCGCAAAAACCTGGCGGTTCTTTTCATCACCCATGCCCTCGGCATCGTTAGCGAACTGTGTGACCGGTTCGTTGTTGTCCGCTACGGCCAGGTCGTTGAAACCGGGACCGTTCGGGATGTCTTTGCGGAACCGCAAAGCGACTATACCCACGCCCTTTTGGATGCGGTTCCCGCGCTGGGTGACGGCGGTGTCGCCGCCAATGATCGCGAAGAACCGATATTGGAGGTTCGCGGGCTAACAAAACGCTACGGCGATTTTGAAGCCGTGCGCGATATCTCTTTTTCCGCCCGGCGGGGCACATGTGTGGGACTCGTAGGCGAAAGCGGGTCCGGCAAAAGCACCGTGGCCATGAGCCTGCTGCGGCTGAATGATCCTGTCGGTGGGGCTGCCTTTTTCGAGGGCGACGATATTCTCGCCATGTCCGAGCGGGCATTCCATCCGCTTCGCAATCGCATTGGCGTTGTCTTTCAAAACCCCTATTCATCCTTGAACCCGCGCATGCGCGTCCGCGACATCATTTCGGAACCTCTTGAGACCCATACGGACATTCGCGGCGCCGAGCTGGCGGCAGAAGTTGAGAAAAACATCAAGCGCGTCGGCCTTGATGTGGAACACCTGTCGCGCTTTCCAACCGACTTTTCCGGCGGCCAACGTCAACGCATTGCCATCGCCCGCGCTCTGGCCCCGGCCCCGGACCTGCTCATTCTCGATGAGCCTACAGCTGCCCTCGACGTATCCGTTCAAGCACAGGTGCTCGATTTACTGGAAGAACTGCAACGCGACCTGTCGCAGACCTATCTGTTCATCACCCACGACCTGGCCGTGGTGGAGCGGCTGGCGAGCGATGTTATTGTCATGTATCGCGGCGGCATCATGGAGCAAGGCCCCGTGGCGGATGTCTTTGCCAATCCGAAGACGCAATACACACGCAAGCTGCTGGCTTCGGTGCCGAAGCTCATTCGGCAGCCGGCCTGATCCCGATTTCGTGCGACTTACAAGGACCACCAAGCCCATGACCCGTTTCAACATCGCCGGCCTGCAGCTCAGCCTCACCGTCGGCGACAATATGGCCGAGATCACAAAACAGTTGACGGTGATGAAGGCGCGCTTCCCCTGGGTGGATATGGCGGTGTTGAGCGAGCTTGCACCTCAGGGTCCCCTGGCCACCAACGCAGAGCCCATGCCCGGGCCCACCGAGAACAAGTTCTGCGAACTGGCTGAGCGCCTTGGCATCTGGCTCGTCACCGGCTCAATCTACGAAAAGGCCGGCGACAAGATCTTCAACACCGCAAGCGTCATTGACCCAAGCGGCGATGTCATCGGGCGGTACCGCAAGATGTATCCGTTCCTGCCTTACGAGAAAGACATTGCGGCCGGCGACGATTATCTGGTGTGGGACGTGCCGGGCGTCGGGCGCTTCGGGCTGTCTATCTGCTACGACATGTGGTTCCCGGAAACGACGCGCAACCTTGCCTGGATGGGGGCGGAAGTGATCATCCATCCGACTCTCACAAACACCATCGATCGCGAGTTGGAGCTGACACTTGCCCGTGCCAACGCCATTTCGAACCAGTGTTACTTCTTTGACATCAATGCGGGCGGCGATCTTGCCTATGGGCAGTCGATCATCGTTGGCCCTGAGGGGGACATTCTCCATCAGGCCGGACGGGGCACCGAGTTGATGCCCGTTCCTGTCGACTTTGATCGCATCCGCCATACGCGGCGGAACGGCATCAAGAATTTCGGGCAGCCGCTTAAATCGTTCCGCGACGGCCCGGCCAGTTTCCCGGCCTACGCAGAGGGCCCGGCAAGCTCTTTGGCCCTGCGCGGCCTTGGAAAACTGGAGATCCCAGGGTCCAGCACATCCGGGCTGACGAACACTACGGATGCCGCGGACGACGATGCAGCCGGGGGCGACGCCTAGGCGCCCATTTCGGCCTGGCAGCAGCGTCTGTTGGATCTGCGTTTATTCCTGGGGCGTCGTGTGTTCACCCAGGAATGCAAATACGACATCCTGTACCTTCTTCACGTACAGCAGGTAGTGGTCATCATGCAGGCGGTCGGGCGAGCGATAAACAACCGACGTGCCCTTGGTGTGCTCGCCCATGAAGTCGCCGCAGTCACCGTCAAAAATCGCGTCCGGGAACCATGGGTCGTTTTCGCCATAGAGCGACAGTACCGGCTCATCCTTGGGTGAGTTGAGACCGATGTATTCTTCCCAGCCGGCATGGCAGGGCCAGCCCTCAATCACGCGGCCTGCAACGGGTTGTCCGACATAGGTTGCCGCTGTGATAGCTCCCTCACTGTGGCCAGCCATGAAGATATTGTCCTTCTGCACCCAAGGGATGTCTTTCGCCCGGCTCAGCGCATTGTCCGCCTCGGCCTGACGCCAGCCCAGTACTTCCCTGTGCAGGCTGCCTCTCGGGATGAGCGGGTTGCAACTCGTCGGCTTGTATTCGCGGGCGAAGCTGTCGGGCAGGAACACCGCGTATCCCTGAGATGAGAAAATCATGGCGGACCTTTTGGGCACGCTGCCGATCCCGTCGCAGCCATGCAGCTGAACAATCACGGGAAGGGTTGGCCCCACGCCGTCGGGCAAGCTGAACCCTCCGGCTTCAAAGTCACCAATGGTCTGGCGGGTCTGCCCGCCCTGTCCGTCCGGCAAGTACACAAGTCCCTTGGTCCACGTCCGGTCGATTTCTTCCTGCGGGCCGCCGTCAAGCTCGCGTGCCATCGAGGGGGTGACAGCAAACGACACCGTCAGGGCTGCCGCAGCGAGAATGGTGGCCGTAGGAGCGGCAAACATCCCAGTCGTCTTCTTGTCCATGGCCACAGACCTCATACTCTTTTCCTCATACTGGATTGTCGACAATTTATAAGTGTCACCCTAAAGCGGTTCTTCTAGCCGTGTCCATATTGATCCGTTGGATACCCGCAACGCCGCATTGTCTCGCCGTGAGTCTTCACGATCCGGAGGATCTGTTTTTCGCTCAGGTCCACCAACCCGGCACCCGGCTTTCCATTGGTGAAAAAACCCTCCGTATGCCCGCTGCGCTCCGAAAATCCGTTGTGCCTTTCGTCCTGCTGCAATGCGCTGAATGACGCGCGCCGAATGGCCCTGTTCATCCGCGCCCGTGGCACCTGAACGCCAAGATAGTGAGTGACCAGAGAAAATGCCGCCAAAGGGTCCGCGACCATATCTTCATACCTTACGACCTGCGGCACCTGGTCACCTGGCTGCAGCGGTTTGTCTGTTCCGGCGGTCCATGCGTTTACATGCGCACTCCATGATCCAATTTTCTCTGGAACATGCGATTCAGAGCCCGCACTTACGAAGTCTTCAGAGGCCATCAGGTCGATCATGTCATCCAATCCAACACCATAGTGGCGGGCCGCCGACGGCACGATGTCCAGTGGATTCCTGACAATATAGACGGCACCACGTGTCAGGTCCGGCGGAATGAGGTGTTGATCCGGGCGCGTGCCCCAGGCAGCCAGGGGCGAATGGGTTTTGCCAACCACCAGGCCGTCCGTGTCGCGTGCCAGCAAGCGAATGGCCTTGTGCCGAAGATGAAGCAACGCTGCTTCATCAAGGGAGGATGTCGGCCCTTCATAAGCGGCATCATACCATTGGCGGCCTGACGACCCTGCAAAGTAGGTCGCGAGGTCAGCGAGGGTAAGGTTCTGAGATTCCCCCCACAAAAGCTGCATGAGAAATGCCCGCATCCAGGTGTTGCCTGACTTGGGATAAGACGCGATCCAGATGGTCTGCATTACTTCTCCAGGGTGCTGCCCGCACCGGGCGCTTTCTGGCCTAGTTTTGCCCGCCATACGCGCGGTGGATAGTGGCTATGTTGCGCAATTGACACAATTCAAACTTCACCGATTGTTAACCAATCACTCTCGTTGCCCGACCTCGCCGGGCGTGTAAACTCTTTCATTGAATTGTCGACAATCTGCAAATTCATGTAGATCCGTCGACGGGGTCACCTGGGGGACGTCAGAGATGACGCGGGTGGTACAGACCTTTTGGGGGCAGCTATGACTCGTAACCATCTTCTCGGCACCACAATGCTCGTCGGCGCGGCCATGGCCACACTGCCTGCCCAGGCCCAGGACTTCCAACTCACAGACAGAACATTCCTTGAGTTTGAAGGATATGCCGCGCCATCAACGTCATTTGGCGGAGATGATTCAGGTTTCTTCTTTCTGGGTGAGACGCAGGGGCGTGTGACCCATCTGTTGGGAAACGGATACGCTCTTGGAGCGCAGGCACGCGTTGAAGCAAAGTCCGCGGAGAATGATTTTTCTGCCGAGATTGAAGTGGATCAGGGCTGGGCCTTTTTCTCCACACCTGTTGGTGACGTAACGACGGGTATCACGGGCGGCGCAACCACCGTCTTTGGTTTCGGCGCGCCTTCAGCAATTGGTCGCGGCTACGGCGTCAATTCGCCGGAATTCATTCACGCGCAGAATCCCTTTCTCGCGCCTTTCGCAGCAACCAGCTCGCCAACATTCTTCGACACGAATTTTCGCGTTGGGGTGAACACACCCATCACCAATGACTGGATTATCGCCGCAAGCTGGGCGCCGCGCATTGATGCGACCGGCACGCAGACTCACGACCTTGAAGACGTCACGGAGATTGCTGGTCTCTACCGCTTCAATGTCGGGAACGTGGACATTGGTCTCAGCGCCGGTGTCATGCAGGCCAACACAAACAACGGCAATACATTCCCAGGCGTCGCGTTCGACGATCAGATCCGAGCCTTCAATTTTGGAACCGAGATCAAGTATGGCGGGTTTACCGCAGGCGGCTCGTTCCTGACCTATGACAATCTCGAAGGCTTCGACGACGTCGACTTTGAGTCCTTTACAGCCGGCGTCACCTATCGCACTGATCCGTGGATTTTTGGGGTCTCCTACGGACGCTCCATGACGGACCTGCCGGAGTCCGGCACAAGCTTCAACGTGCTTCTGGGTGATGCAACGACTGATATTCTTGAGGCAGCAGCCACATATGCCTGGCTTCCGGGCGTCGACATTGGTGCAGCTGTTGTTCACACCAACAGGCAGGACAACCGGTTTGGCACCGGCCTCAACAATTCAAGCACCTACGGTGTTGTCCAAACGACGTTCAAGTTTGGAGAATCAGACTTCCTCGCCGCACCTGCACAAGCCATCTTCGGACCGGAAGGAAAGTATCGCGGTCACTTCGAACTTGAGTATCGCGGCAGCAATGACCGTCAGACCGGCACAGGCAATCTGTTTGCACCGCTGTTGCAGGACGATGACTCCCTGATCTACACGGACCTGCGGT
>JBHJJF010000072.1:0-9429 GCA_050042885.1 Candidatus Phaeomarinibacter sp.
TGATCGCGGGCAGCCTGCCCTTTGTTCTCTATATTCAGGCATTTCGCGGCAAGGCTGGCCCCCTGTTGGCGGATACACAGGTGCGGGTGTTTCTCAGCATCCTGGCAATCGCGACACTTGCTATGGTGATCTATCAGATCACCCGCGGCATCGAAGACACGATGGAAGCCCAGGTGCGATTTGCGGCCTTTAATGTCGTGTCCGTTATGACCGGCACGGGCTATGCCACCCAGAACTATAGTGCCTGGGGACCTTTCGCAATTGCATTGTTCTTTATACTGATGTTTGTCGGGGGCTGTTCAGGATCCACATCCTGCGGCCTCAAGATTTTCCGTGTTCAGGTGGTGGCAGCCACATGTCTTAGTCATTTGCGTCGCATGATCTACGCCCATGGGGTTTTTATTCCCCACTACAATCGACGGGCCATCCCCGAAAGTGTTTCAGCGTCCGTTATGAGCTTCTTCTTCCTTTACATTGCCTGCTTTGGAGTCTTGGCCCTGCTACTGACATTCACCGGCCTAGATCCACTGACGGCTTTGTCATCTGCCGCAACGTCTATCGCCAATGTGGGGCCAGGCCTCGGGCCGGAGGTTGGGCCCTCATCCAACTTTGCGGGTATTCCGGATACGGCCAAATGGCTCATGGCGTTGGGAATGCTGATAGGGCGACTTGAGCTCTTCACCGTGCTCATTCTCTTCTCGCGCATTTTTTGGCGCTCATAACTCTCCAAAACTTCACTTTTGCCTGTACAGGCGGCGCGTTTCCCCTAGTCTTTCTGTCAGAGAAAGAGAGCCGGCCAGCGAACGAGCCAAACTCTCTACACAAGGGAACGAATTTGGGGAGGGTGTCCAATGGACAGCTTTGTAACCGGCGCGACCGGTTTTATCGGCCGGCATCTGCTGGAAAATCTTCTGGCGCGCAAAGGCAAGATATACGTACTGGTGCGCTCCGGCTCCAAGGCCAAGATCAAGAGCCTGATTGACGATCTGTCAGAAAAGACGCCCAACGCTTCTGACCGCATCGTGCCAGTCACAGGAGATCTTGGAAAATCCAAGCTCGGTGTGTCGCCAAAGCAGATCACCTCTCTTAAAGGCAAGATAGGGAACGTATTTCATCTTGCCGCAATTTATGACATCGCCAACGAAGACGCGGACAGTCAGATAAAAGCCAATGTGGAAGGCACCAGCAATGCGGTGACGTTTGCGGAAGCGGTCAAGGCAAAGTGCTTCCACCACACGAGTTCCATTGCCGCCGCCGGGCTCTTCAACGGCTATTGGCGCGAGGACATGTATGAGGAGTGGGAGGAGAACGACCACCCCTATTTCCGTACCAAACATGACTCAGAAAAAGTCGTGCGCGAGGACTGCACAATTCCGTGGCGTATCTACCGCCCTGGCATCGTCGTGGGTCATAGCGAGACCGGCTTCATAGATAAGATCGACGGGCCCTACTTCTTCTTCAAGATGCTGCAGCGCATCCGCAACTCGGTTCCGCGCTGGCTGTCTCTTGTTGGCCTTGAAGGCGGCTATATGAACATTGTGCCCGTGGACTATGTGGCGGATACCATGGACCATATCGCGCACAAGGCAGGCCAGAACGGCAAGACCTTCCATCTTACCAATCCGGACGGCATGCGCGTCGGCGATGTGCTGAACACATTTGCCCGCGCCGGGCACGGGCCGGAATTCGCCATGCGGATTGACGCTGGCATTTTTGAGTTCATCCCCAAGGCCGTGCGCGAAGGCATCAAGAACCTGCCGCCAGTCCGTACAATTTCCGACGGTGTGCTGGCAGATTTCGGCATTCCGCGCGCGACGATGAAGTTCTTTAACTACCCAACCAAGTTCGATAATCGGGATACAGCCGCGGCCCTCAAGGGCTCAAGCATCACGTGCCCGCCGCTGGAAGACTATGCGGCGGTGCTCTGGGACTATTGGGAGCGCAATCTTGATCCCTCGCTCTTCCAGGACCGCACGCTTTCCGGAGCCGTGAAAGGCAAGGTCGTCATCGTCACCGGCGCGACATCCGGTATTGGTCTTGCGGTAGCTGAAAAGCTGGTGGCTGCCGGCGCCACGACCGTGATCGCCGCACGTACGGCTGAGACACTGGCCGAGACCAAAGTGCATCTTCAAAAGAAGGGGAAAGGCAAGGTTCACGCTTACACACTGGATGCAGCAGAAATTGAAGACTGCGACAAATTCGTGAAGAAGGTCATTGACGACCTGGGACGCGCAGACGTTCTGGTCACCAATGCCGGCCGCTCAATTCGCCGCTCAGTCTCGCTTTCTTACGACCGCTTCCATGATTTTGAACGGACGATGCAGCTCAACTACTTCGGTGCGTTGCGGCTGATCATGGGGTTCCTGCCGCATATGGTGGAACAGAACAACGGACACATCATCAACATCCTGTCCATTGGCGTGCAGGCGAACCAACCGCGCTTCTCTGCCTATGTGGCCTCGAAGTCGGCTCTTGGTGCGTTCTCGTCATGTGCGGCGCCCGAGTATCAGCACAACAACATCAACTTCACCAATGTGTATATGCCGCTGGTCCGTACACCGATGATTGCGCCGACTAAAATGTATGATCATGTGCCGACACTTTCTCCGGATGATGCGGCGGGTCTGATCTGCCGGGCGATTGTCGACAAGCCGACGAGTGTAAGCACGCGCCTAGGCACGTTCGCACAGGTTCTGTGGGCACTGGCACCAAAGGCCATGAACACGGTCTTCAATACGACGTATCGGCTGTTCCCGGATTCAGATGCGGCCAAGGGCAGCAAGCCAGGGGACAAAGCGCAACCGAAGGTCAGCAACGAAGCCGTGGCGTTGGCAGCGCTCACCCGCGGTATTCACTGGTAACCGACACCTTCCGGTCGGGTGTTATTCGCCCGGCCGGGGAATGCGGCGGATGTTGCCGCGCTCGGCAATACGTGCATCCGCGTTTTCCATAGCTTCCGCATCAATGTCGAGAATGCGCGGCGATCGTTTACGCCCAAAGAGCGCGCGGGCATCTTCCTGAATACCCAGTATAGCCGGTACGACCAACAGCACTAGGAAGGTCGCTGTAGCGAGGCCCCACGCAAGCGTGATTGCCATGGGCAGAAGGAATTGAGCCTGCAGGCTTGTCTCAAACAGCAAGGGTGTCAGACCGCCAACCGTCGTGAGCGATGTCAACAACACCGCACGCAGACGATCCTGCACCCCGCCTATGACCGCATCACGAACGCTCTCTCCATCATCCAGCCGGTTATCGATCTGATTTACGAGAATGATCGAGTCGTTGACCAAAATGCCGGCAAGACCAAGAAGCGCAACGAAGCTCAGAATGGTCAGATCAAAGCCCATGACCAGATGGCCGAGTACGGCGCCCACAAGTCCAAATGGAATAATGGACATCACAACGATTGGGCGCGCGTAGCTAGCAAAGACCCAGGCCAGGATGATGTAGATCGCGATAAGAGCGATCAGGCTGCCGGCGCCAAGATCAGCAAAGGCGGCGCCCTGCTCTTCAGCGCGACCGGAAAACTCATATTGCAGATTGTACTTCGCCGCTATGTCCGTGAGACCAGCTGCAGGAAGCGCGCGGATGATCGCGTTTGAATCCGCGGCCACTGCATCAACTTCAGCGGCGATGGATACAAAGCGCTGCCCGTCTTCGCGGCGCAGGCGGGAGAAGCCGGACTGTTCACGAATGGCCACCATCTCTGTAAGAGGCACTTCACGACCTTCCGGTGTCCGCAGAAATAGGTCTTCCAATGCCCGGGACTTTTCTGACTCGGGAAGCTGGACGCGCACAGTGACTTCTTCATCGTCGCGGGCAAAGCGTTTCGAAATCGCACCCTCAAAAGAGTTGCGCACCTGACGACCTACTGTCTCCGTCGTAAATCCCAGCGCCGCGCCGCGCGGGTTCACTTGAAGGATCAGTTCCTGCTTGCCGTAAGGCAGATCGTCCTCGATGTCGGAGACACCGTCGAACGTTGCCAAAAGGTCCCGCACTTCAAGTGCAGCAGCTTTCAGTTCGCGCGGGTCCCCGCCGGTGAGACGAACGTCAAGGTCGCGGCCGGGCGGACCACCACGGCGTTCCTTAAGGGCAATACGTTCAACACCAGGAATGACGGGAAGTTCGGCGCGCCATGCTGCGATGATATCTCGGGTCCGGACAGTGCGGTTTTCAGAGGCCACAAGCTCCACCTGAAGGGAGCCACGGTTATCACCACTGGTCGCACTGAAAGAACCGCCAGTCTCCCCGATTGTGCCGTAGGACATCTGCACCAGCGTGCCTTCACCACCAGTCAGTGTAGTGACTGCACGATCCAGGGCTGCATCGATCTGTTCGATGGCGTCCTGAGTGGTTTCGCGCGGTGTGCCAGGCGCGAACACGACGGTGGCATCCACCGTTTCGCCCTCTGGTGAGGGGAAGAACTGGAAGCCGACGCGTCCTGTTTGCATCAGGCCGATACAAATGACGAACGAGGCTATTGCCAGTGCCAGCGTCGTGTAGCGCATATCAAAAGCTGTAGACACGATGCTGCGAAACGGACCATCGCGGAATTCGGCAAAACGACTGTTGAACCATGCATGAAAGCGGCTCTGCTTCATGCTGCTGTCCAAGGCGTGGTGCATATGCCCCGGCAGCACCAGGAAACACTCAATGAGACTGGCCACCATCACGGCCATGACAACCAGCGGCATTGCACGGAGGATCTGGCCGATGATGTCCCCAATCAGCAGGATCGGCGCGAATGCAGCTACCGTGGTGAGGATCGCCGCGAAGACAGGGCCGAACATGCGCTTGCCGCCAAGATAGGCGGCAACGGCAGGTGGATGGCCTTTCTCGCGCAAGGTCGTTGCGTGCTCGCCGACCACAATCGCATCATCAACGATGATGCCGATGGTCATGATAAGAGCGAACAGCGAAATCATGTTGATCGATTGGCCTGTAGCCAGCATCACGGCCAAGGTGGCCATCATGGCGACCGGGATACCTGCAGATACCCAGAAAGCCACGCGCGCGTTGAGAAAAATGAACAGAATGGCGAGCACCAGAAGCAGGCCGCCCACACCATTCTTCACCAGCAGCATGATCCGGTCAAAAACGAGATCCGCCTGTACGTTGAACATCTCAACTTTGAGGGTCGGCGGTAACGTCGACCGAAGACCGGCAAGCGCTTCTTCTACATTAGCCTGAACATCGAGTGTATCCGCAGTCATGGCGCGCTGGATGTCCAGCTGCATTGCCAGCTCTCCGCTGCGCAGACCCGTCGGCTGGCTCTCATCAAAGCCGTCGCGAATTTCGGCAATGTCCTGAAGCAGGACTTTCTCACCGCCGGCAAACGACTTAACTTCAATGGCGCCGAGGGCTGCCGGGTCGGTTGCCAGACCGATGGAGCGAAGTTGCTTTTCCTGCGCGCCTTCAAGAGTGCCGGATGGCAGGTCCTGGCTGACCTGCCGAATGCGGTCGGACACATCGGCGACCGAAAGATCAAGGCGGCGCAGGTTTGATTCTGATACCTCGACGATGAGTTCAGGGTCGCGAACTCCCTTCATCACCACCCGGTCCACACCTGAGTTCAGCAGCACATCCCGTATGTCTTTCGCATAGGCGCGCAGAGCACTCTCGGTGAACGGCCCGGAGATCGCGAGTGCGGCGACGGACTCATAGATAATGGCTCGGCTAATAACCGCCCGCTCTCTGTCCTGAGGCAGCGTCGTAATACTCGAGATCGCTTGCTCAATGTCAGACTGCGCTCTTTGCATGTCTGCGCCACTGACAAATTCAACAACGCCCTGAGCGATGCCCTCGCGGGCGTAGCTGTTAACATTGTCCACGCCATCGAGAAACCGCACCTCGGGCTCGATGGCTTCGATGATATTGCCTTCCACATCCTCCGCGCTTGCGCCCGGCCAGGCCACCACGACCGAAATCGTTGGGATTTCCGTTTGTGGGAAGAACTGCGTGTTCAGCTGAGAAAGAGCATAGATACCAGCGACCACCAGCATGCCCATGAGCAGATTGGCGGCGTTGCGGTGAACAACGAAGAACCCGAGGATGCCCTGCGGCCGATCCGCGGCCGCGATGGAACGGTAGGGGTCATAGTCCGGGTCTTCAGACATGTCATCACGGCTGGACATGACTATCGTTCCTCAACCCGAACACCAGGGCCGGCTTCTGCGAAGCGCGTTGCCAGAACTTTTTCACCTGGCTTGAGGTCACCACTCACCAGAATGCCATCGGTCGTGCGTGCTGCGACTTCGATGTCTCGGGCTTCGAGCCGTCCTTCCGCGATGACATAGACACGATTGCTCTCATAAAGAGCTGTCTCGGGCAGCTGAGCCACTTGAGCGTAGCGGGTGTCAGGAAGGCGGACTTCTACAAACGCGCCAGGGCGCAGGGGGGTATCCGTGCCCTTTGTTTCAAGGAGAGCGAAGGCTTCCACACCGCCGGACGATGCAGAG
The DNA here is from genome assembly GCA_050042885.1 of Candidatus Phaeomarinibacter sp. Lineage (GTDB taxonomy): Bacteria > Pseudomonadota > Alphaproteobacteria > CGMCC-115125 > CGMCC-115125 > Pyruvatibacter. The sequence continues at coordinate 6,459 of JBHJJF010000072.1, forward strand.
ATTTCGGCGCCGACGCGCTCAATGGTGGCGTTGTATTCTATTGTCCGCCCGCCCACACGCCAAAGCACCGTCGCAGGTCGACCAGTGACATTGCCTTCAGCTTCGATAATGCGGCCATACTGAGCATCGGACAGGGTGAAGCTGACCTCCAGACGATCAGCATCCGTCAGATCTGCCAACTTATCATTGAGGCTGACACGCTTTCCGCGCTCTGCCGAGACGTCGCCAACGAACCCTGTAAAAGGTGAGACGACCCGGGTGTTGGCCAGATCACGCTTAGCACGGCGCAGACCGACCTCAAGGCGGGAGATCGTTGCCTCCTGCTGTTCAACGCGGGAGTTTTCCACAGCAACGTTGCTGACCCGTTGATCGACAGCAGCTTCCTGCTGACTGACCGCAAGGCGGCGGTCATCAACTGTCTTCTGGGAAATATTGCCGCCCTTGGCGAGACGGATGGCGCGGTTCAGGTCGCGCTGGCGGATGGTGAGTTGCTGGCGCGCATTGTCCAACGCCTGGCCCTCGAGTACAGCTCTCGCCTTGATTTCCGCAAGGCGTGCGTTCCCCTCGTCAAGCTGTGCCATCGCTTCGTCACGCGCTGCCTCGTAGTCGAACGGGTCAATCACGACCAGCAGATCGTCTGCTTTTATGATGCCGCCTTCTTTGAAGTTTTCGCCGCTTTCCAGAATTTCACCGGCAACCAGGGCTCTCAATTCTACTTTGCGCCCCGCCACTACTTCGCCAAATACCTGGAGTTCAGGCTGGATGTCCGCAAACGCCACCGTCGACGCATTGACAGTCCATACCCTTTCTTCTGGTGCTTCCGGCACAACCTGCGGCTGGGTTAGTCGCAGCAGAGCGAAAACACCGACCGCAAAAGCCAAAATGAGCAGAGGCAAGAAGCGCCGCCAAAGCGGCGTGCCCGGCTCAGTGCCGGGTAGCGCTGGAGCCTGGTCACGTCCGAACTGGCGGGACCGGGGCGCTTCGTCTTCGTAGCGATCAAGCATCTAACGCCTTTCAGGCCTCTGCCGGCAGCGTGACTTGTGGTGGATACCGTGGACTGCTCAAGATGACCGGGCGCACAACAGGGTATGAACGACCAGAATAGCTCTCTAGCCAGTGATGCATCAGACCCTAGATGTTATACGGTCTTCATGTGTGGTCCGGATTGCATTGTGTCAAACGGACCTTTGACGCCGTTTCCGTCGTTTTTCGGCCTAAACCCATTCAAAAACAGCGATCTTGAGTATCCGGAGCCGCCAACGCATGCCTGAGAGTGTTTCCTATGCCGCGCCCGACCTGCTGGCGAAGCTGATTTCCTTCGATACAACGAGCCATCTGAGCAATCTGGCACTGACGGACTTCATCACGGGGCTGATGGATGCTCATGGCATGTCATATGTCTTGCTGCCCAATGAAGAGGGCACAAAAGCCAATCTCTATGGCACAATTGGCGGTGATGGTCCCGGCGGGCTGGTCCTGTCCGGCCACACAGATGTCGTGCCGGTGGCGGATCAGGACTGGTCAACAGACCCTTTCACCATGGATATGCGGGATGGGCGGTACTACGGCCGTGGCACCTGCGACATGAAGGGCTTTATTGCCTGCGCCCTAGCTCAGTTGCCAAAACTTGCGAATGCAAGGCTGGAGCGCCCGGTGCATTTCGCATTCTCTTATGATGAAGAGATCGGTTGTCTTGGCGTCCGCCCGATGATTGCACATATCGCCGAACACCTGCCAAAGCCTGACCTTGTCATTGTCGGTGAACCCACGGATATGGCAGTCGTTGACGCGCATAAGGCGATCCGCTCATTTCGTGTAGCGGTGACCGGTCTCGAGTTCCACTCAAGCCAGACAGACAAGGGCGTCAATTCCATCATGGCAGCGGCGCGCATGATCGCGCATCTGGGGGAGATTGCCGAAGAAATGCGTCAGCGCGGTGACGCAACGGGGCGGTTCTCACCGCCCTACACCACCCTGTCTGTTGGGCGCATTGAAGGCGGCACGGCGACCAACATCGTGCCGCGTCATTGCTGGTTCACGTTCGAGCACCGGACATTGCCGGGACAGGATGAAGACGAGATCAGTACGCGGCTGATGGCCTTTGCGCGTGAAAAGCTTCTTGCGGACATGCAGTCGGTTTATCCGGGTGCAGACATCACCATTCGTACTCTGGCGCAGGCACCGGGGCTCAAGGCCAGTGACGACACATCGCCACTTGAAACTGCAGTGATGATGCTTGCTGGAACGAATGAACGCCAGGCCGTATCTTACGCTACCGAAGCCGGGCTGTTTCAGGATGTGGGGATACCAACGCTGGTGTGTGGCCCGGGCAGTATCCAGCAAGCGCACAAGCCGGACGAGTGGGTGGCCAAGTCGCAACTGGAGGCGTGCGACGATTTTCTGTCGCGGCTGGTGGACCACATCAGCGTTTGATGACGAAACCCAGTTCGGCGTTCAAGCCGTTTTCAAGTGCATCGTTGAGAGAGTTTGCAACTTCTTCCATCAACGCAAAGTAGACCCGGTCGCGCTCGTTGAGGCTGGAGCTTTCAAGAATCTTGCGGGTGCCCACCACTTTTACACTAACGCTGCCAATCCGACCGGCGACAGGATCTATGACTTCAACATCCACGGCTGCCACTGCGTCAATCTGAGTATCTGCCTCGTCGCGGAACAGCCCCCCAATGCCCTCTTCAATCTCCAAAGCGGTCTGGGTCACAGAGCCATCCTGCAGGATCACACGCAGCACGGTCTGGTCTGCAGCACCAGGACCTCCGGGTGCCGCATTTAGGCGGTCGCGTATCCAGGCCCGGACGATACTTGGAGGGCTATTGCTGTTGCGATGGCCAATGTGAGGCGGGACACCGGGTTGGCGCCATGGCTCCACGAATTCAACAGAGGCCACTAGGGGGGCAGGGGGTCCATGGGAGGGGAGGTTATGGAGGCGGGTGCCGGGCCCGGCGGCGGGGGCGGC
>JBHJJF010000073.1:0-11427 GCA_050042885.1 Candidatus Phaeomarinibacter sp.
CATCGGTACATTTGTGGTGCCGCGGGCGCTGGCTGCGCGCGGCGAATGGGAAGCCCGCATGGAAGCCCGGCAGCGCGAGGCCATGGCCCCGGAGGATGCTCCGCAGGCGGACGAACCAATGAACAAGGCCCCGTCCGCACCTGCTGGCAATGTTGTGGTGGCAATCAATCGCGATGAGTAAGGACGGCACGCATACCGCAATTTGGGGGTCCACCAATACGGGCAAATCGACGTTGGCGCGACATGTGCTAACGCCGATGCCTGCCGCCGTTGTGGTGGACCCCGTAGGGGACTGGAAACGTGCGAAGGGATGGCGGCAGGCAACGTCGCTCAAACAGGTTGCGTCGATCATGAAGGCGTCATGGTCGAAAGGGTTTCACATTGCCTATGAGCCACCCAGCGGTAGCGAAGCCTTGGCGCTTCACCACCTGTCAAACATGCTCTGGGGAGCACAGGCGGACTACTTCGCTTCAAAAAACGGGGTAGGGCACAAGATCGGACTGGGCGTGGATGAGATGTCCGAGTGTTACTCACAGGCGCATTCCCAGACGGCAGCGCTGCCCGGCTTCAAGCGTCTAGTGCTCAAGGGTCGCCATGCCGGGATTGAGATAGTCGGCATATCGCAGTTCCCGCAGGACGTGGCCACCCGCTTTCGCAGCAACGCTGCCACCACGCATTGCTTTGCCCTGTATGAACCGGCAGGCGTTGCGGCCATGAAGCAAAAAGTGGGGCGGGATGCTGACCGGATCGGGCAGCTAAAGCGCTTCCACTATCTGACCTTCTCAGAGGGCAAAGTGACGGAAAACGTGACCAAAAAGTCACGGTGAACGCACACCCCTATAGGGGGTAGGCCCCCGGATACGCCTGTTTGCTGTTGCGCTGGGTCGCAAATACAGGCGGCGTGCCGGTCATGAAAGTTGATTGGACCACTGTCATCACAACCGTAGTCGCAGGCGTTGCCGTCTGGGCGCTGACAGAGTTCGTCTTGCCTCAGTATTTTAATCCGGACCCGGAGCAAAACTCATGAACGATCTTGTTGAACGCCTCGCCGTTGTCGCTGGTGGTGTCATCATCGCTGCTGCAATTGTTGGCTGGGCAAAGGGCGCTGGCCTTCCCCTGATCTCCGATGTTGCCGCCATGGCGCACGAAGGTTTCGACGGCTAATCGCCACTCACTGACTTTGTAGGGGAGACGCGCGCATGACGCCGGACCTGTTCAAGATTTCTAACTTCAACGGTGTGGCCGCTGGCCAGACTGCAACCATCACAATTCCGGCGCAGGGCATCTATCGCAAGCTCGTGTTGATCTACAAGGAGAGCGGCACTGCCGTAACCCTTTCCAACATGCAGGCTGCGATCACTGAAATCCGCCTCAAGATCAATGGCAAAATTCAGCAGCGTTACTCGGCTGCGGAGCTGATCGCCATTAATGCGCTCTATGGCAAGACCTTCCTTGATGGTCGCCTGCCAATCTTCTTTGCGCAGCCGTGGCGGCGTCAGGCGCTTGGCGAGGATGTGTTCCGCTGGGGCATGGCCGCCGTGCAGTCGTTCCAAGTGGAGGTTGATATTGCTGCTGGGCGCACGGCCCCATCAATCGAGTGTCTTTGCTACTGGCAACAGGGCGAAGAAGCCATGGGGACAATCCGTAAGTTCCGCCGCTTCAATCTGCCAGTGACAGCAACGGGCGAGAACGTATGGATGCCGCCTGTTCTTGATGCCTATGTGGGCGTGCATGCTCTGTCCAGCAACATCACTGATGTGAAGGTGCTCGTTGACAACACAGAAAAGCGCAACTCCGAGGTGGTTGATCTCCACGACCTGATGGATGACCAGAACCTCGTTGCGCAGTCTGGCTATACGCACGTGCTCTTTGATCCGTCGCGGCGATTTGAGGATGTGCTCGCGATGACCAAGCCGGGCGAGCCAAACAATGCTGTCCAGGACTATCGGTTCATCTTCACCATGGGCGCGGCAACGGGCTTCGACCTGCTAACGGAAACGGTTGGCGCGCGCGACTAACCGTCCGCCTACGGAGGGCTTTATGTCGTACTTCACGAACGATGATATCTGGAAAATCTGGGGAGAGCCGGTTCAGACCGGGCCGCAACAGACGACGCAGGACAGTGGATGGCTTGACAACATCTTCAAAGATATTGTTGGGCTGGGCCGCGACTGGCTGGGCGCTGAGACGCAACTTGAAATCGCTCGAATAAATCGTGACGCCCAGATGGCGGCGGACGCTACACCGGGTGCATTGCCCGGTGTTGACCCCGGCGCGACCTATGGCAGCGGCGGTCTCAACATTGGCATGATTGCAATCTGGGGCGGTGCGGCTGTTGTCGGCGTGCTGTTGCTCAAGCAGTTCATCAAGTAGCGGAGGGCCTATGTCGTTCGCCGCCGCCATTCCAGCGCTAACCCAAGCCGCACAGCAGGTGCAAAAGGCACAACAGCAGTCAGCGCCAATGCAACTCCTGTCGCGCGTTGACAGCAACCCGAACAATGCCTTTGGGGGCTTCTCCGCGCAGTTTGGCGACTTCAACACCGCGCCGCTTGCCGGTTCCGGTGTTGGGATCAATTCACTCGTTTTTCTGGTCGCGGGAGGTGTGCTCGCATGGATGATCTTGAGATAAGCGCCGCCGCAATCGGCTGGGATGACGAAGCCCGTGAGGCGTTGTCAAACCCCCGTCTATCACCGGGTGATGATCCGATCATGGCCGTTGAGTGGTATGAGCGCGAAGTGCGCGAAGGGCGGGTTAATCTGATCCGTTATAGCGATCAGAATGACCGTCCTGTCGCCCATGCTGGATGGTGGATTGATCGCAACGCGGCGGCACCTGATGGCGGCGACGAGTTTGTTATTGCGGGCGCGGTGTCGGCGCTTCCCAAGGTGGACATGGTGGCCGCCTTGTTGCCCGGCCTTGAGGCTATGGCGCGCGAGCATGGATGCGTCTCCATTCGCTTTCATACGCAGCGCGAAGGCCTGTCCCGCAAGGTTGAGGGCATGGGCTGGGAGCGGTCTGAAATCGTGATGCGGAGGGCGTTGTGAGTAGCCGCCGCAGTTCATCCAGTTCGTCGAGTTCAAACGCTACAAGCGTTTCAACCACAGCAATCGACAATCGTGTTGCCGGTGGCGCGGGGATCACGCTCGGCTCTAGCAGCGGCAATGTGGTGACGGTCAATGAAATGTCCGTTGAGGCGCTGGCGAACGTCACAGCGCTTGCGGAGGACTTCTCAGAAGACCTGCAAGCAGGTTTCGCACAGATTGTAGGGCTGGGCCGGGACCTGTCAGACGGTCTCAAGGTCACGTCTGAAAGCACATTTGATCTAGCAAACAACGTCATCGAGCGGTCGCGCTCTGACACGGAGAAAATTGCAAACAAGGGGCTTGAGACGGCCATGGTGATGGTCATCGCCGTGATGGCTCTGTTTGCTTGGCAGGGAAGGGCAACCGCATGAGTGGTGGCGGATCATATGCGTCGATTGGTCGAACGGTGTTGGCCGGAACGGAAGAGCGGTTCGACATTCCGGGCACGTTCCTGCGCTGCCTGTCAGCAAGCCATAGTGATTTCGAGGTACGCTTTGAGGGTGCTGCGCCTGAGTATTTTGATCAGGGGTTGAAGTATCTCGCGGCGGACGATGAGACGTTTACCTACGTATCGGTGATCAACAACGGGGTTGATCTGGATATCGTTTTTGGTTTCGGCTTTGGTGATCTGGACGATGATCGCCTGTCACTCCTGGGCGGTTCTCTGCCTGTCGCGCCAACGGCTGCAAATAGTCCTTTTGCGGTGAAGCCAGATACCGCCAACCTTCCCTTTGCTGTTGATCCTGTCCGAACTGATAGCGCTGCTGAATACAGCGTCTCCATTGGTGCCGGTGGAACTTACTTAGGGCTTGGGTCCAATGACGCGAACATTGCGAACCGTCGCGCTGTGACCGTCACCAACGCGGGCGCAGGTCCCTTGTGGGTGTCTGGCGTGAACTCAGGTTTGCCGCGAGGTGTGCGCATTGGTCCGTTGTCGGATTATTACTTTGAAACCGGTGCTGAACTCTACGTCCACAATCCCAATGCTTTCGCCGTTCGGGTCACGGCTCTTGCGGAGTTGTTCTCATGATGCATGAAGTCGGAACAAGCAATTACGGGGTTGCGTTGGCAGGCGCGGGGACAACCACAGTTGTCAGTGCTGCTGCGAACATCAGTGGACTGATCATTCATCGTGCTCGCGTGAGCGCGCCTGCGGGTCAGGCGTCCATCGTTGGTATCGGGCCGGGCCTTTACATCCGGTGTGAAAGCGGGATGCCAGCGCAGGCGCTTGATCCGGTTGTTGTGCCGCCAGGAATGGCGGTCACTTGGACGCGCATTGGGGCCTCAACGCACAATTGCGACATCAATTATGAGTTGCTGCCATGACACAAGAAAACACAAACATCCTCGTCTTTCCGGGTTTTGGAAAAGTGACGTTCACCTTGAACGGTGCCGGTGAGTGGGTCGTTGACAACCACATAGAAGCCGGTGACGGGGAGGGCATCCCCAAGCAGGCAAAGGGCCGTAAGCAGGCGACGGTTGAAGCTGCATATGTCGCTTGGCGCAGCGAAGGGGAACAGCATGACTGAGCTTGTTATCGCCGCAGCGGCGCTATTGGTGATTGGTGGCGGTGTGTATCTATCCACTCGCCCCGGTCCATCCCGGTCGGCTCCCGTGCCAAAGGCGACAAAGCCGGATGGCATTGATCCGTGGTCACTTGATTGGCTGTTTGGCCGTGATGCTGTTGTGCCGTCCTTTGACCAAGAGCCGCCGTCGCGACCTGCGCCGCAACCGGACACTGGCTTTGTGCCCGGTGGTGGCGTGCTTGTTCCAGACGCGCCAGCGCCGGACCCTTGGGCCGCGTACAAGGACCTTCCGCGTGACGTTGATATTCTCGCTCGCACGCTCTGGGGCGAAGCCCGCGGGGAAAGCAAGGCCGGTCAAGAGGCCGTTGCCAGTGTCATCATGAACCGGGTTGCGGATCGCCGCTGGCCTTCAACGGCGGCAGATGTATGCCTTCAGCCATGGCAATTCAGCATGTGGAATGAGGGTGAGCCGAACCGCGCAAAGGCGCTGGCAGTCAACTATCAGAACATCATTTTCCGGCAGTGCGTTGACATTGCGAAGCTCGCTGTTGCTGGCCAACTGCCTGACCGCACGAGGGGCGCAAATCACTATCACACCAAGGCGGTCGATCCGACTTGGAACCGCAACATGCGCCAGACGGCAACCATCGGCGCACATCGTTTTTTCGTGGGGTAAGTCATGCCAGCACTACCATGGCTAATTGGTCTGACCGGCGCTGGCTTCGCCGGTGGTGTCTATGTCTCAGGCGGCGTTACTGAAGTCAAAAAGATCGCCACATGGTCGGCGGTTGCTGTCGGTCTGTATGTCGGCGCCAAGGCTCTCAAGGTGATCTAGATGACTGGCGTTGCGGAATTGGCTGGTCTGGTGCTGCTTGCCCTAATCGGACTGGGGCAGGGCGGCACGATGCTGCGTCTGGGCCAGCTTCTAAGCGAAATGTCAGCACTCAAAACTCTGGTCGATCACCACGCCCGCGTGATCGAGCGGTTAGAACGTGAGCGGGCCGAAAGGAGCAACGGACATGAACGAGCTTAAAGAGCGCTTCCGCGAACCAAGCACCTATGCCGGGCTGGCCGCTATCACGGTTGGGTTGGGGCAGGTGCTTGACTGGGACGAGGCCGGGCAGGTGGCCGGACTAGTCCAGGGGGCAGGCGAGCAGATTTCAACGGGCAACTGGGTCGGCGCGGCTGTTGCTGTGCTGCTCGGTGGCGCTGCGATGTGGAAGCGGGAGGGCCGGTAATGCCCGCCGCAAAGAAGAAGGTGGCGACAAAGCGCAAGACCGCCACCAAACGGCCTGCGAAGCCTAAGACGGCTGCGAAGGCCAAGCACACAATAAAACGCGCTGAGGCGGCTCCTGAGCCCGTGCAGCGCCCCAAACGGAGGCATTGGTAATGGCAGCACGTCGCAAGTCACGGTCGCGCTCTAAGGGCGTCACGACAAAGGGCCGTCTCAAGAAGGGTTACCGGTATTTGAAGGGTGGCCGGGTCGTGAAGGCGCGCAAGAAGCGCTGACAGGGACAAATTGACGGCCGGCATCTGAAATGCCCCTGTTCCTCCGATCGAGGGACAGGGGCATTTTTTTGCCGGCCACTTTTTGTCCCTGTTTAGATCTCGACAGGGGCAAAATCATGATTCAAGATTCTGTCCCTGCTCAGATCTAAACAGGGACATTTTGCCATGCAGAACAACGGCGCGAAAACCGGGTGCGAGCGTCTCGGGAAAACCATCCAGATCGCCCGTAAGCGTCACTGGAAGCCTCTGGGTGCCGGTAGGCCGCACAGGGTCGCTGATGTGTCCCAGCAAAGGCTTGCGGAGGCGTCCGGCCTGACGCGGTCTTACATCGCCAAGATCGAGCGCGGGGAGTGTGCTCTGGCGGCTGAACATCTACGCAAGCTGGAAGACGCAATGCATCTGCGGATTGATGGCGTCGAAGAATATCGGGGCAGGGAGTAGACCCGGCTATTCGTGAAGGCGTGCCCCAGAGGCGCGCGGATTGAGCCGACGCTGTTTTAGTCGCCTGCCAGTTCCCACGTCCACGCCAGAGGCCCTGTCTCGCCGTCTGAGGGTCCACGGGAAAGGGGCCGTCCTTGGCGTCGCCAGCGGGCACGCATGGCCGCTCTGATACGGCTGACGCTCTTAGGGTGCAGGTCCATTGCCTCGCCGATCTGCTTGCAGGTCTGGCCGCGCGCCGTTCTCTCCATGACTTCCGTATAGCGTTGATCGCGGGCTGCATACGTTCGGTCTTTGCTGGCCTGCGTGAGCATGAAGCGGACAGTCTCCGGTGGGCACCCAAATGCCAGAGCGGTTTTTGACACGGCCATGTCATCGGCCATGCCGTCGCGGATCAGCTTTTTTACGTGCTTGGCAATCTGCTTTTTGTTTCGCGCCCATGCTCGGGTGCGGTCGGAGGCGGTGCGTTTGGTATGGGCCTTCATGCGCAATTCTCGTGCGCGGGCTTCCAGCTGGTCGGCGGCATCCTCTAGGGCCTTCGCTTCCAGCGAACCGGAGGCGTCGGGGAAGGCATTTTCAAAATCGCGCACGGCGAACCCCAGTAAATTATTCAACAAATGTGGGGGGTAACACCAAAGTATTCAGGTTGCGCGCTAGTTGTATAGTTGAAAACCCTTTGTTTGCCTTACATTTGATGCATGACAAATGCGCATAATATGTATTATGGAAAATATGGGATGTGGTGAAATCGGGGTTTGATGGCTAGGCTCCTAGGGAAATCACACATGAGCCTTTGAGGAAGCCCAGCTTATGACCGTCTACGTCTCTGGCCACATCTCCATCCATGACCGCGAAGAATACGCCAAATATGAAGCCGGATTCATGGAGGTTTTCCAGAAGTTCAAGGGCTCCGTGCTCGCCGTGGATGAGGCGCCGACGACACTTGACGGCACCTGGTCAGCCACACGCTTCGTGCTGCTGAGCTTCCCGTCCAAGGATGATGTCATGGCCTGGTACAACTCGGACAGCTATCAGACCATCGTCAAACATCGCTTTGCAGCGAGCACAATGGACGCCATCATCTCCGCGGGCATGGACGCAGCGGCAGCTCAATAGCCGCAGCCAGTGCCCTGCCCATCCAAAACCGTGTGAGGAACCCCCATCTCAGAGGCCGTGATTGCCGCCAAAGAACCCGCCATGGTCGAAGTCAAAGCCGGTGAATCCTATTGGTGGTGCCGCTGCGGCCGCTCCAAGTCGCAGCCATTCTGTGACGGCAGCCACGCGGGAACTGATTTTGAGCCTATGGAGTATGTGGCGGAGAAAGGCCGCAAAGTGTTCTTCTGCCAGTGCAAACACGCCAACAAGGCACCCCCTGTGCGATGGCCGTCACAGTGAGCTTTAGTAGAGAATTCCCTTCTGGTTTGTATGGAGCAGAATTACAACTAAGTATCGCTTGTCGCGAGCATTCTCTGCCGAATAAGATTCTCCGATCTACGAGTCAATTGGGGGCTTCATGTTCAATCGTTTCTTCCGCATTTTCGCTGCGGGTTTTCTCATTGTCGGCTTAGCAGCCGGTTGTGCCAACACCAACACAGTCAAATCAGCAGCGCTGGATAGTGGCCGCAGTCAGACCTTCCCGGCCAGTTATGACAGGACAAATGCGGCGACGCTGACGGCCCTCCAGTCCATGAACATCAGTATCACCAGCTCAAGTGAGGATGCCCGGGGCACCACCTACCGAAGCTGGTGACACCTTTACCGTTACGTCATTCTCCCATGCATTGGTGGGCGACTGTGTGAAGATCTTGCGCGTCGGCGGTAGCCCGAATGCAATTCTCGAGAAGTTCCAGCCCCAGCCGGTGCCCGCTCAGGATCAATCCGTGGAAGCAGATACTGACGCCGCTGAAGTCTCAGCGTGCATCGAGTAACCCGGCGCAGGGAACGAAATCATACCGTAGCCGTCAGACGGCCTTGGTGTAGCCGCGCTCTATCACACGTTCGAGGGCTTCAAAGGCTTCGCGGAGCTCTTCAAAGGCAACGCGATGCCGCTGTAGGTCTTCCAGCGCTTCGACGGATGGCACGCCCGGCGTTTCAGCAACGGCCAGTGCCTTGGACAGATAGCTCGCGCGCAGCTCGGCAATCCGCACCGACAGACGCGTGATTGTATCCAGGTCGATGTCTGGCAGTTTGCTGCTCAGGACTTCCTGATTGGCCTTCATGATCGTGCGATCCATGCGATCCCGGAACACGTTCAACGCATGGCGTTTTTCGCGATCCAGTTCGGCACTGGTCAGCAGCCTGTCGATCTTCTTGGTCTCAACCACACCTGCATAGCGCACCATTCGGGCACCCTCCTTCGTGGGGATAAGGCTTATCCCCAACCAGCAGAGCATCTCACAGGGGCGTTAACGGACTGTTAGGCCGCGCCAACCCTTGTTCGGGTGGTCTCCAGGCAGGCTATCGCTCCTGGGCCAGGGGCCGGATCAGGATTTCGTTGACCGCGACACTCGCGGGCTGCGTTACGGCATACGCGATTGCATCTGCGATTGCTGTCGGGTTCAGGAATTCGAAATTGAACTGGCTGCCCATGCCGCCAAGGACCGCTTCGTCGGTGATCGTGGTTGCAAGCTCAGTGGTGACCGCACCCGGGCAGATTATGGTGACGCGAATTTTTCCCGCGGTTTCCTGGCGCAGACCCTCTGAAATCGCACGTACAGCGAACTTGGTGCCTGAATAGACCCCGGTCGCCGGACCCGTCCGGTGGCCGGCAATCGACGACACATTAATGATATGTCCTGAGCCGCGCTCCAGCATGTGTGTGAGCACAGCATCAATGCCGTAAAGCACGCCCTTGATGTTGACGTCGACCATCTGGTCCCATTCATCCACTTTGCGCGATGCAAAGAAGGACAGAGGCATGAGCCCTGCATTGTTGACCAAGACGTCAATCTTGCCGAATTCGGCAATTGTAGCTGCTCCAAGGTCCAGCACTGATTGATGATTGCTGACGTCGGTCACATGTGTTTTCGCGTTAGCCCCAATCTCGGCGGCCAGTTCGTCCAGCCGGTCCTGACGCCGTGCGGCCAGCATGACCTTCGCGCCACCGGCCGCCAGTGTCTTCGCAACCTGTGCCCCGATACCGCTTGATGCGCCTGTAACGATCGCAACCTTGCCCTCAAGTCCGCTCATAGCACCCTCTCCCAATCCATTGATTTGATTCACTGACTGCCCGACTCACTCTCGCCGCACAGCATTGTTGATTGCAGCCATAGTTAAATATGACCAAAAGTCATTTCAATGAGAATTTTGGCCGAAGCATGGATCAGCTCACGCGCAGTGAACCATCCGCTTCAAGCGGTGAATGCGGGTTCCAGGCAACTTCCCAGAAGTGTCCATCGGGGTCAGCGAAGTAGCCCGAGTGACCACCCCAGAAGACGTCTTCGGCGGGCTTGACCAGTCGTGCACCCGCCGCGACAGCTTCATCGAGAATGGTGGCGACATCACTCTTGTCCGCCACGTTGTAGGCCAGAGTCACACCACCAGCCGGCGCTTCCGGGAGCGCTTCGCCAATGTCCTCCGCCAGCTTGTCTGTCGGGTAAAGTGCGAAGACGAATGTCCCCATCGCATAGAACGCAATGCCGTCCTGCGAGATGCTGGCCTCATTGAACCCAAGCCGTCCATAGAAGGCGCGTGACGCTGCAAGGTCTGACACGCTGAGAGTGATGATGCTGATGCGTTGGTCCAAAATGCCCTCCATGAGTATGAGAACATAGTAGCAACGTATTGGCTGCTGGCTACGACCTTTTTGTCAGACCGCCGGCCGTTTGGGACGCTTTAGCTGCATGGTGGCATCCTTGCCTTCAGCGAGCTGGAAACCGAACTGTTCGTAGAAGGCGTGCGCATCCTTGGTTGCCAGGGTCCAGTTATAGACGTTTTCAAACGGCGGGTAGTCGAGGATCGCGCGCATCAGCAGTGTCCCGCACCCCCGCCCCTTGAAGCTTTCCACAATGAAAACGTCGGACACCCAGGCGAACCGGGTCATGTCAGTCACCAAACGGGCAAAGCCGACCTGGCGGCCGCTTGGAACATGGTAGAGCCCGAATGGAAAGCCGTTCGCCACGCTTTCCATGATGCGTTCAGGAGAGACATCACCCGCCCAATAGGTCTCAGACAGGGTGTTGATGATCACTGCCCGGTCCAGCCGCTGGCGGTCCGTCGAGACCTCGAAGTCGCCCTGGCGGTAGAGCCCGCCTTTCCAGCCGGTTTCGCTCGCGACATCACTCACAAGGGATACTCCAGCACCATGCCGTCATAGGCAGGGATGACGCCGTCAGGCAACTCGTTGCACAAGGTTTGATAGTCGAGATCAACATGCATGTTGGTCAGAACGCCCAGCTTCGGTTTTACCTCCGCAACCCACTCTAGTGATCGATCAAGGTTCGCGTGCGACGGATGCGGCGCTCGCCGCAACGCATCCACGATCCAGCAATCAATCCCCGCGATCGCATCACGGGCTTGTTGGGGTACACCGCTCACATCCGGCGAATAGGCAATGCCGCCCATCTTGAACCCAAGCGCGGGGATTGACCCGTGCTCCAGCAAAAGCGGCTCAAATCTGACCGGCCCCCCTTCCCCATCAATGGTCACAGGCTCGTGTGCAATGAGCTTGTGGGCATTGAGAATGGGGGGATAGCTCGAGCCCGGCGGCGTCTTGAAACAGTAGTCAAACCGGCTCGTCAGCCAGGACTCGGTGGTTTCATCCATATAGACATCCACCCGCGCCCGGTTGTTCATGGCGACCATGCGCAGCTCATCACTGCCGTGGGCCTGGTCCGCATGGGCATGGATATACAGCACGGCGTCCAGCTTG
>JBHJJF010000074.1:0-15415 GCA_050042885.1 Candidatus Phaeomarinibacter sp.
GAGCCGCCACCGGATTTGCTGCCGAGCGTCCAGCCGAAGGAGTGCTGCACCAGACACTTGTTGTGCATGGCCGGGTCGATATCCCACACTTCCTTTAAGCCAATACCGAACTTCTGAGGCTCGCTGTCGGCGTCGAGGTTGAAGTTATTGATCACATGCTTGGAAAGGGAGCCGCGCACGCCTTCGGCAAAGAACGTGTATTTGCCCAGCAACTCCATGCCCGGCATGTAGCCGTCCTTGGGTTCGCCGTTCTTGCCGACGCCCATGTCGCCTGTTGCCACGCCTTTGACCGAGCCGTCGTCGTTGTAGAGGACTTCCGCCGCTGCAAAGCCGGGGTAGATTTCAACGCCCAGAGCTTCGGCCTTTTCGGCAAGCCATTTGCACACGTTGCCCAGGCTGGCGATGTAGTTGCCGTGGTTGTTCATCAAGGGCGGCATCATGAAGTTTGGCAGGCGGATCGAGCCGGACGGCCCGGGCACCATGAAGTGGTCGGCCTTTACTTCGTTCTTCACCGGGCAGGTGTCGTCTTCACGCCAGTCGGGAATCAGTTCGTCCAGGGCAATCGGGTCAATGACGGCGCCTGAGAGAATGTGCGCACCGACTTCGGCACCCTTTTCCAGCACGCAGACGGAGATTTCAAAGTCCTGCTCAGCCGCCAGTTCCTTGAGCCGGATCGATGCCGCCAGACCCGCAGGGCCGGCGCCGACGATCACAACGTCATATTCCATGGCCTCGCGCTGCTCGGGGTTGAGAATGAACCCCTGCGTCGCGTTGACTTCGCTGGCCTTCTTGAGGGCGTCTGACACAAGAACCTCCTAGGTCGAATTTCGTGTCCGGTCGGCGCCAGTTCTTCGGCATGTGAAGATCATGGCCGCACCAGAAACCAGATGCCGGGTAGCTGGCATAAGATACTCTAAACAATCGCGGAATTCCGCCATACCCGGCATGACGGACCGCGTTTATGGGGCCAAGGCCCAGTATGGGTCAAGCGGGGGCATTTAGCCTTTCTGACCCGCCCTCTTGCGCACCTGATGCGCCCTTTAAGGACGTTCATGACAAAGCAGGTGTGACTCACAGCGCCCTGCCCCTTAAAACTAGCCTCCATGGACGATCTTTCCACCTCTGCTGACGAGCATTCCCACCTGGCCGACCTGCTGCGCTGGTTCGTGGAAGCTGGCGCGGATGAAGCCATCGGCGATGAGCCTGTGAACCGGTTGGCAGCGCTGCCTGAGCCTGAGCCACAGGCCACAACCAGCACGAAACCACCCCTACCCGGTGCACGGCAGCCAATGCGGCCGCAGGCACCGCAAGCCGAATTGACCGACGACAAGGCTGCGATTGACGACGCACGAACCCTTGCTGCCGCTGCGTCAACGCTTGATGAACTGCGTGATGCGATGGCTGGGTTTTCAGGCTGCCCCTTAAAAGCAACCGCCAAGAATTTGGTGTTTGCCGACGGCAACCCCAAGGCGAGTGTCATGCTGGTGGGCGAAGCGCCGGGACGGGACGAGGACATTCAGGGGCTGCCGTTTGTAGGCCGGTCCGGCCAGCTGCTGGACCGGATGCTCGCGTCAATCGGTCTCAGCCGCGAGACAGTCTACATTTCCAATGTCCTGCCCTGGCGACCACCGGGGAATCGCACGCCGACCCCTGCGGAAACCGCCATGTGCCTGCCGTTCATCCTGCGACACATCGAACTTGTGGAGCCGAAGGTGCTGGTGTGCATTGGCGGCGTTTCGGCGAAGGAACTGTTTGGCACCAAGACGGGGATCACGCGTTTGCGCGGTCAATGGAAAGATTTTGACCCGGCAGCCATTGGCGGTCCCGCCGGACACACGGTCCCGGCCATCGCGATGCTGCATCCGGCTTATCTCCTGCGGCAGCCCGCGCAAAAGCGCCTTGCCTGGCGCGACTTGCTTAGTCTGAAGGACAAAATGACGGAGTTAGGTGTCCAAGGCACACATTAACCGTGGGGATGGCACAAGACTCGCATCCTTCAGGGCCGATGGTTAGATTATTCCTGAACTGAGACAGGCGCTGCGTTCAACAAGCGCTTTCATCAGGCAACGTGCCGGGGGGCCGCATGCCGCGCCGATCAAGAACCAATTCTGCTGCTGCACGCGCTACTGCCGTGCAGGCCGATGCCATTCGTCGTTTCTGGATGGTTGTCAGCACGGCGATGGTGGCCGTGGCACTTCTCGCCGCTGCCCTTAGCGTCCCGGTCCAAGCAGCAGGCGCAACGCCTGTTCTCTTGGATGCAGACAAGTCTCTCTACATTGATATTTTTCGCCTCCAGGAAGCGGGCAAGCTGAAGCAAGCCGACGCGCTGATCGCGCGGATCGACGACAAGATCCTGATGGGGCATGTGCTGCAGCAGCGTTACATGCATCCCACTGCCTACAGGTCTAAATACTCAGAACTACGCTCATGGCTGGCCAAATATGCAGACCATCCGGGCGCGGACAAAGTTCACAAGCTCGCCATGAAACGGCGCGGCGGCGCCAGCGTGCCGGTCCGGCCTGTGCGTCGTGCTTTCCGCCCAACGGCCTATCACTCGATTTATGCTGTCAGCGGCTCAAGCGCGGAAGGACGCACCGGTTATGGCCGGACGATCTCGCGCCAGGTCCGCTCACTCATCTCCCGGGAGCGTCCAATGCAGGCGCTCAGGCTTCTAAATTCGGCAAAGGTCCGCAACCGTCTGGGTGCCGAGGAACGTTCGGCAATCAAGGCCCGCATCGCGTGGTCCTATTATGTCGAAGGCAAGATCGAGAAAGCCTTTGATCTGGCGTCAGAGATTTCATCTGCCCACCGCCGTGCGGCACCGCTCGCCGACTGGTATGCGGGCCTTGCCGCCTGGCGGATGGACAAGGCTGAAACAGCTGCCCCACATTTCGAAGCGCTGGCAGGCAATATCAGCGTCTCGGACTGGACGCGATCAGCTGCGGCCTTTTGGGCCGCGCGGGCCTACTTTGCCGTGCGGGAACCGGCAAAAGCTGTAAACCTGCTGGAAACCGCCGCCAGCACCGGCATGACCTTTTATGGATTGCTGGCGCAACGGCAGCTTGGCCGTGAACCGAGGGTCATGTGGTCTGACCCTGTGATTGATGCGTCGAGCCAAACCGCGCTTATGGCCATTGACCAGGTGCGCCGTGGCGCCGCACTCGCCGAGATCGGCAAACGAAATCTCGCGGAAGCAGAACTCCGCCGGGCCCATGGTCATCTTGATCCGTCACTGGATCTCGCGCTCGCCACCCTTGCGCGGGATCTTGATCTTCCGGCGACCCAATTGGCTGTGGCGCTGGCAAGCCCGCAACCCATGGGAGCAGCCCTCTTTCCGGTGCCGGATATCACACCGGAAGGTGGTTATGAGGTCGATCGCGCCCTCGTGCTTGCCGTCGCCCGTCAGGAAAGCCGGTTCATCAGTGGTGCAACCAGCCGCGTTGGCGCCGCTGGTCTTATGCAGATTATGCCGGGCACAGCACACCATATCACCAAGGACTCAAGCTACCGTCGGGGCAACCGGGACCGGCTGGAAGACCCGGCACACAATCTGGCCCTCGGCCAGACCTATCTGCAGGAGCTTATGGGCTACGGCCAGCCCTATGGAAACCTCTTCCACATGGCGGTTGCGTATAACGCCGGCCCAGGCAACCTCAACCGCTGGACCAAACAGATCGGTGACGACGCGCAGGACCCGCTGACCTTCATTGAAAGCATGCCGTCTGCCGAAACCCGCGGCTATGTGGAACGCGTTCTTACCAATCTCTGGCTCTACCGCCTGCGTCTGGGTCAGCCCTCACCTTCGCTCGATCAAGCAGCGGCGGGCGGCTGGCCGGTTTATGCGCCGATAGAACGCCGCGACCCGACCGTTCGGAACGCCTCTCGATTGTAGACTCCCATGGCCCGTCGACCAGCCGGTCAAGCTGGAGGGGATGACACGCAGCGGAAACCAAACATCGCCGTCCCTCCGGCTTGACCGGAGGGCCTATCTGAGTTTGCGGATGCCCTCAGCCTTCCGCCATCGTGCGTGGTCTGTGCCGTTGTCCACATCTGACAGCTCGCCCAGCATCGCGACACGGGCGTTGCCAAAATTAGCAAGAGTCTGATCGCGCTCTCTGCCACTTGACCATTCTACGCCGTTAAACGGCTCAAGTACTCGCGGCATGCGCTTTTGGCCAATGAGCCAGTATCCTCCGTCTACGGAGGGGCCAATAACTGCTTCATGGTCACCCAGCGTCTGGAAGGCCTGGGCAATGTGTTTGCTTGAAATGTCAGGGATGTCGCTTCCGACAATGACCGTGGGACCACAGGGCGCTTTGTCAAATACACTTTGCATACGCGCACCCAGATCGCCATTGCCTTGCGGAACGACCGCATTGGCATCCAGCAGCCAGTGTTCGCTGGGCAAAGCCTGGGTATCAGGGCTTGCCGAGATGACCGTCTGCCAGCGCGGGTCGGATGCCATCTGCCGGATGAGGCGGGCAAGCGCCACGCGGTAAAAGCGCGTCGCCTCGACCGCGCCGATGTCTCTAGCCAAGCGCGTTTTCACCCGCCCCATGGCCGGCGCCTTGGCCATGATGACCAGCGTCTTTTGCATGTCAGTTTGATCTGCCGGCGTAGATCCGGGCTATGCGGTCCGGATTTATGCCCAAATAGTAGAGCATCAGGCAAAACGCGTTTCTGGATGAGCGCGCGATATAGCCATCGTTGAGATAGCGCTCGGGGCTGGTGACGGCGGGGGCGCGCAGGAAAACGAGGCGGCGGCGGCCGATACGTCGGACCAGGTCCACATCTTCCATGATCTGCAGCGGGCGATAGCCACCGAGCTTGTCGTACAACCGGCGGGAGACAAGCAGGCCCTGGTCGCCGTAAGGCAAACCGAACAACCAGCAACGCCAAGAGACGACGCGCTCCAGCATCCTTGCCCAGAAAGAAAAATCATCGAGCGCGAACTTGAAAACGGCTGCGAAGTCGAGACCTTTCTCGCCGCGCTTCTCAAGCCGTTCCAGAAGTGTTTCCACTTCTTCTTCCCAACCGGGCTGAAGAACGGTGTCAGCATGGAGAAACAACAACCATTCACCGCGCGCTGCCTGCGCGCCCGCTGCAAGTTGAGTGCCCCGGCCCTTTGGGGCCTGGATGAAGTTCGCGCCGGAGGTTTCAGCGATCTGCTCGGTGCCGTCGCTTGATCCGCCATCGACGATGACCACGTCCTTGATCAGTCCACGGACGGTCGGGCGTATCAGTGCCGCCAGCACCCGTGTCAGGGACTTTTCCGCGTTCAGAGTTGGAATCACGACGCTCAGCATGCGGCGGACTTTAGCGTGGTTTTGCTGCGCCTGCGAAGGGCGTGTGCCGTTAACCTAAATGTTCTTGTATTGTTCTTTTTGATGTGATTATATTCCTCTCATGAACAGAACAGCGCACGATATGATTGGTGTTGGGTTTGGGTCTGAGACGGGTGACGGGGCAGCAGACCTGTCCTCGGATCAGATCAACCAGCCAGCGCGCGCTGCGACCATGCCCGTGTTTCCCCTGACCGCCCCCCAATCCGGTCAGCCACAGACACGCGCTTCGACGCCCGGACATGCGGATGGGGAGATACGCCCTGCCCCAGGCCCCATTTCGCGTCCCGTTTTCGGGCCGGGCAGCAGCCTTCCTTCCCCCAAAACGGGAAGGCTGCGTGAAGCACGCAAGGGTCGCGGCGCGCGTTCCAATCATTCCGGGCGCTATGCGCACCGGGCCGCGGAGGCGTTTGACGATGGATGGGACATCGCGGAGGACGAAAAGCCCCTGCGCACCCATGTCAGCGACGAAGCGGCCCGGACCATCATCACCCGCAACCAGTCGCCGGATATTTCCTTTGCCCGCTCGCTCAACCCTTACAGGGGATGCGAGCATGGCTGTGTCTACTGTTTTGCTCGTCCGACCCATGCCTATATGGGTCTGTCGGCGGGGCTGGATTTTGAGAGCAAACTGTTTGCCAAGCCCAATGCGGCCAAGCTGCTGCGACGCGAGTTATCCAAGCCCGGTTATGAGCCGCGCACGATTGCCATCGGCACCAATACAGACCCCTACCAGCCCATCGAGCGCGAGCGGCGGATCACGCGGCAGGTGCTTGAGGTCCTGGCGGAACACAAACACCCGGTCGGCATCGTCACAAAATCCGCCATGGTCACCCGTGACATCGACATCTTGAGCGAGATGGCGCGCGACGGGCTTGTGAAGGTTGCTCTGTCGGTCACCACGCTGGATGGCAAGCTGGCGCGGGCGATGGAGCCGCGCGCCTCAACGCCGGGGCGGCGGCTGGATGCCATTCGTCAACTCAGCGATGCGGGCATTCCAACAGGCGTCATGGTGGCGCCCGTGATCCCCGCTCTCAACGACCATGAGATTGAATCCATTCTCAAAGCCGTTGCCCGGATGGGTGCGCGGGAGGCAGGTTACGTCATGTTGCGGTTGCCGCTTGAGATCAAGGATCTTTTTGCCGAGTGGCTGGCGGATGTGACGCCGGACCGAGCCAAACGGGTGATGAAGATCGTGCGCGATATGCGCGGCGGCAAAGACTATGACGCGGAGTGGGGCAAGCGCATGACCGGCGGTGGGCCCTATGCCTGGACGATCTCGCGCCGCTTCTCCCTGGCAATGGAGCGCCATGGGCTGTCGCGGCAACGGTTACCGCTGCGTGCCGATTTGTTTGAGGCGCCAGATGGGGGCCCGAAGCAACTGGCCCTGCTTTAATGATGCCGCCTGCGGTTTGACAGCAGGATGCTTCCGCGGGCTTTCTGGTACACATGATCTGTCGTGCTCTTCTCATTCTCACAGGGCTGTTGCCTGCCTGCATTGCCCAGGCTGCCGGGCTCGATATACCTGCAACGCAGGTTGTTCCGGCAGGTGAGGTGGTGCTGGGTGCCGACAACACGGACATTGCCGCAGGGGCGGACGAGTTCCCGCAACGGCGTGTGACTGTCACGGCAGCTTTTGCAATGGGAATGACCCAGGTAACCCGTGGGCAGTTCAGGCGTTTTGCCGAGGCAACGGGATTCGCGCCGAAGGGCGGATGCTGGGCTCTCACATCAGCTGGTTGGATCATTGACCCTGACAGGTCATGGCGATCGCCAGGCTATCCTCAGACAGACGCGCATCCTGTCGTGTGCATCTCGCGGAATGACGCTCTTGCTTATCTCGCGTGGCTGACGGATGAGAGCGGCATGGATTTTCGTCTTCCGACTGAAGCTGAATGGACCCTGGCAGCAGGACCTTCGGCCCTGGGACGATCGTCGCAAGACATTTGTACCTTCGGCAACGTCAATGACCTTACATCGAAGAACAAGGTCGCCAAGGTTGCAGAACATTGCGACGACGGGTTTTTGTTTACGTCGCCAGCCGGGCATTTTTTACCAAACGAATTCGGACTTTTCGACATGACAGGCAATGTCTGGGAGTGGACTGCAGACTGCCATGGCGGCGGATTTGCGAACCTGCCGAAAGATGGATCGCCGCAGGCCGAAAGGGACTGTGCGGCCTATGCCTTGCGTGGTCATTCATGGACAGACCCGCCGGGACCCGTCCGGCTTGGAACACGCTATGCACTGCCGGGCGGCGCACGTCAGTCTATTGTCGGCTTCAGAGTGGCTCGGGGCGCAGCTGATGACTGAGAGAGGAACGGGACCCGACCTGTCACTCGAAGACGCCTGCGGGCATGACCCTGTCTGCGGCATCGACGAAGCGGGCCGGGGCCCTTGGGCCGGGCCGGTGGTTGCATCGGCGGTCATCCTCCCCATATCTGGATTTCCGGAGGGACTCGATGACTCAAAGAAACTCACTGCTCAAAGACGCGATGATCTTGCTGTGCAATTACGCGCTACATCCCTCGTGGGAGTGGGCATTGCGGATCCGCAGGAAATTGATGAGCTGAACATCCGGCAAGCTACGTTTCTGGCCATGCGGCGTGCTGTAGCAGACCTGACCGCAATCCCGCGCTTTGCCCTCATTGATGGCCGCGACGCGCCAGACGTGGGCTGCCCGGCACAGGCTGTCATCAAGGGTGACGGACGATCCCTCTCTATCGCTGCTGCCTCGATCATCGCGAAGACAGTTCGGGACGCCATGATGGTCGCCGCGGACGTGGACTATCCTGACTACGGCTTTGCCCGCCACAAGGGATATGGCACCGCATTGCATCAGACAGCCCTTGATAAGCTGGGGATAACGCCGCTTCACAGAAAAAGTTTTGCGCCCGTCAAAGCCCGCATGGCGCTAGATGTTGAGTCTACTTGACACTCAATGCCTCGATCTTGTGGCGTTAACCTTCGTTAACCCTTTGTTTCCAAATCGGAATCTTGACGGTGATTCGCTGCTGACTCAAAATCCCGCCTCAACAGTTTCCTTGGGGGGCGTATGCGTACCAATAAGAGCCGCGTGGGCACACGCGCGGCACCAAAAAAATCTGCTTCGAAGCCGGCAGCACCGAAGCAGAAACTGAGCAAACTACCGATCAATACGGTCATCAATGGCGACAGCATCGAGGCGCTTTCAAAGCTACCAGATGCGTCCGTTGATCTGATCTTTGCGGACCCGCCCTACAATCTGCAGCTTGAAGGCGAGCTGCTGCGCCCCAACAACACGCGCGTGGATGGCGTCGACCAGGAGTGGGACCAGTTCGCGTCCTTTGCTGAGTACGATAAATTTACCCACGCTTGGCTGGCGGATGCAAACCGGGTGCTCAAGCCAACCGGCACGCTGTGGGTGATTGGCTCCTATCACAACATCTTCCGTGTTGGTGTGTCGCTGCAGGACATTGGCTTCTGGGTTCTGAACGACATCGTGTGGCGCAAGTCCAACCCGATGCCGAATTTCCGCGGTCGGCGGTTCACCAACGCCCATGAAACGATGATCTGGGCATCCAAGGACCGCAACGCAAAGGGATACACCTTCAACTATGACGCGATGAAGGCGCTGAATGACGACCTGCAAATGCGTTCCGACTGGGTGCTGCCGAGCTGTTCGGGCGGTGAGCGCCTGAAGGACGATCAGGGTCAGAAGGCGCATCCCACGCAGAAGCCTGAGAGCCTACTGCATCGTGTGATCCTGGCATCCTCCAATCCCGGCGACGTAGTCTTGGACCCTTTCTTCGGCACAGGCACAACGGGTGCCGTTGCCAAGAAACTAGGTCGCAAGTTTGTTGGAATCGAGCGCGATGCTCAGTATGCGGAGATTGCGAAACAGCGCATTAACCGTGTGCAGCACGCCGACCCTGAGTCTCTTCAGGTCACGGAGTCCAAACGGGCACAACCACGGGTTCCCTTTGGCACGCTGGTTGAGCGCGGCATGATCGAGCCAGGTACCGTGCTTTACGGGCCGGGCAAGCGTCACAAGGCGCGCGTCAGAGCTGACGGGTCGCTGGCGGTGACCGGCGCGACCGGCTCCATTCACAAGATGGGTGCTCATGTGCAGGGCCAGGAGGCGTGCAACGGCTGGACGTTCTGGCATCTCAAGAGTGATGCGGGCCTGACGCCGATTGATGTACTGCGTCAGAAAATCCGCGCGGAAGCCAGCTAGGCTTTCTTCTTGAACTGCTTGGCCACCGCCGGGTCCGCATGCGCAACAACCTTACGCATGACCGTGGGCAACGCGCGTTGCGCCAGGGCATCCAACGGCACCCAGACACCTTCGGTTTTGCCGCGGACTTTGGTCTGCGCTGTGTAAACGGTCAGCTCCAGCGCGAAATGCGTAAAAACGTGCCGGACCGTGCCAGGCAGTTGCTGCCACTTTGTTTTGAGCGGCGCTGCCCTTTCATTGGCAGTACTCACATTTTCGCTCCACTCGCCGCCGGGTACTTCATCCATGCCGCCCAGCAGGCCTTTGGGCGGACGTGTACGCAACAGCACATGGCCCTTGGTATCGGTCAGCCAAAAGGCGGCCCCATAACGTGTGGGTTTAGCTTTCTTAGCTGGTTTGACCGGGAGTGTTTCGGCAATCCCGAGCCGATGCGCCATGCACCCATCCGTCCACGGACATAGGGAACAGGCAGGTTTCTTCGGAGAGCACAACGTCGCGCCGAGATCCATCGTTGCCTGGGCAAAGTCGCCGAGGCGGGTCTTCGGGACCAGCGTTGTAAGCCTGACCCTGATTTCCGGTTTGGCGGCGGGTAGAGGCGTGTCAATCGCAAAGAGGCGCGAGACGACGCGTTCGACATTGCCATCCATGACAGCGGCAGGCTCATCAAACGCGATGGCAGCCACGGCAGCGGCTGTGTAAGGACCGATGCCGGGCAGCTTCAGCAAGTCTTCTTCGGTTCGGGGAAATGCGCCGCCGAGCTCATCCGCCACGATCTTGGCGCAGGCATGCAGGTTGCGCGCCCGGCTGTAATAGCCAAGACCTGCCCAGGCGCTCATGACCTCCTGAGACGGCGCGGCAGCAAGGTTGTCAACCGTCGGCCAGAGTTCCAAAAACTTCAAAAAATAGGGTCCGACGGTTTTGACGGTGGTTTGCTGCAGCATGATTTCTGACAGCCAGACACGGTAGGGGTCCGCCTTGATCCCGTTTTTGCGGGCTCTTGGAGAGATCCGCCACGGCAGGTCGCGGGCATGGCGATCGTACCAGTCCAGAAGCTGGCCGGGGGTTGCCTGGCCGATGGGCTGGGCCGTTCGTTTCGCCTTCTTTTCCAAAGGAGATGCCAAGCGGGTGCCAAAAATTTACGCCAACCTGGGCCTCAGAGTCGGAGGGCCCCACGCTTTTGTGATCGCCAGCGTCACATTGGACACTTAGCATGAGCGATCACGGCGTCTAGCCTGTGCTCTCATATTGTTGAAACCTTGCGTGACATGCCTCTTTCGCGTCCCATTCCCCGATCTGTCCCGCGCCAGCGTCTCACTTTTGAGCGGCTGGGCACACGGCTGGACGGACTGACGCGTAAGGCCTTTACGAAATTCGGGTTTGCTGACGACCATGTGCTGACGCGCTGGCAGGAAATTGTCGGCCCGCAGATGGCGCGGCTCACGTCCCCGGAGCGTCTATCGCGCCCGCAAAAAGGCAAATCCGGCGGCAGTACACTAACCGTGCGCGTCGCTGGCGCGGCTGCCCTCGAGATGCAGCATCTGGCACCTCAGATCATCGACAAGATCAACAGCTTTTATGGCCGTCCCATGGTCGCCCGTCTGAAGCTGGTCCAAGGGCCCTTGCCCGCGCGCCCAGGAAAATCGGCGCAGCATGCAACTTCAGATGGTGGACTGTTCGGCTCATCCTCGCCTACAAACAAGTCCGATGTCACGCCGCGCTACGACATTGAAGACCCGGACCTTGCCCAGGCGCTGGCCCGCCTTGAACAGGCTGTCGCCGAGTAACAGGACCGGTTGTACTTTGACCGTTCTATAACTGGAGAGACCCGAATGTCCCTGCCCACGTCCACATCCTTCAAGATGCCTGAACTTACGAGACGAGGTTTTGGTGCCAAGATTGCTCAAGCAACCGTGCTGGCAGCAGCCTTTGGTCTTGCGGCTTGCGGTGACGCTGGTGACGGAACGGCAGCCGGTGGCAGCAGTGTCGTCAATCAAGCGCTTGCCTATGAACACCCACTGGGCGAAATCACCATGGGTGATCCGGATGCACCGCTAACGCTTGTTGAGTATGCATCCTATACGTGTGGTCATTGTGCAGCCTTCCATGCGGTCAACCTACCGCCGCTCAAGGAGCAATACATCGAAACCGGCAAGGTCTTTTATATACTGCGTGAATATCCGCTCGACCCGGTGGCTACTGCCGCCTCCATGCTGACGCGCTGTGTGGCGACGGACAAAGCGATGCAATTTGCCGATGTCCTTTTTGCCCGCCAGCAGCAATGGGCTTTCGTGCAGGACCCCCGCTCGGCTCTGGAGGCCATTGCCCGGCAGGGCGGCATTTCCTCA
Organism: Candidatus Phaeomarinibacter sp.; assembly: GCA_050042885.1. Lineage (GTDB taxonomy): Bacteria > Pseudomonadota > Alphaproteobacteria > CGMCC-115125 > CGMCC-115125 > Pyruvatibacter. Next base: position 11,904 of record JBHJJF010000074.1, read on the forward strand.
ACCCAGTTTGAAGCCTGCATGACAGATCAGGAGGTTCTGGACGGCCTTCGTAAGGTGCAGCAACACGCTCAGGAAACGCTGCAAGTCCAGGCCACACCTACGATTTTTGTCGGCGATGAGAAGATCAACGGCAATTTGCCGTGGGCCCAGCTGGAAGAGATCATCATAAACCAGTTGCCGGGGTGAGCCGAATCGGCGGATCAAAAGGGTTAGCAAACCTTTAACAGGCGGGTGTGTTCGCTCTCAGCGACCTCATCCGCCGTCTCGGGGACGCCCCAACACGGGGTGAGACAGTGTTTTGAAGCTAAGCCGCCTCCGCCTGACCGGTTTTAAATCCTTTGTTGAACCCACCGAACTCGTCATCGAGCAGGGCCTGACCGGCGTTGTCGGTCCCAATGGGTGCGGCAAGTCCAACCTGCTGGAAGCGCTGCGCTGGGTGATGGGGGAAAGCTCCTACAAGTCCATGCGGGCAACCGGCATGGACGATGTGATCTTTTCCGGCACCTCCGGCCGCCCGGCCCGCAACATGGCCGAGGTTGTTCTGTCTATCGACAATGCGGAACGCACCGCACCTGCGGCCTACAATGAAGCCGACGAGATTGAGATCTCGCGCCGCATCGAGCGCGAAATGGGGTCTGCCTATCGCATCAACGGGTCAGATTCCCGTGCCCGCGACGTGCAGACCTTCTTTGCGGACGCCTCCACCGGCGCCCACTCCCCTGCCCTCGTGCAGCAGGGCCAGATCGGCAAGCTGATTGGCGCCAAGCCGACGGCGCGCCGCCAGATTCTTGAAGAAGCTGCTGGCATTTCAGGCCTTCATTCGCGTCGCCACGAGGCAGAATTGCGTCTGCGGCAGGCGGAGACCAATCTTGAACGGCTTGATGATGTCACCGCGCAGATTGAAACCCAGCTGCAGAGCCTGAAGCGTCAGGCGCGACAGGCAACCCGTTTCCGCAATGTCTCCAAGGATATCCGGCGTGCGGAAGCCATGTCGCTGCATCTGCGGCACCATGCGGCCTCGGAAGTTGAAAAGACCCATGAGCTCGGCCTTCAGGAAGCAGACCGTGCCGTTGCCGCAGCCACCGAGGAGACGGCGCGCACCTCACGCCTGCATTTTGAGGCTGGCGAAAAGCTGCCGGAGCTGCGTGACACGGAAGCCCGCGCTGCCGCTGCCTATCATCGTCTGACGGTCGAGCGTGACCAGCTGGCAAATGAGGCGCGGCAGGCTGAACAGGCGATTGAGCGACTGGACGCGCAGCTGCGGCAGATAGAGGCCGACCTCGCCCGTGAGCGCGACGGCATCACCGACACCAATGAAAGCCTGACCACTCTTGCCACTGAGGAAGCAGAACTGAAGCAGGCGGACGAAGGGTCTGACGAAGCCCGCGAGACGGCACAGGCAAAAGTCACTCGGCTGACAGATGCATTGTCGGAAAAGGAAACCGGCGTCGAGACACTGTCACGCGAACTGGCAGACCTAGCCGCGCGACGCCAGGCGATGACACGTCGCATCAACGAAACACGCGCCCGGTTCGACAAGCTCACAAGCACCCGTGAAAAACTTGCGTCCGAGCGCGAAGAGATTGCCCGCTCTGCAGATGTCCAGGCAGCCATGGCAGGTCGCCAGGCTGGTGTTGAGCATTCGCGCGAAGCGGTGCGCACAGCAGAAGCAGCTGCTCAGGAAGCGGAACGCGCACGCGCGGAGGCGACGGCAGCTGAAGAAGAGGCGCGTGCGCCGCTGAGTGCTGCACAACAGCGTCTTGGCAAACTGGAAGCGGAAGCCTCTGCCCTTGCTGATCTGCTGCGGGTTGCCGATGGTGATCTGTGGCCGCCGCTGATTGACAGCGTGTCGGTGCGCCCCGGCTTCGAGGCCGCCCTTGGATCTGCGCTTGGCGAAGACATTGAACAACCTGCCGACGAAGCTGCACCGGTGCACTGGCATACGCTGCCCGCCATCACGCAGCCGCAGGCGCTGCCGGAAGGGGCAGAGCCACTTTCAACCTATGTGGATGGCCCGGCGGCATTACAGAGGCGTCTTTCTCATGTGGGTCTGGTGGATCAGGCGCTTGGCCGCCGGTTGCAGGCGCAGCTTGCACCAGGTCAGCGGCTTGTCTCCAAGGAAGGCGACATGTGGCGCTGGGATGGCTATACGGCCGCTGCCGATGCGCCAACAGCTGCAGCTCAGCGTCTTGCCCAGCGCAACCGCCTGGCAGATCTTGATGCTGAACTTGAAGCTGCTCGCGCTGAAACAAAGCGCCTTTCAGAAGGACATGAAACCGCGAAGCTGGCGGTTGCCGCTGCTGCCACACAGGAAAGCGCCGTGCGCACCGAATGGAAGGCTGCTCAGGGTGCGCTGACAGCGGCTCAGGACGCGCTTGCCGCTGCTGAAAAAGCAGCGTCTGCCCAGATCACCCGGCTGGCGGCGGTTGACGACGGCCTTGCCCGCACGGCGGCGGACATCGAGGAAACCCGCATCGCCCTTGACGCGGTGAATACCGAAGCAGCCGAGCTTCCTGCAGAAGACCAAAAGCGCGCAGCATTCGAAGCGTTGCGCGTGGAAGTGCAGACCCTGCGACAGGAAACAAGTCTCGCCCGTGCAGCTTTTGATGGCCTTGCCCGGGAAGCACAGGCCCGCACCCAGCGTCTGGGCGCCATTGAGCATGAACGCGCCCGCTGGCAGAGCCGCCTCGAAACAGCGAATGCGCAGATCGCAACGCTGGAAGAACGGCAGACGTCCACCAAGACGGAGCGTGCAGAGCTGGAACAGGTGCCCGCGCAGGTGGAAGAAAAAGCCAAGGCGCTGATGGACCGTCTGTCCGAAGCGGAAAAGACGCGGCAGGAAGCAGCCGACGCCCTGGCTGTTGCAGAAAAAGAGCTGTCCGACGCTGACAAGGCCAACAAGGACGCAACCAATACGCTGAGCGAAGCGCGTGAAACCCGTGCTCGCATTGACGCCATGCTGGAAGGTGCGCGCAACCAGGTTGCCGAGGCCGCCCGGCTTATTCATGACGCGTTTGAGTGCGAGCCAGACCGGGTTCTGGCTGCTGGCGAAATCAAGGACGCTGAAGCCCTGCCGCCGCTTGAAGACGTTGAGCGCAAGCTGGAGCGCTACAAGCGCGAGCGGGAAAACATGGGCGCGGTGAACCTGCGTGCTGAGGAAGAGTCCCGCGAGGCGCAGGAACAGCTCGACACCATGATGACCGAGCGCGGTGATCTCGAACAGGCGATTGCGAAGCTCCGCCAGGGCATCGGGAGCCTCATCAAGGAAGGCCGCCAGCGTCTGCTGGATGCGTTTGGCACGGTGAATGAAAACTTCACCCGGCTGTTCACCCGCCTGTTTGGCGGCGGCTCGGCGCAGCTGGAGCTGGTCGAATCAGATGATCCGCTGGATGCTGGTCTTGAAATTTTTGCGCGGCCTCCAGGCAAGCGTCTTACCACCCTGTCACTGCTATCCGGTGGTGAACAGGCCCTGACCGCCATGTCGCTGATCTTCGCGGTGTTCCTGACGAACC
>JBHJJF010000075.1:0-9099 GCA_050042885.1 Candidatus Phaeomarinibacter sp.
GGCTGGAAACGCCTCTTGGCCTCGACCGAGGACAGAATGCGCTTTATACGGATGGTGGCCTGCAATACGCCATTCCTGTTCGATAAAAAGTTTCTGTAACAAGACACGACGCGCCGATAACTCAGACGAGAGGTCGGCGCGCCATTTTTGTGTATGCTCAAACCTGAATGACTGATCCCGCCCCAGCCACCTCGCCGCAACTGGCCGCCAGAGCATCGCTGGTCAATGACCCGCGCATACGCGGCATTGTCTATCAGCTGATCACGCTTTTGCTGGTTGTCTGGGTGGGTGTGGAGTTCTGGACAAATGCCGTCGGCAATCTGGAACGTGCCAATATCGCGTCCGGCTTTGGCTTTCTGGATACGACAGCCGGCTTTGGCATCGTCCAGTCACTTATTTCGTACACCGAAGAATCGAGCTACGGGCGGTCCTTCTTTGTCGGCCTCCTGAACACTTTACTCGTTGCCGTCATCGGGATTGTCATTGCGACCATCATCGGATTTCTGGTCGGCGTCGGATCACTGTCCCGCAACTGGCTGATCAGGCAGATCTGCATTGTCTATGTAGAAGTCATGCGGAACATCCCGCTACTGCTGCATATTTTCTTTTGGTACTTCGCGGTGCTTCGCTCAGTCCCCGGCCCGCGAGACAGCCTGTCGCTGCTCGACAGCATCTTTGTCAACAATCGTGGCATCTACTTTCCAAAGCCGGTTGGCGAGGATGGGTTTGGATTCGTCCTTGTCCTCTTCGCAATCGGTGTCGCGGTCTCGTTGGGAATTGCACGCTGGGCCCGCAACCGACGGGAACAGACAGGCCAGCCTTTCCCAGTGCTCTACTGGTCGCTTGGTCTTGTCGTCGGTGTGCCGCTGGCAGCTTTCCTGTTGCTCGGGCTGCCGCTCAACTTTGACTATCCAGAACTGCGCGGGTTCAACTTTCGCGGCGGCATCGTCATGATCCCGGAATTCATATCGCTGGTGCTGGCGCTTGCCATCTACACAGCCGGTTTCATTGCCGAGAACGTGCGCTCGGGCATTCAGTCGGTCAGCAAGGGTCAGACAGAAGCTGCGTATGCGCTGGGAATCCAGCCGGGACCGACCATGCGCCTGGTGATCATTCCCCAGGCGATGCGCGTCATAATTCCGCCGCTCACCAGCCAGTATCTCAACCTGACCAAGAACTCGTCTCTCGCTGTGGCGATTGCCTATCCGGATCTTGTATCGGTTTTTGCAGGCACGGTGTTGAACCAGACAGGGCAGGCGGTTGAAATCCTGTTCCTGACCATGTCGGTCTATCTCACGCTCTCTATCCTCACCAGCATCCTGATGAACTGGTACAACGCGCGCATCGCGCTGGTGGAGCGCTAGGTCATGACAGACACCCACATGGAAGCCAGCCGGGCGTTTGTTCGCACTGAAACCAAACCGGCTCTGCCGCCGCCCAACCGCACAACGGGTGTAGTCGCGTGGATGCAGGCCAACCTGTTTTCCTCCATCAGCAACACACTGCTGACACTCTTCGGCGGCTACCTGATCTTCCTGATTGTCCCGCCGCTGCTCGACTGGGCGCTCTTCAGTGCGACGTTTACGGGAGACAATCGCGACGCCTGCATCCGCGATGGAGCGGGAGCCTGTTGGCCTTTCATTGATGCAAAGATGGGGCAATTCGTATATGGACGCTATCCGCTCGAAGAGCGCTGGCGGGTCGACTGGACGTTCTTCCTGGGTGTCGCCGGCCTCGTCCCGATGCTCATTCCGTCAGTGCCTTACAAATTCTGGAACGCCATCTACCTGCTGGTTCCGTACCCGGTCATTGCCTTCATTCTTCTGACAGGCGGCACCTTCGGACTGGTCGAAGTCGAGACGTCATTCTGGGGTGGCATGCTGGTGACGCTGGTGGTGGCCATTACCGGCATCGTGGCATCGCTCCCACTGGGCATTCTGCTGGCGCTGGGTCGTCGGTCGGAGATGCCGGTCATTCGTATGCTGTGCATCGGCTTTATCGAGATCTGGCGCGGTGTGCCGCTCATCACTGTGCTGTTCATGGCCAGTGTGATGCTGCCGCTGTTCCTGCCGGAGGGCGTCACCTTCGACAAGCTGCTGCGTTGCCTTGTGGCGGTCGCGCTTTTCTCGTCCGCGTACATGGCGGAAGTCGTTCGCGGCGGATTGCAGGCGGTCCCGCGCGGTCAGTATGAAGGCGCACAGGCGCTTGGCCTGAGCTACTGGAAGATGATGGTCTTCATCATCCTGCCGCAGGCTCTTAAGACTGTGATCCCAGGCATCGTTAATTCCTTCATTGCCCTGTTCAAGGACACGACGCTGGTCCTAATCATCGGCCTGTTCGACCTTCTGGGCATCATCCAGCTCAACTTTACCGACCCAGAATGGTCGACGCCGCAAACCGCTGTCACCGGCTATGTGTTTGCGGCCACGCTCTATTTCATCGTCTGCTCCGGCATGTCGCAATATTCGCGCTATATGGAGCGCCGCCTAGATACAGGACACCGCAATGACTGACAGTCCCACCAGTGACGGCCCCGTCCTGCCTGAAAAAGGTGCCGTTGATACGTCCCGCATGACCGTCTCGAGTGACAAGGCCATCGAGATCAAGGACATGAACAAGTGGTATGGCGATTTCCACGTGCTGCGAGACATCGATCTGGACGTGTTCAAGGGTGAACGCATCGTGATCTGCGGCCCGTCGGGGTCCGGGAAGTCCACGTTGATCCGCTGCATCAACCGCCTTGAGCAGCACCAGAAGGGCAACATCGTCGTTGACGGGATTGAACTTACTGATGATCTCAAGCGCGTGGATGAAATCCGACGTGAGGTCGGCATGGTGTTCCAGCACTTCAACCTGTTCCCACATATGACAGTGCTCGACAATTGCACGCTCGCCCCCATCTGGGTGCGCCGGATGCCCCGCAAGAAGGCCGAAGAGCTTGCCATGGAATATCTCGAGCGCGTGCGCATTCCCGAACAGGCCCTGAAGTATCCCGGCCAGTTGTCCGGCGGCCAGCAGCAGCGCGTTGCCATCGCGCGCTCCCTGTGCATGAACCCGCGCATCATGCTGTTTGATGAGCCCACCTCGGCCCTTGATCCGGAGATGATCAAGGAAGTGCTGGATGTGATGGTGTCGCTGGCAGAAGACGGCATGACCATGCTGGTCGTCACCCACGAAATGGGATTTGCCCGCACGGTCGCCAACCGCATCATTTTCATGGATGAAGGCCAGATCGTTGAGATGAACGAACCTGAACAGTTCTTCTCAAACCCGCAAAGCGACCGGACCAAGCTGTTCCTGAGCCAGATCCTGCACTAAAGGGGCCTGCCAAACACCTTCTTCTGGATCAATCCAGCTCTTCCACTTCAGCTTCGGTTTGAGCATAGGGTGTGAATCCCATGCGCTGGTAAAGGCCAAGCGCGCGGGGATGATCGAGGGTGCAAGTCTGCACTCTGAGTTTGGTGATCTCATGCTGCCAGGCGATCTCGATCGTCTGCGCCAACAAATATTCACCAAGACCGCCACCAACAAACTCGGGCATCAGGCCAAGGTAAGCCAGCTCGCAAACATCGCGTTCCCGGAAGTTCAATTCGGCAAACCCGGCCGGTGAGCCGTCCACATACAGAACATAGATTTCGATCAACTCGTCATGGATGATCGCCTTGAGGGCCTCATCCGACTTGCGCTTCCGATCGACCCAGATGTGGTCCCGGCCCACGGCAGCATAGAGGTAGCGGTAGTAGTGGACCGGCGGCTCGACGCTGCGCATCAGGGCCAGGCGCTTTGCCGGCATCGGCACCCTGTTGTCCGGGTCTTCGTCCATGCTGAGAAAGGTAACAGTCGTCTTGTGCTTGGTGCCCATTCTCGCCTGATGCCTGCTTGCGCGCCTTAACCGGTCTCTATTGGGCAGTCCTCGCGGCTGCCCCATTCTGTCCATGAGCCATCATAAAGCGAAGTTTCCTGCACGCCTATGCGTCTCAGAGCCACTGACAGGATCGCCGCTGTCACGCCTGAGCCGCAGGTCGTCACCACTTCGGTCCTTTCCGTCACGCCAAGTTCCGCAAATGTATCTTTCAAGGCGGCGACGGGCTTCAGGTATCCGGCAGCCGGCAGAACATCTGTGAAGGGCAGGCTGAGTGCATTGGGCATATGTCCGGAGGGGAGACCGGGGCGCGGTTCAGGCTGCGACCCGGTAAAACGCCCGGCAGGTCGTGCATCCAAAATGGTCCGGGACGCCGTTCTGCTGATGCCCCGCATCTGGTCTAGGGAGGTCACGGCCCCGCCGCTCAGATCAGCCTTGAAAGTCTTGGGTGATGGGTTTTCCCTGTGGTTGGTTACATCGCCTCCCAGCTGAGTCCAAGCGGGCAGCCCGCCATTGAGAACCGCGACACGTGTGTGCCCCATGGCTCTCAACATCCACCAGGCCCGGGCAGCACTGAAAAGGCCGGTGCTGTCATAGACGACCACCTGATCGTCATTGGAAATGCCCAGCGCCCCCACCTCATCCGCGAATGTCTCCGGGTTTGGCAACATATGGGGCAGGGTGGAAGCGCGATCACTTATCGCATCAATGTCGAAGAACATGGCACCGGGGATGTGCACCGCCATGTACTCATCCCGGGCATCACGGTTGGCAGCTGGCATATGCCATGAGGCATCCAGAATGCGAACATCCGCATGATGGGTGTGCAGCCAACTTGCGGATACGACCGTCTGCGAGTCGTCGTCCACGTCTAGCTCTCGAGCCAGCCTGGAACCGGCAGGCCCTTTTCCTTCAGGAAGGCCGGGTTGAACATCTTGGATTGATAGCGCGTGCCGAAGTCGCACAAGATCGTAACGATGGTGTGCCCCGGGCCCATTTTCTTGGCGAGGCGCATGGCGCCAGCCACGTTTACACCACTGGATGAGCCCATGCACAGGCCTTCATGCTCAAGCAGATCAAACGCAACCGGCAAGGCTTCCTGGTCCGGGATCTGAAACGCTTCATCGACTTCAAGGCCCTCAAGGTTCGCGGTAATGCGACCCTGACCGATGCCTTCCGTAATGGATGTGCCTTCGGCCTTCAGCTCCCCATGGGCATAGTAGTTGTAAAGCGCGGCCCCCATGGGGTCCGCGATGCCAATGGTGATGTCCTTCTTTTTTTCGCGCAGGCCCGTGGCCACACCGGCCAGCGTGCCGCCGGTACCGACGGCACAAACGAAGCCGTCTACCTTGCCCTCTGTCTGATCCCAGATTTCAGGCGCCGTCGTTTCAATATGTCCCTGACGGTTCGCCACATTGTCGAACTGGTTGGCCCAGATGGCGCCCTTGGGTTCCTTGGCTGCCAGCTCTTCAGCCAGACGACCGGAATACTTCACATAGTTGTTCGGGTCCTTGTAGGGCAAAGCTGGCACTTCGATGAGCTCCGCACCGGCGAGCCGCAGCATGTCCTTCTTTTCCTGGGTCTGGGTCTCCGGAATAACGATCACGGTTTTGAAACCAAGCGCATTGCCTACCAGGGCAAGTCCGATGCCGGTATTGCCGGCGGTGCCTTCCACGATGGTTCCGCCCGGCTGCAAGCGCCCGGTCTTGATGGCGTCCTGAATGATGAAAAGTGCGGCACGGTCTTTGACCGACTGGCCGGGGTTCATGAATTCCGCTTTGCCCAGGATTTCGCACCCGGTGTCCTCAGATGCCTTTTTCAGGCGGATGAGGGGCGTATTGCCGATGGCATCAACGATGCCGTTTTTGATGCCGGGGAGGGCTGCTGATGCAGTCATGAACGCCATTCCTCATGGAAAATTGTAAATTATTTGGAATCACATTTTTCGTTGTGATTGACCCTTATTGACCTTGGAAAATAGGGAGCAGCCTCTCCGTGTGCAACCTGACAAGGCGCATCAAACAGGCCGACACCGGGTTAATTCGCCTGACAGCCGAACACCGCCGAAATGGCTGAAGCTGTTGGTTAAGACCTTGGATAGATTTGTGATCCAATTCGCCTATGTGACCGTATCTTAAAGGAAATTCCGAGTTATCAGACAAAAATCGCACTTTTCTGCGGTTTTCGCCTGTTGGCGTGCACCCTGCACCCGCTGAAATTTGCCGAAGGACACCTGGTTACCGCGTATGTCACAAACGTTTCATCATCATTCCGGTCCATCTGTTGAATGGCTTGTGTCCCAGTATGCACTTGGGCAGCTGCCTCGGGCGGCCTCTGTATTGACGCAGTCCTACCTTGAGATGAACCCGTCCATGCGCCCGACTGCTGACCGTATTGAACAGGTCGGCGGGTGGTCGCTTGAGACATCCGAGCCTGTGGCGCTCAAATCCGGCATGAATGCAGCGTCGCTGATTGCGAACCTCAGCGATGGCGATGTGATGGAGGCGCCTGAAACGGTCATGACCGGGTCTGCAGCCTCCAGTGCACTCCCGACAGCGCTTCTTGATGCCATCGGCGAACCGATTTCCTCTCTTCAGTGGAAATGGCGTGGTATTGGCGCATACGAGCATCGTCTCACTCAGCTTGAGGACGAAGGCATCGTCGCGCGGCTGCTGCGTATCGAACCAGGCCGCGCCGTTCCCCAGCATACCCATGAAGGCCTTGAGGCGACGCTTGTTGTTGCCGGGGCATATTCCGACGACGCCGGGCATTTTGGCCCTGGTGATCTGGAATTGGCTGATGATGCGGTCGATCACAAGCCGGTAGCGGAACGGGGCGAGACATGCATTTGTTTCGCTGTGACCGAAGCGCCCATGCAACTCACCGGGCGCGTCGGGCGTTTGTTTCAGTCCCTCCTTTAGGGAACAACACCCTCCAGCGATACGTGCCCCGCTTGTCTGACCGGCAACACTGACTCGAAAGTGAGTGCCTGATGGCCACCCCCGTTACCCCACATGATGGCGTTGCCTGGGTCACAGGCGCGAGTTCCGGTATCGGTCGCGATGTCGTGCTTCGCCTTGCGCGTGATGGCTGGACTGTGGTTGCGACCGCACGCCGCCAGGCCGAACTGGAAGAGCTGGCGAGTCAGGCTAAAGACATGGCGGGCGATATCCATCCCTTTGCGGGCGATGTGACCGATGCTGATGCCATGACGGACATCGTCCGCCGCATCAAACTTGAGCTGGGGCAGCTTGCCTTGTGCGTCTTTAATGCCGGCGTGTTTCTGCCGATCGACGCGCGCAACTTCTCGGCTGACGCCTTCCGCCCAACCTTTGATGTCAATCTTGTAGGCGTTGCGAACTGTCTCGAGCCAGCCATCTCGACGCTCAAGGAACAGGGAAGGGGCCAGATCGCGCTGGTGGCCTCCGTAACCGGGTATGGGGGTCTGCCGACAAGCTCTGCTTATGGAGCAAGCAAGGCCGCTCTTATCAACTTGGCGGAGACGCTGCGCATCGAGTTGGATCCGATCGGCATTCTGGTGCAGATCGTGAATCCGGGTTTCATCGACACGCCTGCAACGAAAGACAATCCGTTTCCCATGCCGGCCCTGATGGCATCTCCAGATGCTGCGGACAGAATTGTGGATGGGCTTGCGACGCGGCGCTTCGAGCTGACCTTCCCGCGTCGCTTCACGTATGTATTGAAGGCCCTGGATTTCCTGCCAGCCACGTGGCGCCTCAACCTGGTGCGCAGGCTAACGGGATGGAGTGACCCTGAGACGACGCCGCAAATACCGACAGGCGACGCCTAGCTCTTATCGGCGCTTTTGCGAGGTGCGCGAAATCGTTTGGCGTACAGTGCCCACAGGCAGGCCAAACTTAGTCACGCTTGCGGTGTTGATTAGCGCGTCTGCCTCGCTGAGCTCAAACTCATCCTCGAACTTGAGCCGCCAGGCACGGCCGCCGATCGGCAGGTCGATGGGGTAGGACCAACGCAGACGGCGCCCTTCGACAGTGCCCTCGGCAATGCCGATCACGTCTGACGCCTGACCGGTGTAGCGTCCTTCACCATGGGCACGGATCAGCCATTCACGCTCATCGATTTCGCCATCGTGATAGTGAAATTTCTCATGAACGCGGATGGTATCCCCAGTGCGCTTGCCGGTGACTTTTGCATTGAAGGTCCGGCGCACACGCCCAAAGGGGTCACGAAACTCACCTTCAGCCTCCAGTGACCCATCGAAGAACTCTTCCAGCCGCAACTCGACATTGTCATTGTCGGCTGCGCCGGTTGCATCTATCGCATCTGAATGTTGAGCGCTGTCACTCATGGCGTTGCCTGTCATCGTCCAAAGACGGGGCCGGGGCCCGATGTGGTTCAGGACGATCGAACAGTGGCGGAAATGCGCGCCTGCAGGTCTTCCTGAGCTTCCCGGCTCAATGGAAATTTCCACATAAGTACGAGCGCTGGGAGCTTTAGGATCACCGGCAAACCGGCATAAAGCATTGAAACAGCAAATAAACTTCCGCTGGTGTTCAGACTTTCAGTGCCGGGGGCTGTATCTGCCTGAAAGCCCACAATGGCCAAAAGGGGAAAGGCCACCCCAGCCGCCAAAGCCAGGGATAGCTTGGTTGCAAGGCTCCAAAGCGCAAAGTAGAGGCCGGTGCGTTGTTCGCCCGTGTCTGCGGTGTCCACATCAACAACATCTGCCTGAATGGCGGCCGGCAAAACCAGATCGGCGCCAACGGCGAAGCCTGAGACCACACAAACAACCGCAAACAGCCAGATATCACCGGCTCCCAGCAGGGGCACCCAGACAAAAGTCGTGCAGGCAAGGGTCATTGATCCGACCCAGACGCGATGCTTGCTGATACGCCGGGAAAGCCATACCCACCCAGGAATAGCCACAACGCCAGAGAGGAAATAGAGCAGCAGCAGGGGCCCCACCATATCAGGAGCGACCAGCACATGGGTGACAAACAGGACGAAGAGCGTCGCCGGCAACCCGTTGGCCCAGCCGTTGATCAGGAAAGCAGCGATCAATCTCAGAAACGGTCTGTTCTGGCGGATAGCCGCGAAGCCTTGGCGGATATCAACACGGGTGCGGCTTTTGTCCGGCACGACGGGAACACGCCAGACACACAGTGTAACGGTGAGAGGCAACAAAATGAGCAGGCCAAGCGCCAGAATTCTTAGCGCTTCAGTGGTTTCGACCACGCCGAAAGTTGCCAACACCG
>JBHJJF010000076.1:0-20987 GCA_050042885.1 Candidatus Phaeomarinibacter sp.
CGGACAGGCTGGGCGCGGCCGTTGGCGCCTCTCGGGCCGCTGTGGACGCAGGCTTCGGGCCCAACGATTACCAGGTCGGCCAGACCGGCAAGATCGTTGCCCCTGAGCTCTACATCGCCGTTGGCATCTCCGGCGCCATTCAGCACCTTGCCGGCATGAAGGACTCGAAAGTCATCGTGGCCATCAACAAGGACGAAGAAGCCCCGATCTTCCAGGTTGCCGATTACGGCCTGGTGGCGGACCTCTTCACCGCTGTGCCGGAACTGAACGAAGAGCTCGGCAAGGTCCTTTAAGTCACCTCTCCTGTCAGGAGATCGCCTGCCCGGCGAGGGCCCGACAGAATAAGTGACGTAATCACGCTACGCTCGCCTGGAACCTTGGTGCATACTGTGCATCGGAAGGTTCCAGGCAGCTTCTTTTTGACGACCAGTCCGCTGCCGGCAACCAGTACATGCGGGCCTAAAAGCAGGACAAATCAAATGAAAATCGGAACCGTAGGCGTTATCGGTGCAGGCCAGATGGGCAATGGCATCGCCCATGTGTGCGCCCTGTCCGGTCTTGACGTGATCCTGCACGATGTCGACGACAGCGCGATCGAGCGCGGCCTCGCCACCATCAACGGAAACCTTGCCCGCCAGGTCGCCAAGGGTGTGATCGACGATGCAGCGCGCGACGGCGCCATGGGACGTAGCCGTGCGTCCGGCGGTCTTGAGGCCCTGTCTGCCTGCGATCTCGCCATCGAAAGCGCCACTGAAGAAGAACAGGTGAAGCGCAAGATCTTTGCCGATGTCTGCCCGGTGCTGTCCGAGCACGCGATCCTCGCCACCAACACGTCGTCCATTTCCATCACCCGCCTGGCAGCCTCAACAGATCGCCCGGAACGCTTCATGGGCATTCTCTTCATGAACCCCGTACCGCGTATGGAACTTGTGGAACTCGTCCGCGGCATCGCCACCGACGAGGACACATTCAGTGAGTGCAAAGGCTTCGTCGATCACATCGGCAAGAAGGCGACAGTGGCAGAAGCCTTCCCCGCCTTCATCGTCAACCGCATCCTGCTGCCGATGCTCCACGAGGCGATCTACACGCTGTATGAAGGTGTCGGGAGTGTCGAAGCCATCGCCACCGCCATGAAGCTGGGGGCCAACCACCCCATGGGGCCGCTGGAACTGGCCGACTTCATCGGGCTCGATACCTGTCTGTCCATCATGCAGGTCCTCTACGAAGGCCTCGCGGATTCCAAATATCGCCCCTGCCCGCTGCTCGTTAAGTATGTCGAGGCAGGCTGGCTTGGCCGCAAAACGAGTCGCGGATTCTACGATTACCGCGGTGATGCCCCGGTCCCAACCCGGTAGTCAAACCTCGTATTTTTGGCGGAACGCCGCGGATTCAACAGCTTACTCTGTGGATATTAACCTTAATCGCTATACGCGCATTTAGCTGCTGTTCATGTCTGACAAATTGTCGTCTCCTGTGGTGCATAGTCGAAGTTAGCAATATTTTTGTGTGTGTATTTTGTGAGTACAAACTCGTCAGATTTGGACAGTGATCCAACGATTACTCTGTTGGATGAACCTGAACATCCCGGCGCGCTGAAGCTTTGGAACTATTGGCTGGAAAAACGCGGCGACAAAAGAGTTCCTGATCGGTCAGACATTGGTTTGACCGACCTGTCCGACATTGCACCCAATCTGCTCATCACCGAGGTCGTGGAGGGCACAACCGACTTCCGGATTCGTCTGTACGGGTCAGCCGTGGCAGAGATCACCGGCCAGGACCGTACCGGCAAGATGGTCAGCGAGGTCGGCGAGGAGCTGGGCGGCGACACGCAGAACCGTTGGCGGGCCGTGACCGCCCGCGCCGCAGAGAACATGGCACCTGTCATCCTCAAGGCCCGGGGCTCGCGCCCTGAAACTGAGCATCTGATGTTTCACAGCGTCACCCTGCCGCTGACAAATGGCAGCGAAGAGATCACCCAATATCTCGGCGGAATGTTTACGAGTTACCTGAGCGAAGAAGCCTAGGCGCTTCTAGCTATCTGCACCAATCGCTGTCTGAACAAGAGCCACAGCATCATCCGCGTCCCAGTGCGCGGGGCCAACCAGCCGCCCAAGGCTCTTGCCATCCCGTCCGATCAGCAATGTCGTCGGCAGCCCGAATGCGCCCAGCCGCGTGCCCATACGCCCCGATGCATCGTGATAGAGAGCCAGATTCGCGATTTCAATTTCCTCCAGAAAATCACGAGGCTTCTCAATACCACCGCGATCAAGGCTGAGTGCGAGCACCAGAAAATCATCACTGCCAAGCTCTGCCTCCAGAGCATCCAGGTCCGGCATTTCCTCCCGGCATGGGGCGCACCATGTGGCCCAAAGATTAAGCAGAACAATACGGCCCCTGAAATCATCAAGCGTCAGCGCATTGCCCTCACCGTCTACAAATTCGATGGCTTCGAGCTCCAGCGGCTCACGCGCCGGCACGAAATTCTCAACGGCGCCAACCGCGTAAGGGGCAAGCACGCTCACCGCCACGTCAGGCTCAGCCGACCCATCAGATTTGCCACCAATAGGGTTGCCGTATAGAACCGCCGCAAGTCCTGCCGCGAGTACAAGGGCGGCAATCTGAAACCTCAACTTTGGTGAGACTTTTTGCGGTTTTTTATCGCGAGCCATCGAAGCGGGATTCCTTGAAGTGAAGACGTAAAGACCATGGGCAACAAAATGTGGGGCGGCCGGTTCGCAGACGGACCTGACGCCATCATGGAGGCAATCAATGTCTCCATCGACTTTGACCAGCGGCTGGCGATGCAGGACCTCGCCGGCAGCCGTGCGCATGCGCAAATGTTGTCCGATTGCGGCATTATCTCAAGCACAGACGTCGCAGAAATCCTCAAAGGGCTGGATCAGGTCGAACAAGAGATCGTGAACGGCACCTTCCCGTTCCGCCGCGACCTGGAAGACATCCACATGAATGTGGAAGCGCGCCTGACAGAGATCGTCGGCCCGGCCGCCGGCCGTCTGCACACAGCCCGGTCCCGCAACGACCAGGTCGCAACCGACTTCAAGCTGCATGTCCGCGAGCGTCTGCTGGCATTCGACGAAGGCCTCAAGCAGCTGCAGACCGCTCTGGTTGATCAGGCGGAAGCAAACGCAGAGACGGTGATGCCCGGCTTCACCCATCTGCAATCTGCCCAGCCCGTCACCTTCGGCCATCACTGTCTGGCCTATGTGGAAATGCTGGCGCGCGACCGCAGCCGCTTCATGGATGCCCACACCCGCGCCGGCCAGAGCCCGCTAGGGTCTGCCGCCCTCGCCGGCACGTCTTTCCCCATCAACCGGGACCAGACGGCCAAGGCGCTGGGCGTTGATGGGCCCACCCGCAACTCGCTTGATGCGGTTGCGGACCGCGACTTCGTGCTCGAAACCCTGTCCGCCGCAAGCATCTGCTCGGTGCATCTGTCGCGGTTGGCGGAAGAGATCGTCATCTGGACATCCGCCCAGTTCAACTTTGTGCGCCTTCCGGACAAGTTCTCAACGGGCTCTTCCATCATGCCGCAAAAGCGCAACCCGGACGCTGCCGAACTCGTGCGTGCGAAGCCGGGCCGGATCATCGGCGCCCTGACAAGCCTTCTGGTTATGTTGAAGGGCCTTCCCATGACCTATTCAAAGGACATGCAGGAAGACAAGGAACCCGCCTTTGACGGCATGGACGCGCTCGACCTCGCCATTGCCGCCATGACCGGCATGATCGCGGACCTGACCGTCAACAAGCCGGCAATGCGCGAGAGCGCCGCCAAAGGCTTCTCGACTGCCACAGACCTCGCCGACTGGCTGGTGCGGTCTCTCAACATGCCGTTCCGCGATGCGCATCACGTAACGGGCCGCCTCGTTGCGGCGGCTGAAGCCAAGGGCTGTGATCTGGACGTGCTGACGCTCGAAGAGATGCAGGAAGCCGAACCAAAAATCACGCCTGAGGTTTTTGAGGTCTTGGGCCTCGACAACTCAGTCAAAAGCCGCACAAGCTTTGGCGGAACGTCGCCCGACAATGTGCGGGCACAGGTACAATTCTGGCGGGAGCAGCTTTCATGAGCCTGACATTTGACACCGCAGGCAAACTGCCTGTGGTGATCGCCCTTACAGTCCTCGTGTCCGCCTGTGGTGTGCGAGGAAACCCTGTGCCGCCGGACGGCAGGGATGTGTTGATTGAAACATCCGACAGCAAGAATAAGTCCGATGACGACGCCCGTTTCCCGGCGCCAGAGCCCGTTCAAGAAAACTAAGCAAGCCACCAAATAAGCAGATGCATCACTTCGCCTACAAGAACGGCGTCCTGCACGCCGAAGATGTTCCCCTGCCCGCCATTGCGGATGAGGTGGGGACGCCCTTCTATTGCTATTCGACGGCCACCCTGGAACGCCACTTCCGGGTGTTCTCTGACGCTTTCAAGCAGGGCACAAGCGGCAACCCCGCGCTCGTCTGCTTCTCTGTCAAGTCAAACTCCAACCTTGCCGTCGTATCGACGCTGGCCCGCATGGGCGCCGGCGCCGATGTCGTCTCGCAGGGTGAAATCCGCATCGCCCGCACCGCCGGCATCCCGGCGGACAAGATCGTGTTCTCCGGCGTCGGCAAGAAACGCGACGAGATGGCCTACGCGCTGGATACGGGCATTCTCATGTTCAATGTGGAAAGCGAACCCGAGCTCGAAGCCCTCAATGAGGTGGCGCTCGCCAAGAACATGCGCGCGCCCATCTCCCTGCGCGTGAACCCGGATGTGGATGCCAACACCCATGTGAAGATCACCACCGGCAAGGCGGATAACAAGTTCGGCATTGCTTGGGAACGGGCACACGCAGTCTACGCACGGGCAGCCGAGTTGCCGGGTATTGAGATTGTCGGCGTCGACGTTCACATCGGCAGTCAGATCACGTCCCTTGATCCATTCCGCGCCGCCTTCGCCAAGGTGGCGGAGCTTGTCCGTGAACTGAAGGATCAGGGCCACGACGTCCGCAATGTCGACCTCGGCGGTGGCCTGGGCATTCCCTACATGCAGGGCAACGAGCCCCCGCCCCACCCGGACGAATATGGCCGCATCGCCTGTGACGCGTTTGCCGACCTGGACGTGCGCCTGCTTTTCGAGCCGGGCCGCATCATTGCGGGCAATGCCGGCGTTCTGGTGACAGAAGTCACCTACGTCAAGAACGGTGAAGCCAAGGATTTCCTGATTCTCGATGCGGGCATGAATGATCTGATCCGCCCGACGCTCTATGACGCCTGGCACGACATGCTTCCGGTCGCCGAAACGCCTGACTCCACACCCCGCCTGAGGGCCGATATCGTCGGTCCGGTGTGCGAAAGCGGCGACACATTCGCAAAGGATCGTGAACTGCCAGAGCTTGCCCCGGGGGACCGTCTCGCTATCCTCTCTGCAGGAGCATATGGCGCGGTGCAGGCATCCACCTACAACGCGCGACCCCTGGTGGCCGAGGTGATGGTCAACGGGGACCAATGGTCCGTGGTTCGCGAGCGCCAAACTTATGACGCTTTGCTTGCCGACAATCGCCTACCGGGCTGGCTGGAGAGCTAAATTCCGCCGGAAGCGCCCGTAAAGGCTAGCTAGAGCCCGATGCCTCACAAAGGCCCCTCTGGCGCAATGTGTGGGAGCAATTGGTGGCCGAAAGAGGCGAAAAAGCAGGGATTGCCCAAGGCTGGGCGAACGCCTGGTCCACACGCTGGTCCACACGCTCGTCCAGTGGCCTGTCTGATTCGCTGCCCCGTGGTCTTGACCCAAAGGTGACCATCACCCGCCTCAGCCTTTTCTGGGAGGCCGTGTGGCCGGCCCTTCTGGGTCCACTGTGCCTTGCGGGTCTTTATGCTGCGGTGTCTCTCATCAATGGCTGGAGCGTCCTGCCGGGCATTATCCAATGGACTGCCTTCATCGGCGTTGTGGGCGGCGGTGGATGGCTGATTTACGCCAACCTCAAAGACGTAACATGGCCTGGCAGGACCGACGCGCTGCGCCGGATCGAAACGCGCTCGGGTCTCAAGCACCGTCCGCTGTCGTCCCTGGAAGACATCCGCGCGGACTTTATCGGCAACCGCGACGACGGCGCCGCGTTGTGGCGGCAACATCTGGCGCAGTTGGAGCAAGCCGCAAAGAACGCACACGCAGTCGCTCCGCGGTCTCCTGCTCCCCAGCTTGATCCCATGGCGCTGCGGGCCGCCACACTCATCCTGTTCGTCTGCGCCCTTGTCTATGCCGGCCGCGATGCCCCGGCCCGGCTGGCAGAGAACCTGCTCCCGGGCGCAGCGTTTGGAGCCTCGGGCAACACCATCGCGTTCGACGCTTGGATCACCCCGCCTGCCTACACATCGGTACCACCACTCTTCCTCAATACAGTGCCGCAAACCGAAGGTGATACCGCCAACGCTGTCAATGTCCCGGAAGGCAGCGTGCTGACAGCACGGGTCTATGGCGCGTCATCAGCCGAAGCACGACTTGCGGGCGTGGGCACCGATTTTGAGTCCGATGTGTCGGGCGCTCATGAAATAGCACTCCCAATTGGCGAAAGCGGTGCTCTGCAAATCATCGCCAACGGCCGCACCCTGGATGAATTCTCCATCGACGTTAAACCAGACAGCGACCCACAGATCCTGTTTACCGAAGGCGATGCCCTGTCGGTGACGGCCCAACTATCCCTGGCCGTCGGCTATGACCTACTGGATGATTACGGCATCACCCAGGCGGAAATGCGAGTCACCCTGCCCCGCGCCGGCGATGTCGATGCCAATGTCAGCGATGACGCGTCCGCTGAGCCTGCCGACGGCACGGCACAAACCGACATCGGCGCCCTGGCAGCTGTTAAACCGCCGGTGCTGAAGCTGCCGCTCCCCTCCGCCCGCGTCGTCGATGCGGAAGGGGAATTTGCCTACAAGGACCTCACAAGCCACCCCTGGGCCGGCCTGCAGGTGGCCATCACCCTCGCAGCCTTTGACGAAGCTGGACAGGAGGGCACCAGCCGGACCCGCATCATGCGCTTGCCCCAGCGCCGCTTCACCGACCCGATCGCCCGAGCCGTCATCGAACAGCGCCAGCGACTGGCCCGCACACCTGACAGAGCACCGGACGTGGCCATCGCCCTCAACGCGCTCACCCTGCACGCAGACAGATATTACGAGACGGCGAATGACTATTTGCCCCTGCGGGCCGCGCATTGGCGGCTGCGGGGAGCCAGCAACCCGGGCGACCTGGACGGCATCTACGACCTTCTATGGGACATCGCGCTGCATTTCGAGGATGGCGACCTCTCCCTTGCCGAGTCTGCCTTGCGGGACGCTCAGGACGCCTTGATGGACGCGCTCGCCAACGGCGCGTCAGATGCTGAGATCGAACGGCTGATGAACGAACTGCGCTATGCCATGGATCAGTTCCTTCAGGCCCTCGCCCAACAACAGATGCAGGCGGCCCAGAACGGCGAGATGGCCCCGATGGACCCGAACATGCAGTCCCTCGAGCGCGGCGCTCTGGAAAGCCTTTTGGATGCCCTTCAGGACCTTGCGCAGTCAGGCTCGCGCGATGCCGCGCGGCAGCTTCTCTCCGAGCTGCGCCAGATGATGGAAAATCTGGCGACCGGCACCCCGGGCCAGATGAATATGACACCGCCCCAGTCAGCCATGAAAGATGCCATCGGTCAGATGGGAGACATCATCGAACAGCAACGCGCCCTGCAGGACGAAACCGTGCAGGAAGGCAATGCAGGCCTTGAAGGCCAGGAAGGGACACCACAGGGACAGCAGGGCGGCCAGCAGCAGGGGCGCGAAGGCGGCTCCGGGCCAGGTGGCACCCTCCAACAACGCCAGGGGGATGTGCGTGACAGCCTGTCTCAACTGCGTGAGGGGCTTCAGGGATCAGGCGTGGACACCCCTTCGGCACTCGGCCGGGCTGACCGCGCCATGCGCGATGCCCAGGAGGCCCTTGAAAACGGGGACCTGGAACGCGCCGCCCGCAGACAGGGCGAGGCAATCGAGAATCTGCGCGACGGCGCACAGGCGCTGGCCGAAAGCCTGCTCAATGAACTGGCCATGTCCAACGAGCAGCAAGGACAGGACCGCGGACAAGGCAGCGAAGGCCGTGACCCGCTTGGCCGCCCCCAGCGCAGTTCAGGGCCGCAACAGGGCGATGGCGTGGAGATTCCCGATGAGAGTGAAGTCCAACGCGCCCGCCGCATCCTGGAAGAGCTTCAGCGTCGTGTCGGCGACAGAGACCGCCCGCCGGTCGAGTTGGACTATCTCAACCGCCTGCTCCAGCGCTTCTAAAATCCAGAACATTAGCTGCCGTCAGATGCCACAGGCACTTCGTTGCCCGTATATTCGCCCGGCTCGACAAAGCGCAACACCAGATGGTCGGCAGCAGCCGGCGGGCTTGAGAGCCGGGTGACAAATTCAGCCGACGCGCCCGGATCAAGCTCAGCCTCCGGCAGCGCAAAGAAATAGTGGTAGAGCTCAAGGCCCTCCCTGTCGCGCAATGCCACGCGCACACGCGGCACGGCACCCCGCTCCTCACCCGTATTGATGATCTCACCGGTGATGGACAGGACCGTCAAACCGTTCTCGACAGTGGTCTCTTTGCTGATGTTCCGCAGACCGATGTCCTGCTGGACCACCGGAAGTCCGATTGCATCATACAGTGACGCTGTCGCTGGCCAGTACCGTGCCACGTCTCCCCTGAAGGCAATCAGCGATCCAAAAAAGACGAATACAAACAAAAATAGCGCCGCCCACCCCAACAGGATGGCCCGGGATTGTTTGGGCGCTTGCGTCGGCTTGAAGACGGACGGTTGATCAGGAAGAGACGCATCAGCCGTTGGAGCAAATTCTTCCTCTGCCATGGGCGGCGCATCGTCGACCGGAGCCGGGCGCGTGATAACCGGCTTTGAAGCCACCGGGGCCTCTTCAACGACATCTTCGCCAGCGGCCTCGGGTTCCGGCACAGGCTCAGGCGCGACGTCAGGTACCGGGTCAGGTTCCGGAGCAGGCTCAGGGGCCGGATCAGGCGCCGGCGGTTCTTCCAGCTCAACCGGCTTGGGCGCGTCTTCCGGTGGCTCCTGAAACCATTCATTGCCGCAGCTCGCGCAACGCACCTTACGACCCGGCGCCTTGAAGGCGGCAGCCTTGACCGTGTAGCGCGTATCACATTCCGGGCAGGTGATGATCATAGGTCTGCGGAAAATCTCTCAGCTTTGTGCCGGTCAGGTGTCCGGCAAATTCCGATGCGTGATTTGCATGGCCCCCGCCCCCTAAGCAAGCCGGGACAACCGCGGACGTCAAACCCTGCAATTCCGCCAAAACGCAAAGCAGGACCTATGGTGCTTGCCTTATCAATGCGCCAAAGTCCGTTAAAACTTGGCTAACCATGCCGCGATTCGCCAGAATCCGGGCGATCTCAATGGTTTTTCGCCGGGTCCGATCAGGTCTAACCGGCACATATGATCCACTTTTGGCCATTACCCTGGGGCATGTCTTCCCGTGATCCGTTTTGAAAATGTCGGCCTGAGATACGGATTGGGGCCCGAAGTCCTGCGCGACATCAGCTTCCACCTGGAACCAGGTGGCTTTCATTTCCTGACCGGCCCGTCAGGCGCCGGCAAGACATCGCTTCTCAAGCTCATGTTCCTGGCCCTGCGCCCATCGCGGGGGCTCATCACGATGTTCGGGAATGATCTTGCCACCACAAGCCGTCTGCAACTGCCGGCCCTGCGCCGCCGCATCGGCGTTGTGTTTCAGGAGTTCCGCCTGCTCGATCATCTGACGACGTTTGACAATGTGGCCCTGCCCCTGCGCATCGCTGGCCATGATATGGAAGACTACAAGGACGACGTAATCGAGCTGCTGCAGTGGGTCGGTCTCGGCGAACGCATGCACGCCACCCCCGCCACGCTGTCGGGTGGTGAAAAGCAGCGCGCCGCCATAGCCCGCGCCGTCGTCGCCCGGCCGGACGTGTTGCTGGCGGACGAACCCACAGGCAATGTAGACCCGGAAATGGGCATGCGGCTCCTGCGTCTGTTTGAAGAGCTCAACCGCTTCGGCACAACTGTCCTCATAGCTACCCACGACCTCACCATGGTGGAGCGATCCGGGGCGCCCGTCCTGCATCTGGCGAAGGGTGAACTCACCCAATGATCCGTACTCTGATAAACAATACCAGCAACAGGGGCATGGCCTTCGCGCTGCGCCAGCGCGTCGGCCTCACCGGAACCGACAGTCCGGACATGAACGGCCTGGAACCCGCAACTGACCTGATGCCCCGAGGCCGCGGTGGCGCCGCGCTGGGCGGCGTCATCGCCGGCATGTGCTATCTCGCCTGCCTCGCTTTGGGCGGAGCCCTTTTGACGTCAGACGCCAGCCGCGCCTGGACCGAAGACCTGGACCGCGCCCTGACCATTCAGGTGGTTCCACGCGCCGGGGTCGACGTGGAAGCGGAAGCCCAGGCCGTCATTGGACTTCTGGAATCCGCGCCTGACATTGCGTCGGTTGAAGCCTTGCCCCAATCAGCGTCCGCGGCACTGATTGAACCATGGCTGGGCGATTCCGATGCTCTCACCGGTCTCCCCATTCCCATGCTGATCCACGCCGACATGGTCCCCGGCGCCATCATTGACCTCGACACTCTGCGGGCCCGTCTCAAGGCCGCCGCGCCCAATGCGACGCTGGACACCCATGCCCGATGGCGCGACGAATTGGCCGGCGCTGCAACCATCATTGAACTCGTTGGAATGGGAATACTCGCGCTGGTCGCCATCACCACGGCAGCCATCGTCGTCTTCGCGACCCGCTCTGCCCTGGCAGCCAATCGCGACACGGTCGAAGTCCTGCATCTCATTGGCGCCCGCGACAGCTTCATCGCCGGTGAGGTGCAAAAACGTTTTCTCACCACGGGCCTAAAAGCGGGGTTCGCCGGTTGGGGAGCTGCTGCTTTCACATTCCTGCTCTTCGGCCTTTCCGCCAACAACGAAGCAGGTTTGGTATCGCTGCTGCCGCAACTGCAGATGCCGTGGACCCACTATGTCGTGCTTGTAGCTGTGCCCCTTGCCGCAACCGGTCTCACGGCCATCGCCGCACGCATGACCGTCATCCGCGCCCTCGCCCCCACGCTTTAGCCATAATTTTCGCGCTCTATTGTCCCGGCATCCTGCACGCTTCCCTCGTCATCTGCGGGCGCAACGGCGCTGTGGCACGATATTCGCTGCTATTGAGTGGAAATGTTCAGCTGTAGGGATGCATAACGGCATCAAGACACCCGTAAGGGCACATATCTGAGCGTTGCTGCGGATAAATTGAGTTTGTTGAGTGAGTAGCCGGACAAGACAGTGAACGACCCGATTCCCATTTTCGGACAGTCAGGCAGTGGTAAACGCACACCGTTTCGCCCATTGCGGCTGCTTGCCGGGATTCTGGCCATCATTGTTTTCATCGGAATCGGCGGCTTCATTCAGTTTGTTCTGGAAATCCCCGAGCCGACAGACCCTGCCGCCCAAACAGCCCCGATGGACGTGGATGCTCTCGTCGTCCTCACCGGCGATCGCGACCGCATCATGAGCGCCGTACAATTGCTTGAAAACGGAAGCGGTGCACGCCTGCTCATCTCAGGCGTCAACACCGATATCAGCCGCGAGGACCTGGCCACCCAGTTCGGGGGACCGGACACCCGGTTCGACTGCTGCGTTGATCTTGGCTTTCGCGCACGCACAACTGTCGGCAACGCGGACGAGACCTCGAAATGGGTCTCTGAAAAGGGTTACACATCACTGGCTGTCGTCACCAGCGACTACCATATGCCCCGCAGTCTCGTTCTGCTGCGCAATGAGATGCCGGACGTCACATTACTGCCGGTAACCGTTGCCAGCAGCGGCATGGATCGGCCTTTGGGCAATGTCAGGGTTGCGCGTCTGCTCGTCACGGAGTACGCGAAATACGTCATTACCCTGCTGCGCACGCGGTTCGGCTAGCTGCCCTGGCTGAGGCCACCCAAGCGCCCAAAAAGAGAGACGACGTTACGTGATCGCGCTCCGCTCGCTGCTCTATCAAATCTATCTCTACACGGTCAGTGCCATCATGACCCTTGGCGGCCTGCCCTTGCTGGTGTTGCCGCGCCGCATGACGGCATCCGCCATCAATCTGTGGTCAAAGCTGCAATTGTGGGGTGCCGCCAACATCACCGGCGTCGACTATGAGATCCGCGGCGCAGCACACCTTCCTGACGTCGCCTGCCTGATTGCCTCCAAGCACCAGAGCATGTGGGACACGATTTTCTGGGCCGTCGCCGCAAAAGACCCGGCCATCGTCCTCAAGAAGGAACTCACCTATGTGCCGCTCTATGGTTGGTACGCCATCAAGGCTGGCATGATTTCCATTGACCGCGGCTCAGGCCCCAGTGCCATCCGCAAGCTGGTGCGGCAGGGCAAGAAGGCCGTCGCTGACGGCCGCCCCATCATGATCTTCCCGGAAGGCACCCGCAGCGCGCCGGGTTCCGAACCAGACTACAAGCCAGGCGCCGCCGCGCTGTACACGCAGCTGGACATCCCCTGCATTCCCGTGGCGTTGAATTCCGGCATGTTCTGGGCCCGCCGTGCCCTCAAGCGTCAGCCCGGCAGCATCGTGGTCGAAATTCTCCCGGCCATTGAGCCCGGTCTCAAACGCCGTGACTTCATGGCCAAGCTTGAAGCAGCCATCGAGCCCGCCACCACACGGCTGGTAGAAGAAGCCAAAACGAAGATCGGCAGCTAAGCGCCTGCCAGCCGCGCCTCGACATCTTTCAACAGGGATTCAAGTCCCGTATCGCGAATGCCCATCTCACGCAGATGCTCGACCATGCTGGCGAGGTATTCCGGATTGCGCCCTGACTTCCCCTCGCCAAAAGCAATGAGCTCAGCCTGCGTCCCAGCGTCAAGCCGTCCGGCATATTGCTCGTGATCCGGCTCCGCCACATAGGTCAGAACATTCTGGTGACGGGCCTTGTCATCCACCCGCACCGCCGTCACCCGGGCTTCGCGATAGACCAGCGTCACCTGCTCGCGCTCCCGCAGATAGGCAACGGTATCCTCTGCCTTTGTCGCGTCCACCCGGTAAAGCATGCCCCGGCAGGCCCCGCCGCGCGTGAGACCAAGCACAAGGCCCGGTTTCTCAGGCGTGCCGCGATGATGGTAGCTGTACACACAAAACGCCCGGTGATAGCCCGCAATGCGCGCCTGATGCCGCTCCACAAAGTCGAAGCCCGGGCGCCACATCAGCGAGCCGTAACCAAAGACCCACAGATCGTCACAATTATCGCTCACTGCTCCGCCAGACCTTCGCAAATGCCTTATCTTCCCTGAATATCGCTGCCGATACCCCCCTGTACCTTCCCGCAATATCGCAAGTCTGGCCCCATG
Organism: Candidatus Phaeomarinibacter sp.; assembly: GCA_050042885.1. Taxonomy (GTDB): domain Bacteria; phylum Pseudomonadota; class Alphaproteobacteria; order CGMCC-115125; family CGMCC-115125; genus Pyruvatibacter. The sequence goes on from JBHJJF010000076.1 coordinate 13,421, forward strand.
CTCAACCGCATCCCCAAAATCGCCCTGCCCCTCCTTGGCCTGCTTCTGCTCATGGGCCTCTACTGGCTGTACTGGAGCACGCTTGCCGACCGTATGAAGGCAGAGGTCGAAAACTGGGCGGCGGACCAGGCCCGCAACGGCATCACCGTGACATGGGACGACATGCGCGCCCGCGGCTGGCCCCTGCGCCTGCGCATTGAGCTGGACAATCTGCGCTATGACGTAGCCAGCGCCGACACGCCGTGGAGCTGGACAACGCCGGAGTTTCACGCCCACGCCCTTCCCTATCGCCTGACTCACATCCTCGCCGCCGCCAAACGCCCGATGCAGGTCACTTATGGGTCCGGCAACACTCAGCAGCGCTGGGAGATGACAACCGAGAGTGCGGAAGCAAGCTATGTCATCGAGAAGGGTGGGCCTGCCCGCCTCGCCGTCGACATTCAGGCAGCTGTGGCAACGCGCCTTGATGCACCCGCCACTATTGGTGCTGAGCGGCTACAGCTTCACGCCCGCAGGGCTGACGAAGCGCCGGGCAGCGTCGACATGGCCCTGCGCGGCGCCAACATCACGTTCAGCGACGGCATCGCGCCTGGCCTTGGCGATATCCTCGGGCCCACTGGCAATCACATCGGCATCCAGTCCCGCATCACAGCAAACGCCGGCGAGCGGGTGTTTCAGGACATTGCCCTGCTTCAACTTGAAGGCAGTGAGGTTCAGGTATCCCAGGGCACCGTCACCTGGGGTCAGACAGGCGCCACCGGCACCGGCAAGCTGTCCATTGCTCCAGACGGCACCAGCAACGGCAAATTCGACACGACCCTCAAGGGACACGACACGATTGTTGAAGGACTGGTGCGCCAGAAGCTCGTTGCCCGGGAACTCGAAGGGACGCTTAAGGCTGCCCTGTCCCTCCTGTCGCTGACATCAGGCGCAGAAGCCGGTCATATCCGCATGCCCGTGAACATCCGCAACAGCGATGTCTATCTCGGGCCGGTACGGATTACCGGCGACGACCGCGCGCCCTAGAACGAAACTACTCGTCTTCAGCAGGCTTCGCATGGCGGCCAAAGTCGGGAACAGCCGAATCCTGGCCCGCATCAATGATGCCCCGGCGGATGTCGCGCGTGCGCGTAAACAGCGTGAAGAGTGCGTCCCCATCGCCCCAGCGGATCGCGCGCTGCAGCGCCGACAGGTCTTCCGCAAACCGCCCCAGCATTTCCAGAACCGCCTCGCGGTTGTTCAGAAAGATGTCCCGCCACATGGTCGGGTCGGACGCGGCAATACGCGTGAAGTCTCGAAAGCCACCGGCGGAATACTTGATGACATCAGATTGCGTCACTGTCTCAAGATCAGCCGCCGTGCCCACGATGTTGTAGGCGATGAGATGCGGCAGGTGGCTCGTGATCGCCAGCACCAGGTCGTGATGGTGCGGGTCCATGAAATCCACATCACTGCCGCAGCCACGCCAGAACTGCGCCAGCTTTTCAACCTCGGCCCGGTCCGCAACATGCGCGACGTCATCTTCCGCAGCACCAATCGGCGTCAGAATGCACCAGCGCCCGTCAAACAACTCCGCAAAGCCAGCGTCAGGCCCCGACTGCTCTGTCCCGGCAATCGGGTGGCCGGGCACGAAATGCACGCCGTCGGGAATATGCGGGCTCACATCGCGCACAACAGCAGACTTCACCGAGCCCACATCCGTGACGATCGCGCCGGGTTCCAGAACCGGCGCAATCGTCTCCGCCAGCACAGCGAACGCCCCCACGGGCGCCGCCAGCACAATCAGGTCAGCACCCTTGGCGGCGTCTTCAGCGCTCTCACACACCTCATCGCAGAACCCAAGCTCCCGCGCCCGTGCCCGCGTTTCCGGGGACCGGGCAAAGCCTGCAATGTTGTTGGCCAGCCCGGCACGGCGCGTTGCAAGAGCCAGCGAGGCACCCAGTAACCCAAGCCCCAGAACGGCAACACGGTTAAACAGCGGCTCACTCATGAGGAGGTGCCTCCGGCCATGAAGTCAGTCAATGCGGCAACCACCATCTCGTTTTGCTCCGCCAGACCAATGGTCATTCGCAGGCAATCCGGCAGCTTGTAGGACGCCGTGCCCCGCAGGATCAGCCCGCGCTCCCGCAGAAAGGCGTCCGCGGCATCCGCTGTCTTGCCGTCCTCACCGGAGAAACGCAGCAGCACAAAATTCGCCACCGCGGGCACAACCTCAATACCCATCGCCTCAAACTGCGCCGTCAGCTTCTCCAGCCATTCCTGGTTGTGCGCAACCGACTTGGCCACATGTGTCGTATCCTCGATAGCTGCAATAGCGGCAGCCTGAGCAGGTCCGCTCACATTGAACGGACCGCGCACCCGGTTGATGGCATCCACAACCGTTTCCGGCCCGTAGAGCCAGCCAATCCGCAGGGCGGCAAGCCCGTGCACCTTCGAGAACGTTCGCGTCATTACGACATTGGGTGATGTCGCCACCAGCTCAAGCCCGGCTTCATAGTCATTGCGCTGCACATACTCCGCATACGCCGCATCGAGAATGAGCACCACGTGCTCGGGCAAACCGGCCTGCAACCGCTTCACTTCATCAATCGGAATGTAGGTGCCTGTTGGATTGTTCGGGTTGGCGATGAACACCATCCGTGTGCGGTCCGTCACTGCGGCCAGAATGGCATCCACATCCGTCGTCAATCCGCTCTCGGCCACCTCAACGGGCACGCCGCCGGCCGCCTGCGTGGCAATCCGATAGACCGCAAAGCCGTGTTCCGTGTGAATGGCTTCGTCGCCCTTGCCCAAAAAGGCCTGCGCCAGGAGGTGAAAGAGCTCATCCGAGCCGTTGCCGCACACAAGGCGGGAGGCATCCAACCCATAGCGTTTGGCGATTGCGCCCCGTAGGCCGCCATAGCCGCCATCCGGGTATATCTCCATGGATTGCGCAGCCTCGAGATAGGCCTTGCGCGCTTCAGGGCTTGGCCCCAGCGGGGTTTCGTTGGCAGAAAGTTTGATCGCGGCATCGCGCCCGGCGATCTTCGCTTCGCCTGCCTTGTAGGGGGTGATCCCCTCGATACCGTCGCGCGGTGTAATCTCACCCATCGCGTTGTTCCTTGAAAAAAGTGTCCGTCGTCTGATTGGCCCGGCTTGAAAAGTATCGCCCGCCCGAAGTGCCATCCCCTCTTAGAGGCCGATTGGCACCGGATAACCGCCAACCGGATAGGTCTCTCCGAACGGGCCGCCATGGCGCGTGTCCATAAGGCTGAGCCGTTCATCGTCACTTTCAATGTGACCATCAATCGCAATCAGATGGAGCTGCGGCGCGCCTGCGCCCTTGTCCGTCTCTGGGCCCGCATGGGGATCATCCGCAAACGCCAGCCGCCAGGCTGAGAACCCGGCCTTCTCAAAAGCATCGCCACACACATCCGGGCTGACAAAGCCGGCGGATGTGGAGACAACCAACGTGATGTCATCGCCCGACGGATTACGCGGCGCCTTGGCCACAACAACAGCGCGCGGTCCGTCACCGGCAAGATAACGCCGCCGTACCGGCGCATCCGGCTCAGCCGCCACCACAAACGGCAGGGCCGCCACAATGCTCGGCGAGTCTGCACCACGGGTCAGCAGCGTCCACCACGGCGCATCGCCGGGTCGGGCCCCACGCTGGCCATTTTCAGGCGCAGGCAACACCGCCACACCCGCCGTGCCGTCCGCCACCTGGCGCACCGCATTGCGGGCGTCCTCAGCCACAGTGACGGGAATGCTGGACCCAAACTGCTGGCGCGCCAGAGCAAACCGCTGCACAGCCCCGTCGCCGCCCGCGATGGTTGCCGCAAACGGCGCCTGAATGGCCGTCATCGCTGCAATCAGCTCATGCCAGAGGTCCGCCACGGACATGAACGGGAGCGGGCCTGTGTGCCGGGCCACGAGCCGCCGCAGCATCTGCGCCTCACGCTCGATCCTGATCGGGCTGGCAGACAAAAGAGCCGGTCCCTTGGCCGCCGCCACCTGGCCCACAACCTCCGCCCGCGCCATCAGCAGATCATGGATTTCGTCGTCGATCCTGTCGATTTCCACACGCGCAGCCGCAAGGTCCGGGACCGTATTGGTCTTCGGGCCGGTCTCAGGCGCTTCAGCAGGCGGAGTTTTGGGCGACGCGGACATGCGGGTGAAATCAGCTCTCAGCTAGGGCGGGAAGCGCGTATCAATAGGGGGTGCTGGGTCGAAAATCAAAAAAAACTGCGCCTTCAAAGGTTAACCTCTCCAGAGATGGATTCCGCAGCCCCATTGACAGACCCCACCCCGCTTTCCTAGCTACCTGCCCGCATTTTTGAGTTGGCGGATCACGATGCAGCCCGGCTTTGCACCCCCAAGGGGTGCTGAAACGGCTCCTTCCCGCTATTACATGGCGACCATGACGCACGCTGAGACCAGATTTGACGCTGAAGGAGCCGCATCGGGCGCCCAGAGCCATGTGCACGCTTTCGGCGTGGATCAGCCGCTCAGGCTCGACGGCGGCGTCGATATCGCCCCCTTCGAAATTGCTTACCAGACCTATGGTGAACTGAACCCGGACAAGTCCAACGCCGTCCTTATCTGCCACGCGCTGACCGGCGACCAGCACGCTGCCAACGCCCACCCCACGACAGGCAAAGCCGGCTGGTGGAACCACATGGTCGGACCCGGCCGTCCGATTGATACCGACAAATACTTCGTCATCTGCCAGAACGTCGTCGGTGGCTGCCTCGGCACGACGGGGCCCACAGCCATCAATCCGGCCACGAACGAACCTTATGGGCTCAACTTCCCGGTCATCACCATCGGCGACATGGTGCGGGCTCAGGCCATGCTCGTGGAAGCGCTGGGCATAGAGCAGCTCTTCTGCGTCGCCGGCGGGTCCATGGGCGGCATGCAGGTGCTTGAGTGGTGCGCGTCCTTCCCGGACAAGGTTTTCAGTGCCATTCCGGTTGCCACTGCCGCCCGGCATTCAGCCCAGAACATCGCGTTCCACGAAGTGGGCCGGCAGGCGATCATGGCTGACCCCAACTGGCAGAGCGGCAACTATGACGGCAATGACAGCTACCCCTCCAAGGGGCTGGCCGTTGCCCGCATGGCCGCGCACATCACCTACCTGTCAGAAGCAGCACTGCACCGAAAGTTCGGCCGCAACCTGCAGGACCGCGACAGCGTCACCTATGGGTTCGAGGCGGACTTTCAGATCGAAAGCTATCTGCGCCACCAGGGTTTCACCTTCGTGGACCGCTTTGACGCGAACGCCTATCTCTTCATTACCCGCGCCATGGACTATTTCGACCTGGCCGCCGACCACGCCCGCCGGAACGGTTTTGAGAATGGCACACTGGCGGACGCATTCCGCGGCACGACCACCCGTTTCTGCGTCGCCTCGTTCACCAGCGACTGGCTGTATCCAACCTCCGAAAGCCGACAGATCGTCCACGCCCTCAATGCTGTCGCCGCCAATGTGAGCTTCGTCGAAATCGAAAGCGACAAGGGTCACGACGCCTTCCTGCTCGATGAGCCTGAACTCTTTGCAACAATTTCCGGCTTCATCGGCGCGTCCGCCCGCGCCCGCGGATTGTAGGGAGAGGACAACATGGCTGCCGCAATGCCAGCGCCTCCGCGCGCCACCCGCGCCGACCTTATCCGCATTTCCGAGCTCGTGAGCCATGGCGCCCGCGTGCTCGATATTGGTTGCGGTGACGGGCACCTGCTGGAAATCCTGCGCGATGAACGCGGCGTCGATGGCCGCGGCATCGAACTGTCCCAGACCGGCGTGAACGCCTGCGTATCCCGCGGCCTGTCGGTCATTCAGGGCGACGCCGATACCGACCTGGCAGACTATCCCGATGGTGCCTTTGATTTTGTGATCCTGTCCCAGACGATCCAGGCGACTCAGAATCCGCGCGAGGTGATGACGCAGATGATGCGCATCGGCCGCCGGGTCATCGTATCTTTTCCAAACTTTGGAAACTGGAAAGTGCGCGCCCATATCGCCCTGCGCGGACGCATGCCCGTGACATCGTCTCTGGCATACGAATGGTGGGAAACACCCAACATCCATCTGTGCACGCTTGCGGACTTTGCAGCTTTGTGCGCGCTGCTGGGCGCGGATGTGGAACGCACAATCGCGCTTGGCGGATCAGGCACCGCGCGGACACAAAAAGGCCCGCCCGGTTGGTGGGCAAATCTCACCGCCGAGCAGGCCATTTTCGTGCTGGATTGTCAGTAAGCAGGACGGTCGGCAATCAGCCGCCGATAGCCTCAGCCCCGGTTTCACCCGTCCGGATACGGATGGCTGACTGAAGGTCGCTGATAAAGATCTTCCCGTCACCGATTTTGCCGGTCTTCGCCGCATTGGCGATGGTCTCGGCCACTTTGTCCGCAATCGCATCGTCGCAAGCCACATCCACCCGCACCTTTGGCACAAGCTGGACGACATATTCGGCGCCGCGATAGACTTCTGTCTGGCCTTTTTGACGGCCGTAGCCTTTTACTTCTGTCGCCGTAAGGCCCTGAATACCGATGCCTGAAAGTGCATTCAGAACTTCGTCTATCCGTGACGGTTTGATGATGGCTGTAACCATACGCATGGCGGTCCACTCCCCTGAGATGTCTGCGTGACCCGGGCATCTATTGTCGTTGATTTGGCGGCCCGGAGATTTACTCAGGTGTTAACCTAAGCGGGGCGGCCGATGCGGGCAAGCATCTCCTCAACGTTCACGGACGCTTTCGCAACGCGCCTCTCGCGCCGGTGCCGGTGACCGCACCGGCGCCACAAGGGGCAGCCGCCGCCGGGCCCTCTCGCGATGACCGGTCGGCGCATAAATCTGCTTTGTCGCTTCCACCAGAATGACGCCTGAAAAACGCGGCCACAAAGCCGCCCCAAGCCGTTCCCATGCCGCCGCGGAGCGCAGAAACATTCGCCAGCCGACAGGAGGCAAAAAGAGTGCTGATGCCCATTCCACCGGCGTAAACATCGAGTAGCGCAGGAGTGACACAAGCTGCCCGCGTGAAAACGGCTGGCCGCTTCCAAACGGGGTGCTTTCACCCCGCGCCCACATGCCCCGTCGGTTTGGCGCGACGATGAGAATGCGCCCCCCCGGCGCCAGCACCCGCCATGCTTCACGCAAGGCCGGGCGAAGCTGATCGGCCCCTTCCAGGTGATGCACAAGCAACAAACGGTCGACAGATGAATCCGCAAGCGGCAAACACACTTCGTCCACCAACCCGGTCAAAAACCGGCCATCGCGCGGCCAGTGCAACACACCCTGCTGGGCCGGCATCAGGGCTGCAACTCGCGCTGCCTCATCGCGAAACACCCCCAGAAACGGCGTCGCATAGCCAAGCCCGACAACATTCATGCCGGTCACATTGGACCAACACGCCCGCACCGCCCGACCCACAAGCCGCCGCGCCACGCGCCCCAGGGGCCGCCCAAAAAAGTACCGAAGATCAACCACGTACAGATGCATGGGGGTCACGGTAGCAGATTCAGGTTACCCGGACATTGAAACCAGCCATGAAGGACGCCAAAATAAAGTGTGCACCGATTGAACCG
>JBHJJF010000077.1:0-10277 GCA_050042885.1 Candidatus Phaeomarinibacter sp.
TCTCAAGAACCGCCGCAATCGCTTTGGGCACAATCTTCGAAAAGCCCTCATCTCGGATCCAGCGTTCTTCCCAGTTGTAGTCAAACTCTTCGCCTTCGCCGCGGAAGTGGTCAACGAAATCGACGGTCTCCGTGTGACTACCAACAAATTTGGCGATGAGATTGTCGGACCCGACCGTCAGTGCCGCGCCGGCATCGCCAAAATCCATTTCCTGCGTGCTGGCAGCACGCGTACGGCGATGCTCACCGGCGGCAACGAGAGCATTCTTCGCCGTGCCTGCCCCAACCGCGTTCAGCGCCTGAATGAGGGCCGTTGTCCCTGCCCGCTGCGTGGACGCGATATCAGCCGACTGTATGCCGCTTTCGAGCGTCAGAGCCGCTGCCACCATCCCCGCATTGAGGCGGTCGGAAAACGGCATCGTGGTTGACGCAAAGTAAATAGCGTCGATGTGACTACGGTCGTCATCGCGGCCCAAAGCATCTCGGCTGGCCTCAACGGCCATGGGCAGCGCAGCTTCGTCCCAGTTCGCCATGGCGCGCGCACCCTTGGCTTTTCCCATTAAATTTGGCGCCAGCCATTGGTGTGCGGCGGCAACAGACTTACGTTGGAGGCGAAGGCGCGGAATATATCCGCCTAACGAGGTGAGCCCGATGTCCTGGGTCATTAACGCGTTCCCCATGTTTTTTGGTGTTCAATACTGGTTGGCCGGGAGTTTATGGGGAATGACCGATGTCACACAACAGCCTGGGAATTTGGGATGCCGCCGCGTCCGCGGAGGCTTTCTTGCGCACGGATGATGACCAGATTGACCCTGCGGAAACTGATCGCCTTATTAAGGAAGCGGTCAAGGCCGAGATTGAACGCAGCTGGCGCCACCGGTCCACAAGGGGCCTTTGGAATGTTCTCGGCGCCGTATTTGTGCTGATTGGTGCAATCGGGGTTTTCCTGCCGCTCATTCCGACCACGGGACCGCTTCTGGTGGCAGCATGGGCCTTTGCCATGGGGTCACCGAGACTGCATCACTGGCTGATCAACTACCGCGTGCTAGGGCCTTTTATTGTTGAGTGGGAAACCTATGGCGTCATCAAACCCCGTGCCAAGCTGTTTGCGCTGAGCAGTATGGGTTTGGCCTCGGCATGGATGATGTTCGGTGCGGACATTCACTGGAGTTTGGCAACGCTTGGTGTGGCTCTGTGCATTATCGGCTCGGTCTATGTCGCCAGCCGACCATCGTCACACGAGATTTCACGCTAGGCATCCAGACGCGGCGGGCCGCCCTCCTCCGTCAGCACTTCCACCGCGGCAAGCACCATTTCCCAATGGGCATAGCCTTCCATGTCGCCGGAAAAGCCAAACTCCGAAACCCGCATCATGGCGATGACCTGTGCATCGTCACCATATTGGGCAATCAAAGCGCGCGCCGCTGAGACCGCCTGGGCTTCCTGACTTGTTTCTCTGTCTTCTGTCATGCCGCTGAACCTAGTCCAGCGCTGGCGGGTTTCCACCTCGAAGTACCGGACAGAAGCTAAAGCTTGGTCACGTAGCAGTCCTGGCCCTGTGTCTTGAGCGAATTGCACAGTGCGGCGGCCGTCGATTTGCCGGCCATTGGGCCAACCCGCAGACGGAAGTATGTGCCCTTGCCTGGGACCTCCGCCCGTTGGATCAGATGCTCGCGATCCTGCAACGCAGTTGGATGAAATGACTTTGCGCTGGCCCAGGCTTGCTCTGCTTCAGCTTCCGATCGGAAACTTGCCAGCTGCACGGCATAGCCCGGTCCTGACGATACCGGGGAGCGCCGCTCCAATGTGGGGGCTGAGGCGGGTGCGAGCGCAGCCTCCCGGTAGCCGTCTGCAGGTACACCAGGAAACGACAAACCAGCCTGGGGTTGGAGAGCACTTATGGCGGCCACTTTCGTTTCTTGCGTATTTTTGAAGCCGATTGCCGGTAGAGCAGCCTCAGGCGTTACATCGTCGAGGGTCAGGACCGCGTTGCTTCCTGCTGGCAGGATTGTCGTTGTCCATGAGCCCGTCATAGGCATCGGTGCCCGAGGTGCCGGCGGCCGAACAGCTTCTGACGAAGGTGCAGGCGCCACCGGCGCTGGTGCAGCGCTTGCAGTGGTAATGCGTCGGCCCTGATCTGCTGGCAGGTCGATGCGAGGTTGCATCGCCTGTGGCACTGCGGCAGACCGCGATATCTGATTTTCAGACTGCGGCCGCAACGTTGCCACCGGCCCGGCCGCGGTTGTCGCTCCCGGAGGTGGCGGCAGCATCGCAGTTTCCACAATTTCCAGCTGCATGGGAGGTAGGTCAGCGAGGTCGGCAGCTGCGCTTTGCGCCGGCCGCACTGGCTCGGGCGTCGCCGCAACCTGTAGTGCGGACGGCGCCTCAGGAAGTGCTGCCAACGCAGCTTCCGCCGGAGAATAATCTGGTGCGAGTGACAGTGCCTTGGTGAGGTCAGCGCGTGCTCCCTCAATATCGCCGAGCGCTTCTTTGGCAGTTGCCCGCCCGTAGTGCGGCAGGTGTGGAAGTGGATTGCCCAGTTCAATGGATTTGTCGTAGTCAGCAACCGCTGCTTCCAGAGCCCCCAACCGGCGCAGCACATTTGCCCGATTGTTGTAGGCCGCAGCCATGTCCGGCATCAGGGAAATGGCGATGTCAAAATCCTGTTTCGCTCGCTCCTGCTGGCCGAGATTGTCCAGCGCCGTGCCGCGATTGTAGTGAGCCCGTGCTCGCATGTTGTCTGGCAACACATCCAACCACAGAGCTGTCGTATAGTCAGCGGCGGCTTCATTGAAGGCGCCGCGCTTCTGGTGAATGATACCCCTGTGGTAATGCGCCGCCGCCATGATGCGTGGCAGCTGTGCATTTGTCGCAATGACTTCGTTGAAGAGCCGCAGCGAGTCATCCAGTCGCCCGTCGATCAAGGCCTGGGTGGCTTCATTGGTGCGCGCAAGAATAGCTTTCTCCGCAGCTGCGCGGTCAGTTACCGCCGCCCCCTGCGCTTGCGCTGCCCAAGGCGCAAAAATGAGTGCCGCCAACACCAATAAGGTGCCCAGCATCATCGCCCAAAGGGGGTGCTCAGAACCGACGGTCGTACCTGTCACGAATCGCTCCACAACGTCACTCCTTCAACCTAGCAGACGTATGGAGGGAGTTCACAACTTCGCATCCCGCCCTACCGTCTTGTTGAAAAAGACTGTGCCGTCGGACGCGTTGAGGAGGCGTGCCTTACACCGCATGGTTTTTCGCCAGTTTTGAAGAGAAATCCGGGCGAATTCTCATGTGATTGAATCGGTTTATGATTCAAATCAGTGGCATATCGGTCCCGCCAAGGGTGTTTGCCCACATCTCGCTGGCCGCTTTTGGGCTACTCGACAGTGACTGACTTGGCCAGATTACGCGGTTGATCCACATCTGTGCCTTTATGCACAGCGGTGTGGTAGGCGATCAGTTGCAGCGGCACGGCGTAGAGAATAGGTGCGGTAAACGGGTCAACGTCCGGCATCTGCAGCAACGCGCTCGCCTCATCACCGGCAATATCAATGCCGCGTTTGTCCGAGAGCAGAATGATCCGCCCTCCCCGCGCCATAACCTCCTGCATGTTGGAAACCGTCTTTTCAAACAGCTTGTCCCAGGGCGCGATCACAATGACCGGGAGTGTATCGTCGATCAATGCGATCGGACCGTGCTTCAACTCGCCTGCCGGATACCCCTCCGCGTGGATATACGAGATTTCCTTGAGCTTAAGTGCTCCCTCAAGCGCTAGCGGGAAACTCACGCCCCGACCGAGGTAAAGAACGTCGCGTGCATTCGCGAGCTCGTCTGAGAGTTTCTCGATTTGCGGCTCTAACCGAAGCACTTCAGACAGATGCCGAGGCATGGCCGTGAGCTCATGGGTCAGCCGCGCATGCTCAGCATCATCAATGGCTTCGCGTTTGTGCGCCGTTGCTATGGCGAGGACGGCGAGCACCATCAACTGACAGACAAAGGCCTTTGTTGAGGCAACGCCAATTTCCGGTCCGGCAAGCGTTGGAAAAATGTGATCTGACTCACGTGCAATCGTGCTCTCGGTCACATTGACGATGCTTGCGATGTGCTGGCCGTTCTCCCTGCAGTAGCGCAGCGCCGCTAGCGTATCCGCAGTTTCGCCCGACTGGCTGATAAACAACGCAAGGCCCCCAGGCGTCATAGCGCTCTCGCGGTAGCGGAACTCAGATGCCACATCGACTTCGACCGGCACCCGGGCCAGTTGCTCAAACCAGTATTTGGCGACGACGGCAGCATAGTAGGCTGTGCCACAGGCAACGATGGTTATCTTAGGGACAGTAGCGAGATCAAATGGCAGATCCGGAAGACGTGTCGTCTGGGTGAAGGGATCCACATACTGGCCGAGGACGTGACCCGCGACTTCCGGTTGCTCATGGATTTCCTTCGCCATGAAGTGCCGGTGGTTGCCTTTGTCCACGAGCGCTGCCGACACGGGGACCACCTGAACCGGTCGTGACACTTCCCGACCCTCTGAGGAATAAACAGTTGCGCCTGCGTCTGTAACGACCACCCAGTCGCCATCTTCAAGATAGGCCACGCGATTGGTCATCGGCGCGAGCGCAAACGCGTCCGACCCCAGATACATTTCTCCATCGCCGTAGCCGACCGCCAACGGGCTGCCCTGGCGCGCACCAATCATCAGCTTGCTCTCGCCTTTGAAGACGATTGCAAGGGCAAAGGCGCCTTCGAGTCGGGTCAGGGTTTGGGCGACGGCATCCTTCGGTTTCTTGCCATCTGCGAGGTAGCCGTTGATCAGATGGGCAATGACTTCGGTGTCTGTATCGGACGAGAACGCGGCGCCACCCGCTTCCAGTTCCTGCCGCAGGTCTCGAAAATTCTCGATGATGCCATTGTGCACAACCGCCACATTCTCCGTGGCGTGAGGGTGAGCATTGCTTTGCGTGGGAGCTCCATGGGTTGCCCAACGCGTGTGCCCAATGCCGATGGTGCCCGGAAGGGGCAAAGCATCAATTTCGCTGGACAGCGCTTTCAGCTTGCCGATGGCGCGGCGCCTGTCGATGACACCACCTGCAACCGTAGCGATACCTGCGCTGTCATAGCCGCGATACTCCAGCCGGCGAAGGCTTTCCAGAATGATCGGCGCTACGTCGCCTTTTCCGATGACCCCAACAATGCCGCACATGATCTAGGCGCCCTTCTTCTTGGCTGCTTCCTTGCGCGCGCGGAACTTGGCGGCCCAACCGGCAATCTCCTTTTGCTGCGCGCGCTCAACAGCAAGCGCATCAGCGCTTACGTCCTTGGTGATGACGCTGCCCGGGCCAGTGAAACCGCCATCTGCTACCTTTACCGGCGCCACCAGTGATGTGTTTGATCCAATAAAGGCTCCTGCCCCCACGTCGGTGAAGTGCTTGTCATAGCCATCGTAGTTGCAGGTGATAGTGCCTGCGCCGACATTGGCATATGCGCCAATACGGGCGTCGCCGATATAGGACAGATGACTGACCTTGGCACCTTGCTCGATAGTCGCCTTCTTGACTTCAACGAAATTGCCGATCTTGGCACTGGTCCCAACATCTGCACCGGGCCGCAATCGTACATATGGTCCAACAGTTGCCGCGTTCGCGACGCGCGCGCCTTCAAGGTGGGAGAACGCTTTGATGGTTACGTTATCCTCCACGCTCACGCCTGGACCAAAGACGACGTGCGGTTCCACGACCACATCCTGACCAAGTTGTGTGTCGTGACTAAAAAACACCGTATCCGGAGCAACCAGAGTGGCACCATTCTCCATGGCCCGGCGACGGAGTTTCTTTTGAAGAAGGCCTTCAGCGCGCGCGAGCTCTTCCCGCGAATTTATGCCGTGGACTTCGTCCTCCGGTGCAACGGCATAGGTGCAAGATAGACCCTTGGCGCGCCCCACCTTGACGACATCCGGCAGGTAGTACTCGCCCTGGGCGTTGTTGTTATCAATTGCCTCAAGAATGTCCCAGGCGTGTTCTGCTGCCAGCACGATGGCGTTCGAGTTGCAAAGGTTCGTTTGCTTCTCCTTTGCGGTCGCGTCCTTGTTTTCAACAATTCGGTCGAGCGCCCCGGTTTCGTCCGTGATCAGACGGCCATAAGCATGCGCGGTGCTGCAATGGAAACCAAGGACAGACACAGCAGCTCCGTTGGTGACTGACGCTCGCAGCTGTGCAAGCGTCTCAGCCTCAATCAGCGGCACGTCACCGTTGAGCACCATGAGATCACCGTCAAAACCCTGCAATGCATCACGGGCAGCCAGTACCGCGTGGGCAGTACCGAGGCGTTCATGTTGAATTGCCGCAACCGCGCCGGGGACGTCGGCGACAATGTCTTCCATGCCGGGACCAACAACGATGACCAGCTTCTCAGGCGACAGCTGCTGAGGTGCTGAGGCGGCGTGGCCAACCACGCTCTTACCGGCAATCCTATGCAGGACCTTCGGGATATCTGAGCGCATGCGAGTCCCCTTGCCAGCGGCAAGTATGACGACCGCCAAAGGGCGTATGTCCTGGGAAGCTGCACTCATTCGTTAAGGTCTCCAACTGGCCTGACACGATCCCTGCCACTGCCGTAGTACGGTGTGCCGACCGTTACCTAAGGCAGCAAGAGGGTGAATCGAAATAAAGTATGATTTCCGAGCGTTACTATTACGTCTCTAAACGCGCATTTTCCATCCGCGAAAGCGGCAGTTGATGAGGCTAGGTGCTGTTTCAGCTGATTGCCGCTTCGCGGGCAACGTCGGATTTCGGAGCACTTGAGACCTGAGATTCAAGAGCCTCTCGAACCTTGGTTTGTTTCCCCTGCCGGGCAAGCGAAACCATATCATCAATCGCGCGCCGAACCTGGGCAAGACTGCCTACGTCAGGTCGTGCCAGAAGCAGGCCTGGGTGACCCGACGGCAGATGTTCTTCGCGTTTGTCAAACAGAGGTTCCGAAAGACGTTCGCCCGGACGTGTTCCGGTGATCTTGATTTCGATGTCTTCATCGGGTTCAAGGCCCGCCAAACGGATCATCTGCCGTGCCATATCGATGATGCGTACCGGTTCACCCATATCAAGAACCAGAATAGATCCGACACTGCCGTCTTGGCCCATCTCCCGTGCGCTTGCAAACAGCACCAACTGGACAGCTTCACGGATGGTCATGAAGTAACGGACCATCTCAGGATCGGTCACAGTCAGCGGGCCACCCTTTTCCAACTGCTTTTGGAAAAGCGGTACAACAGAACCGGCGGAGCCGAGCACATTCCCGAACCGGACTGTGACGAAGCGGGTGCCGGCCGTCCGATTGCGCTGGTCAATGTCGAGCGCCTGGGCGTAGGACTCCGCAACACGCTTGCTGGCGCCCATGACACTTATGGGATCTGAAGCCTTGTCAGTCGAGATCATGACCATTACGTCAGCGCCGCACTTGACGCACGCGTCAGCCACATTCCTACTGCCGTGAACGTTGGTCAGGATCGCCTGTGAAGGTTGTGGTTCTAGCAAGGGAACATGTTTGAGCGCAGCTGCGTGGAAGACGACTTCCGGCGATGCCTTCGCAAATATCGCCTCGACCTGATCGGCATTTCGTACATTGCAAAGATGCGGCGTATGCGGAAGATCAGGGAATTCCTCAGAAAGGACGCGGTCTATTTCGTAGAGGTTGAACTCTGACTGATCCAGGAGAGTGATAGAGGCTGGGGCGAAGTCCGCGATCTGCAGGACGAGTTCAGACCCAATTGATCCACCGGCGCCTGTCACCGCAACCCGCTTGTTTGCCAGGAGTTTGCGCATCTCTGATTTGTCGAGCTGGGTCTGCGGGCGACTTAGTAGGTCTTCAACATCAACCGGTTGCACCTCCAGTTGTGTGCCGTCTTCCTTGCGAAGCGCGCTTTGCGCCGGGATGCGGTCAAGCCGCATGTCGAGCTCCGAGGCGGCATGAAAAAGCTGTGAGCGGCTTTCGGTGCCCTCATAGTCCGCTGTGAGCACGAGGCGTTCCGGTCGAGCGCTGCGGCGTTCAAGCTTGTTGGTGATGCTGGACAATTCTGAAACCGGCCCATGGACACGAATACCACGAATGGTCGTACCGATACGGCTGGGGTCATCATCGCCAATGCCAACAACACGATAGGGTGCATCGGGGTCCCTGAGCATTTGACGATGAAATGCCTCAGCTTGATGACCCGCCCCCACAATAAGAACCGGCACCCGCCAGTGTGTGCCGCGCTCGAGCAGCGAGGCCATGCGCCCGTCTCGGTAAGCCCGATATACCAGACGCGGTCCGGCCAGTAGCGCCGCAAAGACGAACATGTTGATTAGAACAACGGAGCGCGGGATGAGCTCGGCTCGGAACAACAGGAACAACGCCAAGAGAAAAATGAGGTTGGCGATGACGGATACGCGGCCGATCCGGAAGGCTTCATCAATGGACGCATAGCGCCACGAGCCACGGTCAAGCCGCGTGCCTGCCATGACACCGGCCGCGACGATCACAAACATAAGCCAGGCCTGGCCCAGCAAGGTTAGGTCTTGGCCGGTGGCGTCCCAACCAAGGCGCAGGAACACGGCAATCGGGAAAGCCAGAATGGCCGCCGCGAGGTCATGCGCCGTGATCACAGTACGGCGGAGTGCTTTTTCTTTGAGTCCTGCCATTTATGTCCGCTATCTCGACGATGCCCGTTTGTGGGCAGTGAGCCGTATTGCCATCTTGCCAGTAGCAGAGACGGAGCGCACCCGCAAAACCTGTCTGCGAATTGGGTGAACGGCAGCGGAAACTAACGGTGAGCCGCGCCTTGCGGCCCATAAGATTGGCGGCCGGACGTGCCTTGCTCAGATTTGCGGGCGCTGACCACTTTGCGCTTGCGCACAGGGCGTGGCGACGCGGCAAGGCCTGAGCCATGTGCCTGTTTGACGCCACCGGAGGCGTCGGAGGCAAGCGCGCTCAGGTGGTCGACCAGACGCGCAGCCTCACGACGAGAGGCCCGCGCGTTCTGTACCGCCGCGTTCACCCCATGAATGAGTGAAAGAACTACAATTGAGCCGATAAACACGCCGACCCCTATCAACCCTTCGACAGGTACACCTTCAAACATGTCGGCAATCTCCCTCGCAAGTTTGCCCTAGGCGGTCAGCGAGCTCTGCGATTACAGGCTACCAACTGACCCTAGTATTCCCATTTCCTGAGCCCGGTTTGCATGATCCGGGCCGACATTCCGCCTCGCCTTCAATTGGCTCAAAGCTTGACGTTTTGTGCAAATTTCTAGAACGATCAATGGGTTTCTTGGTTAATTTCCATGCACCATTATGCCACCCCCACACACAAAATGCCTACTTGGTAACCATTGTGGTGACTTTCGCGCCATTCCTCCCTGCAGCTATCACGGATCCATCAACCGGTCGATCGCCGGAACGCCCCCGGTTTCGCGTTTGACGCCTGCCTTGGTCACCGGTACCAGCAACGAGTGACACTTTTTGTTGATTCGTCAGCACTTGGCGTTCCTGACGTTGGCCTTTGTCGAATAGGTGGTGGTTACAGGGCATGAGACAGCCGCCAGTTCAGATGATGTGGATTGCAGCAAATCTTTGGGTCGCAGCTTTCTTTCCTGGATTTATGCTGGCTGGATGCGCACAAGGCCCGGACGCTTCTGACATTACAACCGCATCGATTTCGGTGCCGGTGACCACTTCCACAAATGCCGATTTGCCACCGTCTGTCCCTGGTGAGGGGCTTGAGGCCCGTCTTGCCCGGCTTGAATACGATCTTGCTCAGCTAAAGCTGGATTACTCCATCGTACGTCCGAGCTTTGAGCAACTGGTCAGCCGCGAAGCTGACGTATCTGAGCGGCTCTCTGCCTTGGAAGGCGCGCTTGGACCAATCACGACGGCATCCGTCCCGACGCCGCGCAAACCGGCCAATGCGGGTGTGAAACCTGCACAGCCCGCTGCAATACCAAAATCAGTGTCCCCAAAAGCTGCCTCGACAACGTCCGCTCCGGGTGAAGTGGGATTGCATCTTGCATCTTACCGAACCCTCGACCGACTTAAGGAAGGTTGGGTGGAGCTGAAGACTGCCCACCCCGCTGAATTGTCTGGACTAAAAGTACGCGTTCAGCGAATCGATACCGGAAAAAGTGGTGTTTTTAGGAGACTCTTGGCCGGCCCGGTCAATTCCCGAACGGCAGCAGATGGGCTGTGTCGAACCCTTGCCGCCAAGGGTGTGTATTGCAAAGCTGTCACTTTTTCAGGCAACGCCCTGTGAGGTTGCATG
>JBHJJF010000078.1:0-6439 GCA_050042885.1 Candidatus Phaeomarinibacter sp.
CAGCTGCGCGACCCGGTGGGGGTGATGGAGCGTTCAGGTGACCAGATGAACACGGCATCCGGCTCGGCCGACAAAATGCTCTCGGCGCTGTCGAGCTTGGTTTCAAGCTCGGTCATGCGGTCCGCCCGCGTAGCCATGTCGCGGCGGTTGCGCTTGAACGCGCGGCCTGCGGCCCACAGCGCGCCGATGGAAATGACGACGGCGCCGCCGGCAACCGCGGCAAGCAGTGTTTCAATGGAGGCTGATCCAAGCGCCGGGTCGAAGCTCTGCTGCGCGTGGGCTGATGTGGTGCCCATCAGCACAGTTGTGAGCGCGCAGGCGGCAGCCCCCGCACTTAGGACGGGGCGGGTGCGCCATCGACCTCTATGGGGCCGATCTCTGGTGGAGTGTGAAACGCGCATGGGCCCTGACATTGATTCGTCTTGTTCCCGTCTAGAAAACCCGTATCCGCCGCGCCTTGCAACCATTGGCCGTGTTTGCGGCACCAAAAGCACACAACAAAAAACGGGGTGTCCCGCAAAGGACACCCCGTTTGAAGATGGTACGCCGTCCAAGCAGTGGTGCTTAGTAGCGGTAGTGTTCCGGCTTGAACGGGCCTTGTTGAGGCACGCCAATGTAGCTGGCCTGCTCGTTGGACATTTCCGTCAGCGTCACGCCGAGCTTTTCAAGGTGCAGACGGGCAACCTTTTCGTCCAGATGCTTGGGCAGCACATAGACCTTGTTGTCGTAGTCGTCGCCCTTGGTGAAGAGCTCGATCTGCGCCAGCACCTGGTTGGTGAAGGAGGCAGACATCACGAAGGTCGGGTGGCCCGTGGCATTGCCGAGGTTCAGCAGACGGCCCTGAGACAAGAGGATCATCCGCTTGCCGTCGGGGAACTCAACCATGTCCACCTGCGGCTTCACTTCAGTCCACTTGTGGTTCTTGAGTTCGGCAACCTGAATTTCATTGTCGAAGTGGCCGATATTGCCGACGATCGCCATGTCCTTGAGGGACCGCATGTGGTCGATGGTGACCACGTCCTTGTTGCCCGTGGTGGTGATGACAATGTCAGCCGTGGGCGCGGCATCTTCCAGCGTCACGACTTCATAGCCGTCCATGGCCGCCTGCAAGGCGCAGATCGGGTCAACTTCCGTGACCTTTACGCGGGCGCCGGCGCCCTGCAGAGAGGCCGCAGAGCCCTTGCCCACATCGCCATAGCCGCACACAACGGCGGTCTTGCCGGCCATCATCACGTCCGTGCCGCGGCGGATGCCGTCCACGAGCGATTCCTTACAGCCATACTTATTGTCGAACTTCGACTTGGTGACCGAGTCATTCACATTGATGGCGGGGAAGGGCAGGTGTCCCTTTTCCATCAGCTGATAGAGACGGTTCACACCGGTGGTGGTTTCTTCCGACACACCCTTGATGGCGTGGCGCTGCTTCACGAAGAAACCCGGTGTGGCTTCCATGCGCTTCTTGATCTGCGCGAAGAGATATTCTTCTTCTTCAGATGTCGGGTTGGAGAGAATGTCCTCGCCTTCCTCGGCCCGCGCACCCAGCAGAATGTACATAGTGGCGTCGCCGCCATCGTCGAGGATCATGTTGGTGGGTTCACCGTCAGGCCACTGGAAGATGGCGTCGGTGTAGGTCCAGTACTCTTCAAGGCTCTCGCCCTTGACCGCGAAAACCGGCGTGCCGGACTTGGCAATCGCCGCTGCGGCGTGGTCCTGGGTCGAGAAGATGTTGCACGACGCCCAGCGCACCTTGGCGCCGAGTGCTTCCAGTGTGCGGATCAAAACCGCCGTCTGGATGGTCATGTGCAGCGAGCCGGTAATGCGCGCGCCGGTGAGCGGCTTGCTGTCGCCAAATTCCTCAACGCAGGACATCAGGCCCGGCATTTCGGTTTCGGCAATCTCGATTTCCTTGTACCCGAAATCCGCAAGGGAAATATCGGCGACGACGTAATCCTGCTCGCTCATAAGCGCTCACTCCGTAGCAATGGCTGCCTTCATGCAGGCACCCGCAATCAACAGACCCATGGGGAAATCCAGGGGACATTAGCCGGGGTTCTATCAGCCCGGGCCTGCAACAACAAGAGAGATATAAAGACATGTTTATATCCGCGATTGAACGGCCGCTGCCTGTCGAATTTCCGGGAAAATTAGGACACCACAACCTGGTTCGCGTCTTTCTATCGAGATCGACGCCCCATTAACCGTGAATTATCCCCTGACCCGTAGGTTTGGCAGGCTGCCCGTTTTGGTTGCGGGCTCAGAAAAGGACAACTGGTGGGTAAGGCGGGTTCACTTACGGGGATGATTCAGCGGCATCTGATCAGGATGTCGGCATTGGCCGTGCTTTTGTGCTCCGGCCTGATGTTCATTGCCTATATGCTGGCCGATACGAAACGTGAATGGACCACTGCGGTTGAGCTGCGTGACCCGCGCCCCATCGCCGTCAGCCGTCTGCGCCACCAACTCGGCTATGGCGGACTTGTCCATCACTATCTCAACTCCATTCTGAGGCCCGAGCAGCATCTAGAGGAGACGGCCACATTCGACCTGGGCGCAGTGCGCGGCGCCATGCTGGATTTCGGGACATTGAAAGTCAGCCCGCTCGAGCGGACCGCGCTTAAAATCATCGATGATGAACTGGACAAGGTGTACATCGCCCTCGAGCAGATGGAGCGGGAAGCCTTCATCCACCTTAAGCCGGAAGAGGCCTACGTCAAATTCGACGTGGACCTCGAGCGTATGGCCAATGCGGTCAACATGCTTGCCACGGTGAGCTTCGGCGACTTCGGCGAGACGCCACCGCATCATCAGCTCTTGTCCGAATTTGAAGCTGCGATCGGGCTGGACGGCATTGTCCACCACACCAAGGCCTTCTTGCTGACGTCGGATCCCGGCCATGCTGAACGTGCGCTGCAGTCTGTGGACCGAGCGCGATCCCTGCTGAACCAGTTGCGGGACCGCGCAGTGTCAAACGCTGAGCGCGAAGCGGTGCGCGTGATCGGGCAAACTGTTGCCGACTATGCAGACGGCATCGCCCTGGCCATCAACATGTCTGAGCAGGGCAAGACCGTTCAGGAAATTGACGCTGCCATCCGCGTGGACGACATGCCGGCGATCAGTGCCTATGCGACGCTGATGAGCTTCGAAATGGCGCGGCTCGAACGCGGGACAGAGGCTGTCGGCGACGGCCTCCTGATAGCCAGGCTGACGGCCATTGGCCTTATCGTCCTCTTCATCGTTCCCTTCGTGTTGCTGTTTGTACGCCTGTCGTTGGGCCTGCTCCAGGCCGTGCCCGAATGGGGAAAGACCCTCGGTACCGTGGCGGATGCGCTGGCCAAGGAAGAATTTGAAAAGAACCAAGACTATAGCGGTCTGCCGGACGAACTCGCCACGCTAGAGGAACCCTTTACAGCCATCCGGCGCACCCTGTGGTTCCGCAAGGAGCAGGCGCTGGAAGGCGAGGCGCAGGTTGACACCATTGCCGCTGAGAACGAACAGATCAGCGCGAAAATCTCGCGGATCACCGAAGAACTCGAGACGGCGACGCGCCGGGCCGACGAGGCGGAACGCGCCTCGGAGATAGCGACCACGGACACCCATATGATGGGCGGTGTGATTGAAGCACTGTCCCACGGCGTCTTGGCGACCCGCGGCTTCGATGCGGTCCTGTTCTGGAACTTGCGGCTGACCGAACTCGTGGACATTCCGCCTGAGTGGTTCTCCCGCGAACGCACCCTCCATGAACTCATTCTCTATTTTGCTACGCGCGGCGATTACGGCCCCGGCGACCCCATGGAAACTGCGCGCAAAGTCGAAAGCGTCATCGGCGACAAGCTGCGCGAAGGCGTTTATCGCTACGATCAGACGTTCGCGGGCAAACGGGTGTTGGCTCTTGAAATCGTCCGCCGCGGCGACGGCATCATCGTGTTCTCGGCAAGCGACATTACCGACCGCCACAATGCGGCCGTCGAAATGGAACAGCAGGCGATTTCTGATCCACTTACCGGCTTGGCCAACCGCACGGCGCTGAACGACTTCACATCCTCCATGCTCAAGCATGCGAAGCGCTCCGGCGAGAACGCCGCGATTCTCGCGCTGGACCTGGATGGCTTCAAGCCGGTCAACGACCGCCATGGCCATGGGGCAGGTGATGAAGTGCTCGTGGAACTCTCCAACCGTCTCAGGGAAGAGATCCGCGAGACTGATTTTGTCGCACGCACAGGCGGCGATGAGTTCATTCTTGTGCTGCTTCACCTCGACGATGGCGAAGGTGCCGCGCGTTTTGCCAAGCGGCTCCTGCGTGCGATCGAAGTGCCGATCAAGCTGTCATCCGGTATCGAAGTGAGCGTTTCGGGCAGCATCGGCATCTCGGTTTTCCCGGATGACTCAGAAGACCTTGAGACCCTCTATCGCAAGGCCGATGAAGCGCTGTACGGCGCCAAAGCCTCTGGGCGAAACTGCGTGCGGACCTATGAGGAAATCGTGCGCGAGGACCAAGCGCTTATTGGCGTTGCCGACAGCGCCTGACGGTTCAAGCGGCATCACCAACACCTACTCTTCTCCGAAATTGTCCGTCACAAGTTTGGACAGTGCGTCAAGGGCGCTTTCAGCCTGCAGCCCGGACGCTTCAATTGTGATCCCGCATCCCTTGGAAGCGGCCAGCATCATCAACCCCATGATGGAGGTGCCGGCTACCTTTTGCCCGTCCCGTGACACGCGGATGTCAGCGTCGAATGATTCAGCCAGATTGACGAAGCGTGCTGAGGCACGGGCGTGCAGGCCACGTGCATTGGTGATGGTCAATTCACGCGACAAGGGCGCTCCCGCCGCCGCGCTGCCATCTGCTTCGTCAGACGCACTCATTCTTCCGTCCCCGATATCCCCTGAGCGGTCCCCAAGGAAGGGCCACCCTTCTTCTATTTATCTATTTGTCGTTCGCCAGAAGTTCACTGGCGATATTGATGTATTTGCGGCCTGAGTCCTGTGCCATGGCGGCAGCCTCCGCCAGTGGTGTGTCCACCCGAACGCTTGCCAGTTTGATCAGCATGGGAAGGTTGATGCCCGCAAGCACTTCCACATTCGCCTGTTCCATGACGGAGATGGCAAGGTTTGACGGCGTGCCGCCGAACATGTCCGTCAGCAAAATGACACCGTCTCCGGTATCCACTGCGCCAACAGCTGCAAGAATCTCCTTGCGGCGCTCTTCCATGTCGTCATCAGGCCCGATGCAGATGGCGCGGGTATTGGATTGTGGACCGACCACATGCTCCATAGCGGCAGCAAACTCTGTGGCCAGATGTCCGTGGGTAACTAGTACAAGACCGATCATATATGTTTCGTGATCCGTATACGGTATAAAATTGTCTGCGCCGGGAAAACTGTGATCGCGGCAAATCCGCTGTGACAAAGATCAAGCCCGAGGTCGTAGCGCATTTCCAACAGATCACAACGCCTTCTGGAGGCATTTGGCAAGAGGAATTGGTGCCACACAGATACATTCCGGACGCATCAACCTTCTCGACGCCTTAGGGCAGCAGGCCATCGTCCCCCGGAAAGCGTCCGCTACCAATGGTTTCAAGCGCCAGTGCCAGCTTTGCGGGTGCTGAAACCTCGAACGGCTTCAAGGGGATAACGGGTAGCCTGACGCCCTCAAGCGTTTCAAACTTCGGCTCGGCAATCCGTGGTGGGGTGTTCTCCGGCACGAGATCGACAATGAGTGTCACGCTGACTATTCCAGCCGCCGCCGGACTGGCGCGCTGCGCGAGACCCAGTCCGCGTATCTCCAAAAGTCCCCTCAGGGCCTTGGGCGGTGAGGCGTGCAGCTGGTCGGTGTCACGTTCCAATACCACCTGATCGTCGGCAATCAGCCATGCATCCGGATAGGTTTCAAGAAACCTGAACGCCAGATCAGATTTGCCGGACCCGGATGGTCCCCGCAGAAGGACGGCGCGTCCGCGCCGGGCAACGCATGTCGCATGCAGAGTTCCGTTCATCGTGCCGGCAGGCGAATGATGAAGCGGGCACCGGTTGTTTGGCCGCTCTCATCAGTGGCGTTTTCCGCGTCCAGCGAACCGCCAAGCGCCTGCATGATCTGCCGGGAGATGGAAAGGCCAAGTCCTGAGTTTTTCCCGAACGCGTCCGGCTCCGGGCGGTCTGTGTAAAAGCGCTTGAAGATGGTCTCCAGATTTTCCGGCCGGATGCCGGGGCCCATGTCCTCGACAGAAATTTCGACGTCGTCACTGGCGCGTTCAATCGACAGTGTCACTGTGCTTCCGGGTTTGCTGAACGACACCGCATTGTCCACCAGATTGGCCAGCACCTGACCGAATCTGAGCTCAATGATATCGGCCACCATCGGCTCGCGAGCGGCCTTCGGTCTTTTCAGCACCACATCGACACCGTGTCCCTGCTGCGCACCATCCCGGGAATGGGTGTAGTTGTG
>JBHJJF010000079.1:0-15236 GCA_050042885.1 Candidatus Phaeomarinibacter sp.
ATGGGGGCCTCTTCATGGCCGGGTCACATGTGGCTCATGATTGTCAGGTCGGCAACAATGTGATTTTCGCCAACAACGCAACACTTGGCGGTCACTGCAATGTGGGTGACTTCGCTTTCATGTCGGGCCTGACGGCTGCGCATCAGTTTGTCCGTATCGGCAAGCACGCCATTGTGGGCGGTATGTCCGGTGTGGAGAAGGATGTGATCCCATATGGGTCCGTGCTGGGCAATCGGGCTGTGCTCAAGGGCTTGAACATTGTCGGCCTGAAGCGCCGTGGTTTTTCCCGCGATCAGATCCATACCCTGCGGAGAGCGTATCGGCTACTGTTTGCGGAGGAGGGGACATTGCAGGAACGTGTTGCGGATGTGGCTGATGAATTCGGTGACAACGAAACGGTCATGGACATCGTTGAGTTCATCCGCGCCGACACCAAGCGTAAGCTGGTGACGCCGCGTCCCGATGGCAACGGCCACAGCAGCGCCGACGACTAGGCCGCTCAGCGGAACACGCCTCATGCGCAAACTAGGCATCATTGCCGGCTCCGGTCCGGTCCCCTTGAAGCTGGCCGAGGCCTGCACAGCCATGGGGCGCCCGCTCTATGTTGTTGGTATTGAGGGCGAAGCACGACCGGAGATTGAAACCTATGATCACGGCTGGTCCAGGCTGGGCGCGATCGGGACGGCACTGGACCTGCTGAAAAAGGCGGAGTGCGAAGACGTCTGCATCATAGGGCCGGTCAAGCGCCCAGATTTTTCAAAGCTGAAACTCGACTGGACTGGGACCAAGCTTTTGCCGCGGGTGCTCAATGCGGCGCGGAAGGGCGACGATGCCTTGCTCTCCTTTTTTGTGCGCTGGATGGAAGAGCAGGGCTTTGCCGTTGTCGGTGCTGAAGATGTGCTTGGTGATCTCGTGGCCCCGGAAGGTGCCGTGGGGAATGTATCTCCGGATGAAACGGCACTCCAGGACATCGAACTCGGCCAGCAGGTTGTTCATGCGCTGGATGATCTTGATGTGGGGCAGGGTGCCATTGCCTGCGACGGGTTGGTGCTGGCGGTTGAAGCCGCCGAAGGCACCGACGAGATGCTCCGCCGCACGGCGCTGCTGCCTATGACAGTACGCGGCACGCCGGACAAGCGGCGCGGTGTGTTGGTGAAACTTCCCAAACCCTCGCAGGACCGCAGGGTGGATCTGCCGATGATGGGCACGACGACCGTTGAGCTTGCAGCCGCCGCTGGTCTGGCCGGCATCGCCATTGAGGCGGGCGGCGCAAGCGTCTTTGATCGTGAGGAAGTCGCACGGTTGGCAGACGAGGCCGGCATGTTCGTCTATGCCTTTCCCAAGTCGGGAGGCAGCGCATGACACAACTGCCGCAAGTTCAGTCGGCGCCCTTGCGCGTGATGCTGATTGCCGGTGAGCCCTCTGGCGACATTCTGGGCGCGGAGCTGATGGCCAGCCTGCGCCAGTCATCACCGGCGCCGATTGTGTTCAGTGGTATTGGCGGTGACCGGATGACGTCTGCAGGGCTTGATAGTCTGGTGGACATGTCGGAAATCGCCGTCATGGGCCTGCGTGAGGTGGTGCCGCGCATTCCACTCATCCTGCGCCGCGTCTCACAGACGGTCAAAAATGCCGTTACCACCGAGCCACATGTTGTGGTGATCATCGACTCGCCGGATTTTACGCACCGCGTCGCCAAAGGGATTGCCAAGCGCGCACCGCATATCCCGATAATCAACTACGTGTCGCCGCAGGTCTGGGCCTGGCGTCAGGGACGCGCCGCGAAGATGGCGACCTACCTGACCCACGTACTGGCTCTGCTGCCGTTTGAGCCTGACTTCTATGCGCAGAAGTCCACTCTGGCCTGTACCTTCGTCGGTCATCCGGTCCTTGAACGTGTGCAGCTGGGCGGTGGTGAAGAGTTTCGCGCCCGTCACAATATTGCCAAGGATGCGCCTGTGCTGGCGTTGCTGCCTGGCAGCCGTCCGAACGAAGTAAAGGGGCTCATTGCCATTTTCCTGGAGACCGCGCGCCGCCTGCGGCGCGACATGCCTGGACTGGTGGCGGTTCTGCCCACGGTTCCCAATGTTTCGACTTTGGTGCGCGAGAAGCTTGCAGGCGAAAGCCTGCAGCTCATTCTGGTTGAGGATCAGGCTGAAAAATTTGCAGCCTTTGATGCAGCGGATGCAGCCCTTGCCGCATCCGGAACCGTCTCACTGGAACTCGGCCTGGCGCGGGTCCCGACGGTGATCGGCTACCGTATCGAGCGCATAGCCGCCTTCATCATTCGACGGTTGGCCAAGGTGGAAAGCATCGTGCTGGCCAATCTTGTTCTTGGCCGAAAAGTCATTCCGGAATATCTGCAGGAAGAATGCGAACCGGCACTATTGGCGGCGGCTCTCAAGCCTCTGATGAATGACACTCCTGAACGCGCGGACATGATCAATGCCCTGAGCGAGATGCGGACGCGCCTTGGAGACGCTGGCGGCCTCACGCCGGCCGAGCGCGCGACCGAAGTCGTGCTCTCAATCGGCCTGCCGGAACAAGAACGCCGGGCCGCCCATCTGCCGCAATAGCAGCTTCAGGACGACCCGGCGCCGGGTCTTCGTGTAACCCTTTGGAGCCTAGCGGCTGCTGCGCGTTACGTATTCGCGGGACGGATAGCCGGTGTAAAGCTGGCGCGGACGGCCAATACGCTGGCTTGGGTCTTCGATCATTTCCTTCCACTGGGCGATCCAGCCGACTGTGCGCGCCAGGGCGAACAGCACGGTGAACATGTCGGTCGGGAAGCCGAGCGCACGCAGCGTGATGCCGGAATAGAAGTCGATGTTCGGATAGAGCTTCTTCTCAACGAAGTACTCGTCCTCAAGCGCAATCTTCTCCAGCTCCATGGCCACGTTGAGCAGCGGGTCATCCTTGATACCCAGCGTCTGCAGCACTTCGTGACAGGTCTGCTGCATGACCGTCGCGCGCGGGTCGTAGTTCTTGTACACGCGGTGGCCGAAGCCCATGAGGCGGAACGGATCGTTCTTGTCCTTGGCCTTCTGCACATACTCAGGAATGCGATCGACGCTGCCGATTTCCATCAGCATGTTGAGCGCCGCCTCGTTGGCACCGCCATGGCTTGGGCCCCACAGACAGGCGATGCCCGCCGCGATGCAGGCAAACGGGTTGGCGCCCGACGAACCGGCAAGACGCACGGTAGACGTTGAGGCGTTCTGTTCATGGTCCGCATGCAGAATGAAGATGCGGTCCATAGCGCGGGCGAGGACCGGGTCCACTTTGTAGTCTTCGGCGGGAACCGCGAAGCACATGTGCAGGAAGTTTTCCGCGTAGGACAGATCGTTGCGCGGATAGACGAATGGCTGACCCATCGAATATTTAAAGGCCATGGCAGCAATGGTCGGCATTTTCGCGATCAACCGGCGGCTGGCGATCATCCGCTGCTCGGGATCATTGATGTCTGTCGAGTCGTGGTAGAACGCCGACAGGGCCCCGACGACACCGGTCATGATGGCCATCGGGTGCGCATCACGGCGGAAGCCGCGATACAGATAGTTCAGCTGCTCATGCACCATGGTGTGGTACGTGATGGCTTTCTCGAATTCCTGATACTGGCTTTCCGTTGGCAGTTCGCCTTCGAGAAGCAGATAGCAGGTTTCGATGAAGTCGCCTTTTTCAGCGAGCTGATCAATCGGATAGCCGCGGTGCAGCAATACGCCCTTTTCACCGTCAATGAACGTGATCTTGCTTTCGCAGCTTGCCGTCGACGTAAAGCCGGGGTCGTAGGTGAAGCGGCCGCTCTGTCCGTAGAACTTGGAGATGTCCACGACATCCGGACCCACCGACCCCGCATAGACCGGAAGGTCATAGTTGGTGCCTTCTACATCGATCTTGGCGGTGGCTTTGGGGCCACCCTTCATTCCGTACTCATTCATAGCTCTAAAGCCCCGTTGTTATGTCGGCTGATCACCAGCGCCGTTTGTAACGGCCCGCCGGGAAATCCTCCGGGTTAGTCCAAAAGCCCGCGCATATGTCTTTTTGCTTTTGCGCGGTCTTCGTTGTGTCGGCTGCCTCTTCTCACTTAGGCGGCCTGATCCTTGATGCGGGCAAGGCTTTCGTCCTTGCCCAGTACGGCCAGCACATCAAATATGCCAGGCGATGTCGTGGTGCCGGTCAGGGCCGCGCGCAATGGCTGCGCGACCTTGCCTAGCTTGAGTTCTTTTTCGTCTGCAAAGGCACGCACAGCGCTTTCCAGATCATCCAGTGACCAGTCGGGCAACGCCTCAAGCTTGGGTGCAATGCCGGCCAGCACGCTACGGCCAGTATCGTCCAGCAGCTTTGCCGCTTTCTCGTTGATCGGCAGTGGGCGGGCTTCAATGAGGAAGCGGGCGCTTTCCGCCAGATCATCAATTGTCTTGGCGCGTTCCTTGAGCCCTGGCATGGCGGCAACGAGCGCGTCGCGAATATCGTCGGCAACCTGCCAACCCTTGACGTCACGCATCATGCGCAGGGTCTCGTCGGCGAGGCGCGCATCATCCGCGTCGCGCATATGAATGCCATTGAGATTGGCGAGCTTCACGAAATCGAACTTGGCCGGCGACTTGCCGATGGCCTCGAGGCCAAACCACTCAATGGCCTGCTCCGTGGAAAAGACCTCATCATCGCCATGGCTCCAGCCAAGACGCGCGAGATAGTTCCGCATGGCTTCCGGCAGATAGCCCATGTCCCGGTACTCTTCAGCCCCCATGGCGCCATGGCGCTTGGAGAGTTTCGCACCGTCAGCCCCGTGGATCATCGGCACGTGAGCGTATTCAGGAACATCCCAATCAAGCGCCTTCAGCAGATTGATCTGCCGTGCCGCGTTGGTGAGATGGTCATCGCCACGGAGCACATGGGTGATGTCCATGTCGTGGTCGTCAACAACAACTGAGAGCATATAGGTTGGTGACCCATCCGAACGCAGCAGGATGTAGTCATCCATCACCGCATTGGGGATGGTCACATCGCCCTGCACATGGTCGCGAATGACTGTCTCGCCCTCGCGCGGCATCTTGAGCCGGATGACGGGCGCCACGCCTTCGGGCGCCTCTGACGGATCACGGTCCCGCCAGCGGCCGTCATACCCCTGGCGTTTGCCTTCTGCCTTGGCCTTTTCGCGCATCTCGGCCAGCTCTTCCGGCGACGCGTAGCAGTTGTATGCCTTGCCTTCGGCGAGCAGCTGATTTGCTACTTCCGCGTGCCGGTCACGTCGTGCGTATTGGAAGACGACGTCTTCGTCCCAGTCGAGACCCAGCCAGCGCATGCCCTCAAAGATTGCCTCGACAGCTTCATCGGTGGAGCGGGCACGGTCGGTGTCTTCAATGCGCAGCAGGAACTGTCCACCGTGACGGCGGGCAAACAACCAACTGAACAATGCCGTACGGGCACCGCCAATGTGCAAAAAGCCCGTGGGCGAGGGCGCAAAGCGGGTGCGTACGGCCTTGGTATCTGAAGTCGCTGCGTCGCCAGCCGGCATCAATCGTCCTTTGTCTTTCGCGTCCATTCGGCCCTGATATCCAGAAGGGTGCGCGAGGCCTCAAGTCACCGGCGACGGGCGCGGCGAGAACATGGGGGGCCTGCAGCAAATGACCCGCCGTCGTCATGGCAGGTCCCGCATCCGCTGGGGCGTGGGTGAGGCCTTGCGGGAACTCCCGCAGATACGCTGCGTCGAAGCCCCAAAAGCCTGGCGGTTTTTAACATATCAGTGCGCCCGGCGATACGTTGCACCGCACCCAAATTCAACAACAACCAAACACGACTTTTTGGTGCAGAATGCGTTTTCTGGCAATGGGTTTTTGCGGTCAGGAGCCGAGAATAACAATAGAATCAACACGATACCGGAGGGGCTTGCTATCATTGCCCGTCGGCTGGATCTCATGGTCGACCATGTGGGCACAAATTGTGACCGTCGCCGGCCAGGAGCAGGACCGTCTGACCCTCTGGATTCCTGCCTTTTTTGGCTTCGGCATCGCCCTGTATTTCGGTCTGAAGGCCGAACCTGTGCCGTGGATTGTCCCGGCAATTGGGTCAGGAGCAGGTCTTTCTGCTGCTCTTTGCATCCTGGCAGGTCAACGCCGTTTAGCGCCTCTGGCCAGCCTGTTGGCAATCGCGGTGACCGCAGCGGGTTTTGCCAACGCAGACTGGCGGGCTGCGCGGGTCGATGCGCCTGTGATCGCGAAAGACGTTCGTGCCGTTTCGATAGAAGGCATCTTGTTGCAGAAAACCCTTCGGGCAGATGGCACGACCCGTGTGGTGATTGCACTGACACGGACAGATCGCGAAATGCCCGGCGGCAAACCCACGCGCGTGCGTATCAATGTGCGCACGGCGATGGACAAGGTGGCACCGGGTGATCACATCTCCCTTCGGGCCGGTTTGATGCCGCCGCCAGGGCCAGCCGCACCGGGTGCGTTTGATTTTGGGCGGCAAGCCTACTTCCGGCAGCTGGGCGCGGTGGGATATGCGGTCTCTCCGGTGCGTCTGGTCGTGGCGGCGCCGGACACATGGGTGACCTGTCTGCGCTTCTGTATCGGTCGCCTGCGTGGCTATCTGACAGAACGGATCGTCGCGGCCCTGCCGCCACCACAAGGCGCCATCGCCGTCGCCCTGATGACCGGCGACAGAGGCGGCATCCCCGAAGAGGTGCTGCAGGATCTGCGCGATACCGGGCTGGCGCACCTGCTCGCGATCTCTGGTCTGCACATGGCGCTGTTTGCCGGTGCCCTGTTTTGGGGCGTACGCGGACTATTGGCCCTGTCACCACACCTGGCATTGACAGCCCCGATCAAGAAATGGGCAGCTGGCGTGGCCCTTGTCGGCGCGTTTGGCTATCTGTTGGTGTCTGGCGCATCCGTCGCAACCCAAAGGGCGTTCGTGATGTTCACGCTGATCTTCATTGCCGTCATGCTGGACCGGCCGGCCATCACCATGCGCAATGTGGCGTTGGCTGCGATGATCGTGATGCTGCTGACACCCGAGGCCGTGATGGAAGCAAGCTTCCAGATGTCCTTTGCGGCCGCCATCGCGCTGGTGGCATTTTATGAGGCCGCCCGTCCCTGGTTAAGCCGTTGGAACAGCGCTCTTGTGGACCGCGGGATGCTGGCAAAGGCGGTGCTCTATCTGGGCGGCATAGCGCTGACGTCCATCGTGGCCTCTTTGGCGACAGCGCCCTTTGCAGCCTATCACTTCAATCGGGTGGTCGATTTTGGACTGGTGGCCAATCTGGCCGCGATGCCTCTGGTCGGCATTGTCGTCATGCCGTCTGCGCTGCTGGCCTTCATCGCCATGCCCTTTGGCCTTGAAGCCATACCGCTGTGGGTGGCGGGGCAGGGAATTGCCGCCATCGTGGCCGTTGCCGATACGGTGGCTGCATGGCCTGGCGCGATCACGGCAGTTCCGGCATTGCCGCCTGCTGTGCTGACACTGCTGGTGACAGGCGGGATCTGGATGGCGCTGTGGCGGACCTGGTTGCGATGGCTGGGGATTGCGGGACCGATTGCCGGCATTGCCATGGCAACGGCTACACAATACCCGGATGTTCTGATTGACCGACAGGCCGATCTGGTCGCGATGCGTGACGGGCAACGCAATTTGGCCCTGAGCTCCCCGAGGCGCGCGGGCTTTGTGGCGGATAGCTGGTTGCGCCGCGATGCTGATCTGCGGTCGCAGCGCGAAGCAGCCACTGGTGCATTCAGATGCGATGCCGATGGATGTGTTTCGGACCACCCGGTGTTGGGTCTGATCGCGGTCCCCGGCACCTGGCGCGGCGTGGTGGAAGACTGTGACGAGGCGAACATTCTGGTGACGGAAACCTACACGCCGGTCTCCTGCCGGGCACCGATCATCGTCGACCGCAGCGCGTTAACACGCAGGGGAGCACATGCCGTTTTTGCACCTCTGGATGAGTCCCTGCTGCCACGCATTGAGACAGCATGCGATGTGACCGGGAGCAGGCCGTGGACACGATGTCGCCCTTGAGAGGCCGCCCCTAAGGGCCGACCACAAAAGCGCCTGAAAGCGGCGCGACAGTTTCATAGAGACAAATCTGTCAGGGAGATGCCCCATGCGGTCACTTAACCCGTGCAAGCGCCAGGCGCCGACGCCAGAACATCCTTCCACCGGCGATCCGGTGAAGGACATGACGCAGGTGCTGTTACGGATCGAAGGGCATCTCAGCGAGCTGTCAGCGCGTGCCAAGTCGATCGACAGACTCGAACGCCGCCTCCAGGGAATAGAGACGGCGTTAAAGCATATCTAGAAGGGTGGCAGTGCTTAGTAGCGCCGCATCAGGCCGACAAGCTTGCCCTGCACCTTGACCCGGTCAGCAGGGAAGATGCGGGTTTCATAGGCCGGGTTTGCCGCTTCAAGCGCGATGGTGTCGCCCTTGCGGCGCAGACGCTTGAGGGTGGCTTCATGTTGGTCCACCAGGGCCACGACGATTTCGCCGGAGCTGGCGGTATCGGCCCGCTGAATGACCACAACGTCGCCATCAAAGATGCCCGCATCGATCATCGAGTCGCCTTTGACTTCCAGTGCATAATGTTCGCCGGAGCCAAGCAGGCTGGCGGGAACACCCACATGGTTGGAATCGTCCTGCAGCGCTTCGATCGGCGTACCCGCCGCAATCCGGCCTACAAGGGGAAGTGTCAACGCCTCGCCGCCTTCAGGAACGGACGAATGATTGTCCGGTGTCGGCGCAGGATCTGCCTTGCTGCCCTGAATGACGCTGGGCGAGAAGCCGCGCTTGGCGGGCGTCGACTGCGGGGCGGCTGACTCAGGAAGCTTGATCACCTCAAGCGCCCGCGCCCTGTGCGCCATCCGGCGAATAAAGCCTCGCTCTTCAAGAGCGGTGATGAGGCGATGAATGCCCGACTTCGAGCGCAGGTCGAGGGCTTCCTTCATCTCGTCGAAGGACGGCGACACACCGGTCTCGCGAATTCGCTCATGGATAAACGTCAAAAGCTCGTGCTGCTTGCGCGTCAGCATGACTGAACCCCTTCCCGCACTTCTTGCGCGATTGACCCTCGAACCAGTGTGGATACCGGCTTTCAAGACAATCCGTATACGGCGCAGCAGCCCGCATGCCGCCACGTCCGAGTTTCGGTTTCGTTCCCGAAACAAATCAAATCAGAACAAAACCGAAACAGTACAAATGTTCTATTTTGGTTCTCAATTTGCGTCAAGCGGAAAAAACGCCTGGATCGAGTGGGGAGCTTAGTCGGCGGAGTAGTCGCCGGACTTGCCGCCTGACTTCTTCAGAAGCCGGATATCGCTGATGACCATGGCCTTATCGACAGCCTTGAGCATGTCGTACAGCGTCAGACAGGCAATGCTGGCGGCCGTGAGTGCTTCCATCTCAACGCCGGTCTGGCCGGTGGTGCGGGCAGTGGCGGTTACCTCAACTGCGTGGTCATCGGCATGTGTCGCAAAGTCGACGGCGACTTTTGACAATGGCAGGGGATGACACAGCGGGATCAGGTCGCTGGTCTTCTTGGCCGCCATGATGCCGGCGATACGTGCGGCAGCCATCACATCTCCTTTAGGAGAGGTGCCGCCGGTCAGGGCTGCAAAGGCTTCCGCGGACATGGTGATGCGTCCGCCAGCAACAGCTTCGCGGGCAGTCACGGCTTTGGCGGAAACGTCCACCATGGCGGCGTTGCCCTGATCATCCAGATGCGTGAGACCTTTGTCGGACCGGGCTTTTGCCATTCAGACCTCCCGCCGCATGACACAGCGATGGGTGAGACCGACGTCCGCCTCGTGGTTCTTCACCAGATGCAGACCCGGCGACAGCTCATCGTCTGTCAGGTTGCGGAACCCGACGCGCTCATAGAACGGGCCGTTCCAGGCAACGTCGGTGAAGGTGGATAGCGTTACCGCGTCGAGGCTGCGTGCACGCGCTTCGTCACATACGGTTTCGATCAATGCTTTGCCCAACCCCTTGCCGCCATGTTCCGGCACCATGGCCAGCTCATACAGATGCAGCGCACAGTCGAGCACCCCGCAGGTGGCAAAGCCGATGGGCGTGTCACCATCATCCACCATCACAAAGCACAAATTCTGATTGATATGCGCGCGGAACAGCTGCGGCGATCCCGCGTCATGGGCATCCACTTCCGGATGGGGCGACTCCAGGAACAGGATGCCTGCGCGATCTTCAATAGCTGGCAATTGCGGTGCTTCGTCAGGACGGGCCTGACGGATGGCGTAACCTTGGGGAAGCGGTTGAGCCATGGATCTTACCCTTTCAGCAGGGATCGTGTGGCGGCCGCCACATCGTCCTGCCGCATCAGACTTTCGCCGACCAGGTATGTGCGCACATCTGCTGCTGCAAGGCGCTCGATGTCGGCGTGATTGGCGATGCCACTTTCTCCCACCACAAACCTTTCGCCGGTGACTTTGGGGGCCAGCTCCTCAGTCGTCGCCAGCGTCGTCTCAAACGTCCGCAGATTGCGGTTATTGATGCCGATCATCCGGCAGTCCAGCTTGAGCGCGCGAGTGAGTTCTTCCGCGTCATGCACTTCCACCAGCGCGTCCATGCCATGGTCGCGGGCGGCAGCGGCCAAATCGGCGGCTTCCGCATCCGTCGTGCATGCCATGATGATGAGAATGCAGTCTGCCCCCATCGCTCGGGCTTCAGCCACCTGATACGGCTCGAACATGAAGTCCTTGCGCAGGACGGGAAGCGCACACGCGTTGCGCGCGGCAATCAGATAGTCCGGCTTGCCCTGAAACGAGGGCGTGTCGGTGAGAACCGAAAGACAGGTCGCGCCGCCTTCTTCATAAGCCTTGGCATGAGCCGGCGGGTCGAAGTCGGCACGGATGAGACCCGGGGACGGGCTGGCCTTCTTGATCTCGGCAATCAGTCCGTAGCCGGAGGATTGTGCAGTCTCAAGTGCCTTGGCGAAGGGACGCACGGCCGGCGCGTCGGCAGCATGCTTTTCAACTTCTGCCATCGGCACGGCCTGCTTCGCCGCTTCAATCTCTTCGCGCTTGTAGGCAGCAATCTGGGACAGAATATCCATGACACTCAGGCCTGATTGCTGGTGGTCACCAGCGCATCAAGAGCCGCCCTGGCTTTGCCGCCGTCAATCGACGCTTCCGCCAGCTTGGCCCCGGCCTGCAACGTTTCAGCCTTGCCGGCCACCTTGAGGGCGGCTGCGGCAGTGAGCACGACGATGTCCCGGTAGGCACCGGCTTTGCCATCGAGCAGGGCGCGCAGGGCATCAGCGTTCTCGTTTTCGTCACCGCCGACAAGGTCTTCCGGCTTCGCACGGTCAAGGCCCGCATCTTCCGGCGTCACTTCATAGTTGCGTACGACACCGTCAGACAGCTCGCTGACATAGCTGACGCCGGTGGTGGTGAGTTCGTCCAGCCCGTCCGAGCCATGCGCGCTGCTCGCATCGGTGGCGCAGAGATTCTGCAGCACATGCGCCAGCGGCTCGCACCATTCGCGCGAAAAAACGCCGATCAGCTGGCGCTGTGTACCGGCATGATTGGAGAGGTGCCCAAGCAGAGTGAAGATGGTGCGGGTGCCAAGCTCGGCGCGCACCGGGCCCACATGTTTCATGGCGGCGTGGTGTTGCGGGGCGAACATGAAACCAAGGCCAGCCGTTTCAATACAGCGGGCAATCTCGCCCGGGCCGAGCTCAAGCTTGACGCCCAGCGCACGCAGCACATCGGCGGAGCCGGACTTGGAGGTCAGTGCTTTGTTGCCGTGCTTGGCGACTTTGACGCCCGCACCCGCCGCCACAAAGGCAACGGCTGTGGAGATATTGTAGGTGCCGGACGCATCACCGCCCGTGCCGCAGGTGTCAATCGCGTCTGCCGGGGCAGGGACATGCAGCGCCATCTCGCGCATAACGCCTGCAGCGCCTGTAATCTCGTCAACGGTTTCACCGCGCACGCGCAGCGCCATGAGGAACGCGCCGATCTGTGCCGGGGATGCCTCGCCGGACATGATGAATTCGAACGCCGATTTGGCGTGGGCCGCGTCGAGCGCATTGCCCGCGCCCACATGGGCCAGAATGGTTTTGAAATCGCTCATGCCGGTTCCGTTTCCCGCGCTTCATTGAACTGCGCGGCAATATCCAAAAAATTTTTCAACAGGGCGTGGCCGTGTTCGGACGCGATGCTCTCGGGGTGGAACTGCACACCATGGAGGGGCTGCGTCTTGTGCTGAAGTCCCATGATGATGCCGTCATCTGTTTCCGCCGTAATCTCCAGATCATCCGGCAGGGTATCGCGGTCCACCAGCAACGAGTGATAGCGCGTTGCGTCGAAGTCATCATTGAGGCCTTTGAACAGGCCTTTGCCCGTATGATGCACCTTGCTCATCTTGCCGTGCATCAGCGTCGGTGCGCGCATCACTTTTCCACCAAACACCTGGCCGATGGTCTGGTGGCCAAGACACACGCCCATGAGCGGGACCTTGCCGGTGGCTTTCTCGGTCAGTTCAAGGCAGATGCCCGCCTTGTCCGGGTCGCACGGGCCCGGCGACAGGACGATGGCCTCCGGCTTCAGGGTGAGTGCCTCGTCGGCGGTGATCTTGTCATTGCGGACCACACGCACATCCGCCCCCAGCTCGCCGAGGAAATGGACGAGGTTGTAGGTGAAGCTGTCGTAGTTATCGATAAGCAGCAGCATGGGGCTTTTTCCGCGAGACACCGTGAGCCGGACATATAGGGGCCAAGCAGTCATTTAGGCAAGAAAAGCGGCAGATATGGCGGTGCAGACCTGACAACCGCAAATGTGCTTTCCAGTCTCTCCTGCCTTCCCGCGGCTTTACCGCGGGATCCAGAGCAACCCGCTGGTTCTTTGCCACTTCACCCTGGACCCCGCGGTCAAGCCGCGGGGAAGCAAGCCGGAACAGGTTTATCCCCAGCTTTCTGCGGTTTTCGCCGAATAGGCTGATTTACCACCACAACATATAGTGTTAAAAAGTAGTTAAGGCGCATGATGTGCTGATGACGAGGGTGGGAGCTTAGGTGGCGCAGCACGGGAGCATAGGCAGCCGCATTCGGCGCACATTCAGCGTTCCCGCACATATGCGCGCGCCCGCAGCCTTTGTCGGCGGCATGGTCCTGGGCATGGCGCTGCTAACCGGAGCCTTTTTCGCACCGCAGCTGGACTTGGCGTCCTGGACCGGACCGGGTGACCGGCCCGGCGACCATGTGATTGCCATCGGCTCGCTTGGACCGGCCCCCTTCGAGATTGCAGACGGCAAGCGGGCCCTCAAGGACGCACCGCCGCGGATGATCTTTTCTCAGATCATCCTGCCTGCTGAAGCCGCGCCACTTGTGCTGGCCACCGGCAAGACAGACTTGATGCCGCTCACCACGGTCAGTGTGAATGCAGCCAACCCCCGCGACACCCGCCCGGCCATTGCGCTGATGATCGATGATCTGGGCATTGTGCCAGATCGTTCCGCCCACGCCTTGCGCCTGCCGGTGGAAGTCACCTTGAGCTTCCTGCCTTACGGCCCCGTTTCCCGCCCGCTGGCGCAAGCGGCTGCCGCAAAAGGCCATGAGATTTTCCTGCATGTGCCGATGGAGCCGCGCGGTCGCGCCAATCCGGGGCCAAACGCCCTCATGACCCAGGACAGCGACCGCCAGCTGCGCGCCAAGCTGGACAGGCAGATCGCTGATCTGGGGGCCGTCGCGCCGCTGGCCGACATCAACAACCATATGGGCAGCCGCGCCACCGCAGACCGGCGGGTAATGGACGAAGTGATGCGCGGCGCCGCGGAACGCGGGCTCGTGTTTGTTGATTCCGTCACGACGCGTAACAGCAAGGCGCGGGCCGCTGCCGCGACCTACGACGTACCATTTATCGCCCGTGACGTATTTCTCGATCACGGTGAGGGCCAGGACTTTTTGCTGGCGCAGCTGGATGAACTGGAACGCCAGGCCCGCACCCGTGGAATCGCCGTCGCTATCGCCCACCCGCACTCAACGTCGCTGGAAATTCTGGAC
Organism: Candidatus Phaeomarinibacter sp.; assembly: GCA_050042885.1. GTDB lineage: Bacteria > Pseudomonadota > Alphaproteobacteria > CGMCC-115125 > CGMCC-115125 > Pyruvatibacter. The sequence goes on from JBHJJF010000079.1 coordinate 14,016, forward strand.
GTCTGGGTGAAGGGGCTCGAAGCCAAGGGCCTGCGGCTGGTGACCATTCGCGACGCCATCGAAATAGAAAGCCGCCGCTCACAACTGGCGATGGCGCAGTAGCGCAGCCGCGCGAGTCTATGGCTGTCCGACATCGTGACCTAAACTCTACCCGCCATTGTCCGGTTTAACCGGACAATCCACGTGGGCCGCTGAGTGCCTCCATAACTAGGTGACGTAATACGCCCGCGGCATGGATCCCCCAAAGCCGGAGGATGGCGGGTGGTTGTATGGCGTCCCCACAAAAAGATGTCATCCTGTACTTGAAAGCAGGAAATGCGGTGGGGTTAGTGACTACTGCCTACTGCCCGCGCCCGACGCTGCTGGCATAGCGGATGGCTTCTTCGGCAGCTTTGAAAAGCGCCTTGGCCTTGTTGACGCTTTCCATGCGCTCGGCTTCCGGGTCGCTGTCGGCGACAACGCCACCGCCGGCCTGCACATAGAGCGTGTTGTCCTTGACGACGCCGGTGCGCAGGACGATGCAGGTATCCATGTCGCCGCCGGCTGAGAAGTAGCCAACGCAGCCCGCATAAAGACCGCGCTTTTCCTTTTCCAGCTCGTCAATGATTTCCATCGCCCGCACCTTCGGCGCACCGGACACCGTGCCCGCTGGGAAGCCTGCGACAAGTGCTGAGATCGCGTCATAACTCGGGTCGAGCTTGCCGATGACGTTGGAGACGATATGCATCACCTGGCTGTACCGCTCGATGGTGTAGCTGGCGGTAACTTCCACCGTGCCAATCTGCGCAACGCGGCCCACATCGTTGCGGCCAAGATCAAGGAGCATCAGATGCTCGGCGCGCTCCTTGGGGTCGGCCAGAAGGTCGTCTTCCAGCGCCAGGTCTTCGTCAGGTGTCGCGCCGCGCGGGCGGGTGCCGGCAATCGGGCGGATGGTGACTTCGTCTCCTGCCACCTTGACCATGATTTCCGGCGATGATCCGGCAACCGCAAAACCCTCAAAGTCGAGGAAATAGAGATAGGGCGACGGGTTGGTGCGGCGCAGGGCGCGATAGAGCGCGAACGGTGGCAAATCGAATGGCACAGAGAACCGCTGGCTCGGCACCACCTGAAAGATGTCGCCCGCGGCAATGTACTCTTTCGCCGCGTTCACCATCTGATGATACTCAGCAGGCTGAGTATTTGAACTGGGCTCCGGCAGGGCTTCCACATCCACGTAGGCGT
>JBHJJF010000080.1:0-4199 GCA_050042885.1 Candidatus Phaeomarinibacter sp.
GCTGGAGACACAAGTGTATCGGGACGCAAAAATAAGCTCCAATCGTATTTACTGAGATATTCGATCAGATTATCTTATGAAACATGATCTCGACCAAACAGCTTGTCTATTTTGATGCGGTCGCGCGGCTGAAGCATTTCGGCCGCGCTGCGGATGAGTGTGCGGTAACGCAACCGGCGCTGTCCATGCAGATCCAGGAGATGGAGCGCGATCTTGGTGTTCCGCTGGTGGAGCGCGGCAGAACCATTCGGCTGACCGATGCGGGCGAGGAAGTGGCGGCGCGGGCCGCGCGCATTCTTCAGGATATTGAAGGGCTGACGGATTTTGCTTCAAAGCGGCGGGCCACCCTGACCGGGCGATTGCGGCTGGGGGTCATTCCGTCCATCGCGCCTTATCTGCTACCTACGGTGCTGCCGGAACTGCAGGCGCTGTATCCGTCGCTCGAACTGCGGATCCGTGAGACGCTGACAGAATATCTGGTGGCGCAGCTGGATGACGGGACGCTGGATGTGGCGCTGCTGGCGCTGCCGATTGACGAGCCGAAAATCGAGACCCTGCCGCTATTTGAAGACCGGTTTTTGCTTGCGTCGCCTGCGGATGCGCCGAAATCAAGTCGCAAGAAGGCGCGGTTTGAAGACCTGGACGAGGTATCGCTGCTGCTGCTGGAGGAAGGGCATTGCCTGCGCGAACAGGCGCTGAGCTTCTGCTCGCTGAGGGGCATTGAGAATGCGGACTCGTTTGGCGCCTCCAGCCTGTCCACCCTGGTGCAGATGGTGGCGAGCGGCATGGGGCATACGCTGCTGCCGGAAATGAGTGTTGAGCTGGAAGCGGCCCGCAACAAGGTGCGGGTGGCCCGGTTTGAAGCGCCGGAGCCCAGCCGGATGATCGGGCTGGCGTATCGCAAGACGTCACCGCTCAAGGCGGACTTCGAGGCGCTGGGGGCGGTGATCACGGCAACGCAGCCCGCGTCGCCGACGGTTTGATCTGAAAAAATCCGTAGCCCTCCGGCTTGACCGGCGGGTCCACTCGCAGGTGCTGCATGGCAAGGCCGTGCTGTGAGACGCACAGGCTGCGGCAAGCGGGTCTGCGAGTGGGCCCCGGATCACGTCAGGGGACACGGGGGATTTAGGGCCCGATCAAGATTTTGCGCGCCATGTCCCTTGTAGTGCTCAGATAGCGCTTGTGCGACCAGCCGCATTGCTGGGTCAGCTGCTCCCAGTTGCGGACGGACAGGAGCGTCCAGAGGATGTCGGTTGCCTGGCGGACCGAATAGTCCGGGGTGAGGTCGCCATCCTTTGCCAGCGCCTTCACGGCGGCTTCGCATCCCTCCCGGTGGGCGCGCATGCGATCATTCCAGGCAGCCGCGGCGGCCTCGTCGGTCGGCAGCATGGCCATCAGCGCACCTGCGATGCCGTGGATTTCCAGCTGCCAGTTGCCCCACGCCTTGACGTAGGCGTCCAGCCGCTCGGTGCCGGTTTCGGCGGCCCGGCTGGGGGCCAGGCGGGCTTCCATGCCGTTGATGTCTTCGATGTAGCGGGCGGCGGCGATCAGCAGATCGGCCCGTGTGGGGTAATGCAGATAGAGAGCCTGACGGCTGATGCCGGTGGCCTTGGCCACGTCCGCCATGCGGATCGTTACATCGCCGGATTCCAGCAGGGAAATGGCGGCGTTGAGAATTCTGGATTTTGTTTCAGGCGATTTACTTGACATGGCGTCAAGGTACACCTACTTGTCATCCTGTCAACTTGACATGATGTCAAGGAACGAAATTCTCACCAAGGAGCCTGATATGTCCAAGAAAATTTTTATCTGGGTGGCCCACCCCAAGCCTACATCCCTGTGCAGCGCCCTTGCGGACGCGTATGAAGCCGGCGCACGCCGCGAAGGCGCAGACATCCGCCGCCAGGCGCTGAGCGACATGACTTTTGATCTCAGTTTCGATGGCTACAAGGATGTTTATGGCGAGAAGAAACAAGAGGCGCTGGAGCCGGACCTGATGCAGTGGCAGGCCAATATTCAGTGGGCGGACCATGTGATGATCGTTCACCCCTATTGGTGGGGATCGATGCCGGCCAAGGCCAAGACCGTGCTCGACAAGGCGCTGACGCCGGGCTTTGCGTTCAAGTATCAGCGCAAAGGCGTCAAATGGGACAAGCTGCTGGTCGGCAAGACGGGCGATGCCATCATTACCTCGGACACACCGCCCCTGCTCGACAGCGTCCTCTACCGCAGCCCCGGCCGCCGGGTGATCAAAAACCAGGTGCTGGATTTCTGCGGCATCAAGCCGAAGAAGGTCGTGCAGTTTGGCTCGGTGAAGATGGCGAGCGAAAAGAAGATCGGCCGGTGGATCGGGAAGGCAGAGAAGCTCGGGAAGCTGTCGGCTTAGGGCGTCTGTGTATGTGCAGAAGCACTTTGCCAAGCAGCTTTGCGAGTGGGCCCTCCGGTCAAGCCGGAGGGAGGCGGTTATTTTTGGCGCGTTGGTGGCTTGAGGGAAGTCGCCATGCGTACAAGCCCGTGTCCCTCCGGCTTGACCGGAGGGTCCACTCTCATTGGCGGCTCGACTAGTGGTTGGCTCTTCTAATCAGCAAACGCGTCTTCCCACCTGCCTTGCGTCGAGGCCTTGGAATATTCTGTGGCGCGGTTTTCGAAGAAGTTGGGGTGCTCGATGCCGTTGAGCATTTCGTCCATCCAGGGCAGCGGGTTTTTCTCGATGCCGTAGATGGGCTGCAGGTTGATTTGTGCCAAGCGGCGGTCAGCGATGTGGCGGATGTAGTTTTTGACTTCCTGCCCCTCGAGACCTTCGACGCCACCCATTTCAAACGCCAGGTCGATGAAGGCGTCTTCGTGATGGATGATGGTTTCGCAGGCCTTGTAGACATCGCGCTGGGTCTGCTCGTCCCAGCATTCAGGGAACTCGTCCACCCAGGTGCGGAACAGGCGCAGGATGGAGTTGCAGTGCAGGCTTTCGTCCCGCGCCGACCACGTCACGATCTGGCCCATGCCCTTCATCTTGTTGAATCTTGGAAAATTCATCAGGACGGCAAAAGACGCGAATAGCTGCACGCCTTCGGTGAAGCCGCCGAACACGGCCAGCGTCTTGGCGACGTCCGACTTCGTTTCCGTACCCCACTCCTGCATGTAGTCGTACTTGTCCTTCATCTCGGCATATTTGAGGAAGGCTTCGTACTCCACTTCCGGCATGCCGAGCGTATCCAGCAGATGCGAGTAGGCGGCGACGTGGATGGTTTCCATGTTGGAGAAGGCGGACATCATCATCAACACTTCGGTGGGTTTGAACACCTGCATGTACTGCTTCATGTAGCAGTTGTTCACTTCCACATCGGCCTGCACGAAGAAGCGGAAAATCTGCGTCAACAGATTGCGCTCCTTGTCGTCGAGCTTGTGGTGCCAATCCTTGACGTCCTCCGCCATGGGCACTTCTTCCGGCAGCCAGTGAATGCGCTGCTGGGTGAGCCAGGCTTCATAGGCCCATGGATAGCGGAAGGGCTTGTAGGTGAGGCGTTCGTCAAGAAGGGTCATCGAACTCGAATCCACTGGTTGGTTAAGCACTACATATTGGGGTTTGCCGCACTGCAAATGCAATATGCTGTTGAAACAAAAAGTGGATTTCTGCGGCGCGCGGTCAAGGATGCCACACCAAAAAACCCGCCGCGTTCATGAGGAACGGGCGGGCTTTGTGTTGGTGACGGGGTGCGCGGCCTACTGGCAGGCGATGCACTCGTCGTAGTCGTTGGTTTCGGCCGGGTTGATGGCAACCGGTTTGCCGTCCGCAGCGGCAGCAGCCAGGGGCAAATCGTCGAGCTGGCGCAGGGGCAACTTGGCGACTTCCACATTGGCGGCAACCAGCGGTGCTTCCTCGCGCTTTTCGGCGCGCTGGATGGACAGCGAGCGACAGTAGTAGAGCGACTTGACGCCGCGCTTCCAGGCCAGGAAGTGGAGCTGGTGCAAGGCGCGCTTGTGCACGTCTGCAGGCAGGAACACGTTCACGGACTGGGACTGGTCGATATGTTCTGACCGGTCGCCCGCATGTTCCACGACCCAGCGCTGGTCAAGTTCGAACGCGGTCTTGAACACGTCCTTCTCGTCCTGGCTGAGGAACTCCAGATGCTGGACCGAGCCGCCATTGATGGTGATCGAGGACCAGGTATCGGCGTCGTCCATGCCTTTTTCAGCGAGCA
>JBHJJF010000081.1:0-21956 GCA_050042885.1 Candidatus Phaeomarinibacter sp.
GCACTGGGATTGGCGGGCGGCCATGGGCGGGGCGTGCTCTGTTCATGACTGGCGGCTGGCTGAAGACCCTCAGCTGGCCCGGCCGGACCATGTTCACCTGACAGGCGAAGGCTACAAAGCCTCGGCAACAGCGCTGTTTGAGGCGCTGAATGGCGCGTTTGTGGCAAGGCTTGGGGATAGGGAGGGTCCGTCTGTTCCAGATCGGGACAGTTCGGGCTCAGGGGTAACCAGGGATTAACGCTTGTGGTGCGGTTTGACCCGTTTCACGGCGCGTTGTCCCAAATGAGACGCGCTCGGGCATGCTGTTTCCGACACTGGATTTTGCGCTGTTCTTCGTCATCGTGTTCCTTGTTGCATGGGAACTGCGGCGGGACATGGATGCGCGCAAGCTGGTGCTCGTCTTCGCCTCCTACTTCTTTTACGGCTACTGGGACTGGCGTTTTACGCTGCTGCTTGCCGGCTCCTCACTGCTGAACTATGCGGCGGGCCGCATCATCGGTGGCCTGAATGATGGCGTCACGCGCAAATGGGTGCTGGGCATCGCCGTTGCGCTCAACCTGTGTGTGCTCGGCTTCTTCAAGTATTACGGCTTCTTCCTCGACTCTCTGGCGGACATTCTCACCACGCTGGGTATCGAGAGAGACTTGCCGTTCCTGGAAGTGATCCTGCCGGTCGGTATTTCGTTCTTCACGTTCCAGGGCATCTCCTATCTCGTTGATGTCTATCGGCGTCATGTGGATGCGTCCCGGTCGGTGCTGGATATCTTCCTTTACATCTCCTTCTTTCCGCAGCTGGTGGCCGGGCCGATCGTCCGTGCTGCCCATTTCCTGCCGCAGCTTGAACGCACGCCACATGTAAGCCGCCGCATGGCGTCTCTCGCCGTGGTGCTCATTCTTGTCGGTCTGTTCAAGAAGATGGTGATTGCCAACTACCTAGCGACGGAAGTGGTGGATCATGTGTTCTTTGATCCCACAGCCTTTGGCGGCGGTGACTTGCTGCTGGGTGTCTATGCCTATGCCGTGCAGATCTATTGTGACTTTTCGGCGTACTCTGACATTGCCATCGGCGTGGCTGCGCTTCTGGGCTATCGCTTCCCGCGCAACTTTGACCATCCGTACCGCTCGGCGTCGCTGCAGGAATTCTGGCGGCGATGGCATATCTCGCTGTCCACCTGGCTGCGGGACTATCTCTACATTCCGCTGGGTGGCAGCCGTGGGTCGACGTTCAAGACCTATCGCAATCTGTTCCTGACCATGTTCCTTGGTGGCATCTGGCACGGGGCGGCGTGGACGTTCGTGTTCTGGGGCGCGTTCCACGGGGCGATGCTGGGGGTCGAGCGGGCGCTGACCAAGCGCTGGGAAGAGTTGAACAAGGATGCCAACGGCTATGGCGGCGGGTTTGTGGCGTTCTTCCTGGGGCTGGGCCGCAGCATTCAGAACTCGTTCGCCACGGTGATGGGCATCATCGTGACGTTCCACCTTGTGTGCTTTGCGTGGATATTCTTCCGGGCGCCGACATTCTCAGGCGCGTGGGACTATGTGATCGGTATCTTCGACTGGTCGCAGCCAGCGCAGTTCGCGACGCCATTTATTGTGGGGCTGGTTGCCTTCTCGCTGGCCGGTCAGTTCCTGCCGTCCAACTGGGCAAACGGGGCGGGTCGTTTGTTGCAGCGCGCGCCATGGCCGGGCTTGGGTTTGATGTTCGGCTTTGGCATTCTGGCCATTGAGGCCATGGCGCCTGAGGGCGTTGCCCCATTCATCTATTTCCAGTTCTAGGGAGGAGGCTCAGACATGATGGAACATATCGATCCGGAAGCCGACGCCTACGAGCCCGGCTTTGAAATGAAGCCCAAGGCGTCCCTGAACGCGGAAAACGAGACCACAAAGACATTCAAGCGCGCGTTGTACGGCATGCTGTTCGGCATGTTCATCCTGGCGCTGTTTCACTCGGCCTCGCTGGTGAACTATGTGCGCGGCCTGCCGATTGGCCCTGTGGAAGACACGGTGATTGCGGTGAGCGAAGCGTGGCACGAGCAGATGGAAAAGAACGGCATGACCGAACTGTTCACGCTCATGGATGAAAGCGTCACCGCGCTGCATGATGCTACATGGGACGATTTCGATGCGTTCGTACGAGGGCTCAAGCAGGGCGAGCCGCCTGAGGATTTGCGCGGTGGGGTGGCGGAGTAGTCTCCAACGCCGTTTTCCAACTCCGTATCCCCGGACTTGATCCGGGGTCCACTCTCCGGACGGCCAATCCGCAACGTGGGCGGACTACACGGCGAGGCCGTTCACCTGATCTTCGGCCCGTCAGCAAGATGAAAAGCGAGTAGGCCCCGGATCAAGGCCGGGGACACGGGTTGAGGTAGATCACAAGACTTTTCATTCTGCGGCTTGATCGCGGAATCCAGGGGCGGTCCGCTTGGGCTTGTCGTGATGTTCTGTCACCCCGTGGTCGAGCCACGGGGTGACAGAACAGGAAGATTGCAAAAAGAAAAGCCCTCCAGAATCGCTGAAGGGCTTTTGCATTCTTGACTGTAGGTCGCGCTACCGCGGCAGCGTTGTCGATCCCATCAGGGCCTTGTCGACCGTATGGGCGCACTGGCGGCCTTCACGGATGGCCCAGACGACCAGGGACTGGCCGCGGCGCATGTCGCCGCAGGCGTAGAGCTTGTCGACGGAGGTCTTGTAGCTGTTGTCGCCTTCGGTGTCGGCCTTGACGTTGCCGCGCTGGTCCATTTCCGGGTTCAGGTTTTCAATCATGCCTTCGTGGACAGGGCTGACGAAACCCATGGCGAGGAGCACGAGGTCTGCCTTGATCTCGAATTCGCTGCCTTCGATCTTCTGCATCTTGTCATCGACCTTGACGCAGGTAAGTGACGTGACGTGCCCGTCTTCGCCGTTGAACTTGGCAGTCATGACGGCAAAGTCGCGGTCGGCGCCTTCGGCCTGGCTGGAGGACGTGCGGAATTTCAGCGGCCAGTTAGGCCACGTCATCAGCTTATCTTCTTTTTCCGGCGGCTGCGGCATGATTTCCAGCTGGGTGACCGAGACGGCTCCCTGGCGGAAGGATGTGCCGATGCAGTCAGAGCCTGTGTCGCCACCACCGATCACCACCACGCGCTTCCCGCCGGCGAGGATTGGAGCGACGTTGCCCAGATGCTCGTCGCCATTGCGGCGGTTCTGCTGGGGCAGGAAATCCATGGCGAAGTGTACGCCATCAAGGTCACGGCCTTCGATGGGCAGGTCGCGGGGCTTTTCAGCGCCGCCTGACAGCACCACAGCGTCAAAGTCCTTCATCAGGTCGTCCGTTGTGACGTCGACGCCCACATGAACGCCGGTCTTGAGCGTGACGCCTTCAGCGGTCATCTGCTCAATGCGGCGGTCGATGACGTGCTTTTCCATCTTGAAGTCGGGAATGCCGTAGCGCATCAGGCCACCGGCCTTGTTGTTCTTCTCGAAAAGAGTGACGTCATGGCCGGCACGGGCAAGCTGCTGGGCGCAGGCCATGCCGGCGGGGCCGGAGCCGACGACGGCGACGGTCTTGCCGGTTTTGACGGCGGGCACCTGCGGCTGGCTCCAGACTGCTTCAGCGGCCAGGTCGGCGACGGCGCAGTCGATGCTCTTGATAGTCACCGGTTCGTCGATGAGGTAGAGCGTACAGGCAGCCTCGCACGAGGCGGGGCAGATGCGGCCGGTCATATCCGGGAAGTTGTTTGTGGAGTGGAGGTTGCGGGCGGCTTCCTCCCAGTCTTCGGAATAGACGAGATCATTCCAATCCGGGATCTGGTTATTCACCGGGCAGCCATTGTGGCAATAGGGGATGCCGCAATCCATGCAGCGGGCGGCCTGGTTCTTGACGCCCTCTTCGGACATGGGGATGACGAACTCGCGGAAGTGGCGCACGCGGTCTGAGGCCGGTGCGTTTGTGCGGTCCTGACGGTCGATCTCAAGAAAGCCGGTGACTTTACCCATCTGGCTTATCCTTCACAGTCTTTAGTCGTTTCGTGGCGCGGAGTTCGTGAGCGCGGGCTTACTCGCCTGCGGCCTTGAACTGCGTCGCGGTGTTCTGGTTTGACGCCTTCATTTCTTCCAGCGCGCGGCGGTAGTCGACCGGCATCACCTTCACAAATTTCGGCAGATAGGTTTCCCAGTTGTCGAGAATGTCGCGGGCGCGGGCCGAGCCCGTGTAGTCCGCCTGGTTCTCGATCAGCTGACGCAGGCGTTCTGCGTCAAACCGGGTCATGTCTGAATTGACGTCGACACGGCCGTGGGTCTCAAGATCACCGCCCTGGTGCCCCATGCGCTCCATGGCATCGTCTTCCGCCGTGATGTGCTCGAGTTCAACCATGGAGAGGTTGCAGCGGCGTTCAAAGTCACCAGCGTCGTCCAGCACATAGGCGATGCCGCCGGACATGCCGGCTGCGAAGTTGCGGCCGGTTTCACCCAGCACAACCACAACACCGCCGGTCATGTATTCGCAGCAATGGTCGCCCGTGCCTTCCACAACGGCGATGGCGCCGGAGTTGCGCACGGCAAAGCGTTCGCCTGCGACACCGCGGAAGTAGCATTCGCCGGTGATGGCACCGTAGAGCACCGTGTTGCCGACGATGATGCTCTTCTCCGGCACGATCTTGGCGTCCGGGTGCGGGTAGATGACCAGGCGTCCACCTGAGAGGCCCTTGCCCACATAGTCATTGGCTTCACCGGCAAGCTCGAAGCTCACCCCATGGGCCAGCCATGCGCCAAAACTTTGCCCGGCGGTGCCGGTGAGTTTTACGGAGATGGTGTTTTCGGCCAAACCCTTGTGGCCGTGATGCTTGGCGACTTCGCCCGACAGCATGGCGCCGGCGGACCGGTCCATGGAGTTGATGCCAGTGTCGATGGTGACAGCGGTGCCGCTCTCGATGGCAGGCTTGGCCTGCTCGATGAGCTTACGGTCCAGGATGTCGTGGATCGGGTGATTCTGCTGTTCGGAGTGGCGGATGGCGACGCCGTCCTTGTCCGCAGGGCGGGCAAAGAGCTTGGAGACGTCCAGACCTTCTGCTTTCCAGTGAGCGACGGCTTCTGTCTGATCCAACGCATCCATCTGGCCGGTCATGTCTTCCAGCCGAGTGAAGCCCATTTCTGCCATGATGGCGCGCAGTTCTTCCGCCACATAGAAGAAGTAGTTCACAACGTGCTCGGGCAGACCGACAAAGCGCTTGCGCAGGACGGGATCCTGGGTCGCAACGCCGACGGGGCAGGTGTTGAGGTGGCACTTGCGCATCATGATGCAGCCTGCCGCGATCAACGGCGCGGTTGAGAAGCCGAATTCATCCGCCCCCAGCAATGCGCCGATGGCAACGTCACGGCCTGTGCGCAGACCGCCATCCACCTGGACGGCGATGCGGCCGCGCAGGCCGTTAGCGACCAGCGTCTGGTGGGTTTCGGCAATGCCGAGTTCCCACGGAGAGCCTGCATGCTTGATGGAGGTCAGCGGGGAGGCCCCGGTGCCGCCTTCAAAGCCTGAGATCGTCACGTGGTCCGCGCGGGCCTTGGAGACACCGGCAGCAACGGTGCCGACGCCGACCTCAGACACGAGCTTCACGGAGATCGCGGCGGCGGGATTGACGTTCTTCAGGTCGTAGATCAGCTGTGCGAGATCTTCGATTGAGTAGATGTCGTGGTGCGGGGGCGGGGAGATGAGACCCACGCCCGGGGTTGAGTAGCGCACCTTGGCGATGACGGCGTCGACCTTGTGGCCGGGCAGCTGGCCGCCTTCGCCGGGCTTGGCGCCTTGGGCCATCTTAATCTGGATCATGTCCGCGTTGGCGAGATACTCAGCCGTCACACCGAAGCGGCCTGACGCGACCTGCTTGATGGCGGAGCGCATGCTGTCGCCGTTGGCCAGCGGCGTGAAGCGATCCACTTCCTCGCCCCCTTCACCGGTGTTGGACTTGCCGCCGATGCGGTTCATGGCTGTTGCCAGCGTGGTGTGGGCTTCGCGGCTGATGGAACCAAACGACATGGCTCCTGTCGCAAAGCGCTTCACGATGTCCTTCGCGGGTTCCACGTCATCGATAGAGACGGGTGTGCGCCCCAGCTCTTCGGCTGACTTGAGACGGAACAGGCCGCGAATGGTCATCAGCCGCTTGGACTGATCGTTCATCGCTTCGGCAAAGGCGTTGTACTTGTCCTGGCTGTTGCCGCGGACCGCATGCTGCAGGTCTGCGACCGACTCAGCCGTCCAGGCGTGGTCTTCGCCGCGGATGCGCTGCATGTACTCGCCGCCGACGGATAGGGCGCTTTTCAGCACGGGGTCTGACGAGAAAGCACGCAGGTGACGGCGCACGGTTTCTTCCGCGACTTCCGCAAGGCCGACACCTTCGATGTTGGTGGCGGTGCCGCGGAAGTATTCGTGCACGAATTCCGTCGACAGGCCGACCGCGTCAAAGATCTGCGCCCCGCAATAGGACTGGTACGTGGAGATGCCCATCTTGGACATGACCTTGAGAATGCCTTTGTTCACCGCCTTGATGAAGCGGGACTTGATGGTGGCATCGTCCAGGTCTTCGCCCAGCTGCGCCTTGCTGGCGATCATGCTTTCAAAGGCCAGATACGGGTTGATGGCTTCCGCGCCGTAACCTGCCAGCGCGCAGAAGTGATGCACTTCGCGGGCTTCACCGGTTTCCACCACAAGGCCCACCCGAGTCCGCAATGTCTTGCGGATCAGGTGGTGATGCACGGCGGAGGTTGCCAGCAGGGACGGGATTGCCACACGGTCTTCGCTCACCAGCCGGTCTGACAGGATGATGATGTTGAAGCCTTCATTGACGGCCCGTTCTGCGCGTTCGCACAGGGCATCGAGCGCGGGCTTCATGCCGTCGGCGCCGCGGTCTGCGGCAAAGGTCGTGTCCAGGGTCTTGGTCTGGAAGGCATTGTCGGCGATGTCGCCGATGGCGCGGATCTTTTCCAAGTCCTCATTGCGGAGGATCGGCTGGCGCACTTCAAGACGGCGCATTTCGCCCTGTTTGTGCAGGTCGAGCAGGTTCGGCCGCGGACCGATGAAGGAGACGAGGCTCATCACCAGTTCTTCGCGGATCGGGTCGATCGGTGGGTTGGTCACCTGGGCAAAGTTCTGCTGGAAATAGTTGAACAGCGACTTTGACTTGTCAGACAGGACCGCGATGGGCGTGTCGGTGCCCATGGAGCCGATGGCTTCCTGACCAGTGGCGGCCATGGGGGTCATCAGGGTCCTGATATCTTCCTGTGTATAGCCGAACGCCTGCTGACGCTTGAGCAGCGGCACGTTTGGCTGCGGCGGGTTGCCGCCGATGTCCGGCATGTCTTCGACATTGATCTGCGCCTTGTCGAGCCACTCCTGATAGGGCTCCATGGAGGACAGCTGATCCTTGATCTCTTCGTCGGAGATGATCCGGCCTTCTTCAAGGTCGATGAGCAGCATCTTGCCAGGCTGCAGACGCCACTTCTCGACGATGCGGTCTTCCGGATACGGAAGAACGCCCATTTCGGACGCAAGAATCACGTGATCATCATCGGTGACGAAGTAGCGGGCTGGGCGCAGGCCATTGCGGTCCAGCGTGGCGCCGATCTGCCGGCCGTCGGTGAAGGCCATGGCGGCGGGGCCGTCCCATGGTTCCATCAGGGCAGCGTGGTGCTCGTAGAAAGCGCGGCGCTTGGAATCCATCAGCGCATGACCGGCCCAGGCTTCGGGGATCATCATCATCATGGCGTGAGCGCGCGAGTAGCCGCCCCTTACCAGAAGTTCGAGCGCATTGTCGAAGCACGCTGAGTCAGACTGGCCTTCAACGGTCAGCGGCCAGATCTTGTCCAGGTCTTCGCCCAGCACGTCTGACTGCATGGGGCCTTTGCGGGCGGCCATCCAGTTGACATTGCCGCGCATGTTGTTGATTTCACCATTGTGGCAAATCATGCGGAACGGCTGTGCCAGGCTCCATGTGGGGAAGGTGTTTGTCGAAAAGCGCTGGTGAACAAGGGCCAGGGCGGAGACCATGCGTTCGTCTGACAGGTCGAGATAGTACTTGCCGACCTGGTCTGAGAGCAGCATGCCCTTGTAGTTGAGCACGCGTGACGACATGGACGTGATGTACACGTCGGCTGCCATGGTGGCGTCTTCTTCAAGGAGGCTGTTCCATACCTGCTTGCGAATAACGAAGAGCTTGCGCTCGAACGCATCCTGATCAGCGCAATTGTCACCGCGCTCGATAAAGAGCTGCATGTGATGCGGTTCGGTTGGAATCACCGAATAGCCGAGGTCCGAATTGTCGACGGGCACATCGCGCCAGCCCAGTACCTTCTGGCCTTCGTTCGTGATGGTTTCCTCGGCGCGCTTGATGACATGGGCACGGCGGTCTTCTTCCTGTGGCAGGAAGAAGTGCGCAACGGCGTAGTCGCCTTCCGCAGGAAGCGTGAAGCCGAGATCAGCGGTTACAGCGCGCAGGAAAGCGTCGGGCATCTGAATCAGAATGCCGGCACCGTCGCCTGCCTTGGGGTCTGCGCCGACGGCGCCGCGATGCTCGAGGTTGCAGAGGATCGACAGGCCGTCCCGAACGGTCTTGTGGGTCTTCTTGTTCTTGATGTTGGCAACGAAGCCAATGCCGCAGGAGTCTTTCTCATTGCGCGGGTCATACATGCCCTGCGCTGCGGGTAGCCCTGCCGGACGGAACTGACCGTTGGTGGTCTTTGTCATGCCGCCAAACCTCTCAAACTGCGGGACGTTGCGCCGATGTCAGCGCAGGCCCTCAAAATTCAACCCGTAGTCTTTTCGCCCCCAAGAGGGTTGCCTCCAAAAGGGTGCGCCCATGATCTGGGCCGAAAAGTTCACACGACAATCAACGTCACCGGATTGGCCCGTCCCTTACTTTGTGCCCCGAGAACACCGGGACTGAAGAGGACGCGGGTCGGCCGGAACGCCGCCTTGTCGCAAATTGACCTTGGGGCTTTCGTACATGAGCCGTCCCCCTTTTCAGTGGCGAGCCTGAGTGTGCTCGTTTGAGGGGCGCGACTACGAAAGCCTGTGCCGTGAGGGCGTACAAGGTGAACCTGACAGGGTCGCTCTCACATGGAGGTCCTCAGCCAGGCTGCCGCTCATTTGAGTTGGCGGACCTTTTTGCCCACGCATTGGAGCGCTTGCTCAGATACATACACCAAGCACTCTCAAAGCCGGGGGATATTGCCAGAGAGGGACCCGATGAATCAAGGTCAGGAATGATGACCTTTTTCGACGGGCTCCAAGGTTAATTTTCCCGGTGGTTCTTGCTGAATCGGCCCAAGAATCGACTGAAAACCTTGCGAAAACAGGGTTAACGAACGTGTTCACGCGGCCTCACACCGGTTTGAGCACCCTCACGCAGGACGTGATTTCCTTATTTTCTGCCGATTTGGCACTGTCGAATTGTCGCAAGGGTGCTCGTGAGCCGGCGGTGTCCCCCGCCGCGTTTGTCCGGTTCACGGGCCTCTTGCGCACAAATTTCCCAACTTGTTCCCAACACCATTTCCAAAAAAGTGCAGCTATCTGCGGCTTTGGTGTGCCTGTCTCAGTCATCACAGGCGTTTGAGGTGGCGCGACGGCTTCGTGAGTTCCTTTTTGGCCCGGGTTCTCCGACCTTAGGCGTGCGGTGGGAACACCGAGAACACGCCTATCGACACACCTCATACCCAAGTCATGGAGACACCCAATGAAGAATGCATCCACCGCCGCTTTTGCTGCTGCCGGCGCTCTTTCCGCAGCCCTTACAATGGGCGCACTGACCGCGACGCCAGCCGCCGCTGAAGACATGGAAAAGTGCTTCGGCGTTTCCCTTGCGGGCGAAAACGATTGCGCTGCTGGTCCCGGCACATCCTGCCAGGGCACATCCACCATCGATTATCAGTCCAACGCCTGGACGCTTGTTCCTGCCGGCACTTGCACGAGCATCGAAACACCATTCGGCAATGGCTCACTTGAAGACAGCGACAGCAACATCCCTGCGTAAGGGTTGATCGCTGATCCTCACTTTATCCAAGCAAAAGAGTACGAAGCATGTCCCGGATGGCCCATCCCCCTGAGATGTACGCAGCCCATACCCCCGCTGCGGGTCGCACCCCCCTCGCGACAAATGCATCTTTGTGGCCATCCGGGCAGTCTTCCCACGCTCCAACCACACCCGAGTTTTCGACTATCAAGCCGGCCTCTGCCGGAACGTCGTTGAAGCCGCAGCACTATCAGGAGATTCTGAAGGACGGTGCTGACGTGGACTTCTTCGAGGTTCATGCCGAGAACTATTTTGGCCAGGGCGGTGCGCCGCATCGTTATCTCACGGCAATTCGCGACCAGTTTGCACTATCCGTTCATGGCATCGGCCTGTCGATCGGTGGTGCTCAGCGGCTGAACCCAGAGCATCTGGGCCAGCTAAGAGAGCTGGTTCATCGCTATCAGCCTGCGCTGGTATCAGAGCATCTGGCCTGGTGCGAGAGTGACGGGGCTTATTTCAACGATCTGCTGCCGGTCGCGCTAACCTCTGAAGCGCTCGACATTGTTTGCCAGCACGTTGCGCAGACGCAGGATGCAATTGGACGTTCCATCCTGATTGAAAACCCATCCAACTATCTGACCTTTGAAGAAAGCGATATTCCGGAGACGGAGTTTCTCGCTGAAATGGCGCGCCGAACCGGCTGCGGCCTTCTTCTCGATATCAACAACGTGGTGGTGAGCGCGCATAACCTGCAGCTCTCCGCACACGACTACCTGGATGCATTCAACGTGGATGCTATTGGTGAAATTCACCTTGCCGGACATTCCGATGATGACCGCAATGGTGTGACCCTGAAAATTGATGATCATGGGTCGGCGCCGTCGCAGGAAGTCTGGGATTTGTACGAAGCGCTGATGATGCGCGCGGGCCCGCGGCCAACGCTGATTGAGTGGGACCAGGATGTGCCCGCCCTGAGTGCGCTCGTTTCAGAAGTGGCTACGGCGCGAGGTGTTCTAAACACGTCTTTGGCTACCACTCAGCAAGTGGAGGTGAGCCATGTCCCGGCTGGCTGAACTCCAACGCACCTTTGCCGCGTCGCTACGTGACCCCGCAGATGGACAGGTTTTGCTCGACCTTGGATGTGTTGGTTCCGAACCGCTGCCACACCGCGCGCGCCTTGATGTCTATCGCAACAATGTGGCCTCCAGTCTGACGGACGCGCTCGCTGCGCTTTATCCCGTATGTCAGCGCCTGGTGGGTGAGGAGTTCTTCAGGGCTGCGGCCAGGGCCTACCTGGACAGGAGAGCGCCGGATGCCCTGCCACGGCAGGCGTCGCTGATTGGCTATGCGCCTGACTTTGCCGGATTCCTGGTGAGCTTTGAACCGGTACGCAGTTTGCCCTATCTGCCGGATGTCGCCCGCCTCGAACATGCCTGGCACCGGGTCTATCACGGCGCGGACGCGACGCCCGTGACCGCGCAGGACCTGCAAGCCTACGTGGCTGCGCATGGTGAACAGGCGTTGGATCAACTGGTCCTCGGACTTGTGCCCGCGCATCAGTTGTTGATGTCACCCTACCCGGTGTCGCGGATATGGCAGGCCAATCAAACCGGGCATGACGGTCATCTGACCATCGCGGAAGGTGACCGCAATGAACGGATTTTTGTGGTCCGCCCGCAAGCGCAGGTTGAAGTGCGGCGGGTATCGCCCGCGGCCTTTGCCTTTTTGTGTGCCGTGCAGGGTGGCGCCACGCTGGGGCGGGCTTTGATCGCTGCCTTTGAAGAGGAAGCGGATGACACCGACACAACCAGCGATCCGCAGATGATTTTTGCCGAACTCCTGAATGCGGGCAGCTTTATTCTGCCGCCTGCGGCTCAGGGTGCAGCCGAAGGGACAAACTCATGACACAGAGCCACATGGCAACTTCCGCCGATACCGATGCCCACCCTGTCGTGCAGCTGATCGCGACTTTTGTTGCTTTTCTGTCGTCTCTGCCGGAATGGATTGTTGCGGTTGCAGCCCGTGTAGGCGTCGCGGGCGTCTTCTGGACGTCGGCCCGCTTGAAGGTGGATGGCTTCAGCATCAAGGACTCTACCTATTTCCTGTTTGAGCATGAATATGCATTGCCACTCATCCCATCTGACTGGGCGGCGGTTCTGGGCACCATTGCCGAGCACGTGTTCCCGATCATGCTGATCCTGGGCCTCGGCACCCGCTTTGGAGCGCTCGGCCTGCTGGTGATGACGGCTGTCATTCAGACATTCGTCTATCCTGGTGCGTGGAACCTGCAGCTGCTGTGGGCAGTGGGCATGCTGTACCTCATTATTCGTGGTCCGGGTGTGCTGTCGCTCGATCATCTGATCGCCAAGCGCTACGCGCGCTGACAGGGTCTTGCGCTGACAGGCGAGTTCGGGCGCGTTAGGGTGAGCCGCTAGGGTTGAAGCATATCAATCAATAGCGGAGCAAATCCCATGATGACGGAAGCCATTGCCCTTGGATTTGGGCTCTACGCGATTGCTGCCGGTATTGCGTTTCTGGCGACGCCGGAGCGCGGCCGCCGGGTGATGACGGAACTGCGTGACAGCGAGGCACTGTCTTTTGTCTGTGGCATTCTGGTGTTCTTTATCGGCGCCGTATTGCTGGTGGCGCACCACAAGATTGACACAGCCCTTGAAACCTTCATCACGATACTCTCCGCATTGGCGGTGCTCGAAGGACTGGTGTTCGTGGCCCTGGGGTCATCCTTCATGCGCCTGATGAATCCGCTTTTGAGCGGAAACTTCATCCGTGTGTGGGGTGTGTTCGCATTGGTGGCCGGTGTGGTGTTGGTCTACCTTGGGGCTGTCGGCCACTGAGCGTGAGTGGGCACGGCGCGCGGCGGGGCGCCTCTTTCTTCTGACAATGCCAGCCGCGTTTCAGACACGGGATGATGAACTGCGGCAATTTCGCGCTGCTCTTCATGCAGCATTGCATTCACAAACCTGAGTATTGGCCAGGGAATTGGCCTTGGGCCTTGACCTTGTTGACGTTTCGCGCGGTGCAGCCGGGATTAGGCGGAATTTGGCGCATAACGCGGCGAAAAATATGCTGCGGCCCAAGTGCGACTCTTGCGCTCATTTGACCGATATCAATGTTGTACCCCTGCTGGTCCTGCACATAGCGTTACATAACAGCCCGTTCGTCCATGACCGGCGATGGGGCGCATTAATGATGTGGGGCAAGACGGGTCATGACGCATACCAACACTCCTGAACCTCCGATTTTGGATGACGGACGACTGACACTCATGGGCTGGGGCGCCATCGCGCTTTTTTTCCTTGGTGCGTTTCTAGGCATCTTTGTGATGGCTGGTGCGCCAAGCGGTCCGATGATGCTGCATGGCGGCCTTATTACGGTGTTCTGCCTTTTGGCGGTGATGTGGATCGGCGACCGGCACTTTGATTTTCTCAAGCGCGGGCCGACACAACGCGCGCCTGATGGTGTGCAGTACAACGACGCCGTCGTCCGCTGGGGCGTGATTGCTTCCACGTTCTGGGGTGGTGTCGGGGTCGTGGTTGGTCTGGTGATTGCGGTTCAACTTGCCTATCCCGGACTGCTCACCGGTATTGCAGAGCTGAATTTCGGGCGGCTGCGTCCGGTGCATACGTCGGCTGTGATCTTTGCCTTTGGCGGCAACATCCTGATCGCCACGTCGTTCTATGTGGTGCAGCGCACCTGCAAGGCGCGGCTGGCGGGTGACATTGCGCCGTGGTTCGTATTCTGGGGCTATCAGCTGTTCATCGTGCTGGCGGCGACGGGCTATGTGTTCGGCATTACCCAGTCCAAGGAATATGCAGAGCCTGAGTGGTATATCGACCTGTGGCTGACGGTTGTCTGGGTCGTCTATCTGTTGGTGTTCCTCGGTACCCTGTGGCGCCGCCGGGACCCGCATATCTATGTGGCCAATTGGTTCTACCTCGCGTTCATCGTGACGATTGCCATGCTGCACATCGTCAACAATCTGGCGGTGCCGGTCTCGTTCACGGGTGACAAGTCCTACATCCTGATGTCCGGTGTTCAGGACGCCATGACCCAGTGGTGGTACGGCCACAACGCGGTGGGCTTTTACCTCACTGCCGGCTTCCTGGGGCTGATGTACTACTTCATTCCCAAGCGTGCCGAGCGGCCGGTCTATTCCTACCGCCTGTCGATCATTCACTTCTGGGCGCTGCTCTTCCTCTATATCTGGGCGGGTCCGCACCACCTTCACTTCACGGCGCTGCCGGACTGGGCGCAGACGCTGGGAGCCACCTTCTCCATCATGCTGTGGATGCCGTCATGGGGCGGCATGATCAACGGACTGATGACACTTGCGGGCGCCTGGGACCGACTGCGGACGGACCCTGTGATCCGGATGCTGGTGGTGTCCGTTGCCTTCTATGGCATGAGCACCTTTGAAGGTCCGCTGATGAGCATCAAGGCTGTGAACGGTCTGTCGCACTACACGGACTGGACCATCGGTCATGTGCATTCCGGTGCGCTGGGCTGGGTCGGCTTTGTGAGCTTCGGGGCTCTTTATTGTCTCACGCCGTGGGTGTGGCGCCGTCAGCGGCTCTATTAACTCGCACTGGTGGAGTGGCACTTCTGGGTCGCGACGCTGGGCATCGTGCTCTACATCACCTCCATGTGGGTGTCGGGCATTCTGCAGGGCCTGATGTGGCGGGCCTATGATGAGCTTGGCTTCCTTGAGTACTCCTTCGTTGAGACCGTGGAAGCGATGCATCCGTTCTCTGTGAGCCGGGCCCTGGGCGGTGCGCTGTTCGTCGGCGGCTCGCTGATCATGGCTTACAATCTGTACAAAACCGCCAAGGGTGAAATCCGCGCGAGCGAACCCCTTGATGCAACAGCCGGCCGCGCCCCACAGGGCGAGCTGGTTGCGGCACCGGCATAGGGAGGGCAGGCACTATGTCTTGGTTCAGTCACGCGACCCTTGAACGCAACTCCCTGATTTTGACGATCGGCATTCTGCTGGTCGTCTCCATCGGCGGTATTGTCCAGATCGCTCCCTTGTTCTTCCTCAACTCGACGATCGAGGAAGTGGAGGGAATGCGGCCCTACTCACCGCTGGAGCTTGCGGGCCGTAACATCTACATCCGTGAAGGCTGCTACAGCTGCCACAGCCAGATGATCCGGTCCCTGCGCGACGAAGTAGAGCGCTACGGCCACTACTCGCTGGCGGCGGAAAGCATGTATGACCACCCCTTCCAGTGGGGCTCCACGCGGACAGGTCCGGCCCTTGCGCGCCTTGGCGGCAAGTACTCCGATGACTGGCACGTGCTGCATATGGCGGACCCGCGGGCGGTGGTGCCTGAGAGCATCATGCCGAACTATCCGTTCCTCGCGACAACGCCGCTCAACTATGGCGGCTTTGCGGATCATCTGAAGGCCAACCGCATGGTCGGTGTGCCGTATACGGATGAGATGGTTGAAGCAGCCGAGTCTGACATCAAGGCACAGGTTGAGCCATTTGGGGACGACTATGACGCGCTGCTGGCGCGCTACCCCAAGGCGCAGATCCGCGACTTTGACGGCAACCCGGACATGATTTCCGAACTTGATGCCCTGATCGCTTACATGCAGATGCTCGGCACTCTCGTTGACTTCTCAGCCTATCAGGCTGAGGGCGAGAACCTGCGCTAGGGAGACCGACAGATGTCTTATGACGAAATCAGAGGTATCGGCGGCGCCATCGGTCTGGTGATGCTGTTTGCCGGTTTCATCGGTGTCATTGCCTACGCGCTGTGGCCGGGAAACAAGAAACGCTTCGACGAGGCGGCGATGTCGCCGCTGGATGATGACCTGATTGCCAATGAAGGCCCGACAGACAGGGGGCAGTCCAAATGAGTGACAACACCGAAAACAAGACCACCGATGAAGATCGGTTCGTCGATGACTACACGGGTGTTGAAACCACGGATCACGAGTGGGACGGCATCCGGGAGCTGGATAATCCACTGCCCAAGTGGTGGCTCTACACCTTCTATGCCTGCATCTTGTGGGCCGTCGGCTATTGGGTGCTCTACCCGGCATGGCCGCTGGCCACCAATTACACAGCAGGCTTTCTGGGATACTCCCAGCGTGCGGTCGTGACGGAACAGGTTGAACAGGCTCAGGCGGCCTTGAGGGTTTATGACGACCAGATTCTGGCCGGTGACCTCGACGATGTGCCGGGTAACCCGGAGCTGCATTCGGTCGCCCTTGCCGGCGGTGAGAGCGCTTTCGGCGACAACTGCTCGGCCTGTCATGGACGCGGTGCCCAGGGCTTTGTGGGCTATCCGAACCTAAATGATGATGTATGGCTGTGGGGCGGCACGCTCGAAGATATCCGCTACACGCTGCGCCATGGCATCCGCTGGGAAGCGGATGACGACACACGGCTCAACGACATGCCCAGGTTTTTGGATGATGGCATCTTCACGCAGGCGGAAGTCAGCGACACCACCCAGTATGTGTTGCAGCTGTCCGGCCGTGAGGCCGATGTGGATGCGGCGTTACGCGGCCGTGAACTCTACGCGGCTCAGTGCGTGGTCTGTCACATGGAAAACGGCCAGGGGAACCAGGAGCTTGGCTCGCCCAACCTGACGGATGCCATCTGGCTTTATGGGGGCGACGAAGACGCCATCTATGCGTCAATTGCCCACAGCCGGCGTGGCGTCATGCCCGCTTGGCAGGGGCGACTTGACGAAGCCACCATCGCGAAGCTGGCGCTCTATGTGCACTCGCTGGGTGGCGGGGAATAGGCACCTGATTGTTAAACTGTCTGTAGGCGGATGACCGGGTGGGGAGGCCCGGCGTGATGTCCCCTGTAGATGTGGAGCGGTGTTGGTCCCGGCTAGGAGGGACGTGAATGTCTGCAACTGACGATACAGCCGGTGTGGCGGGTGGCGGGTCGCCCAATGGTCTTGCGCAATTGGCGCAGGAAGCTGCCGCCAATGTGACGGGCGCCATTTCGGCCAGGGCGCACGAGAAGGTCGAGCAGCATGATGTTGAGGCGGTGAATTCCGCTGCCTCGCGCTCCCTCTATGCAAGCCGCCGGGCCATTCACCCCAAGCTGGTGCACGGGCTGTTCCGCAATATCAAATGGGTGATGATGGCGGTCACACTCGGCATCTACTACATCCTCCCCTGGATCCGCTGGGATCGCGGGCCGAACGCACCGGACCAGGCCGTGTTGCTGGATATGCCGGGGCGACGGTTCTATTTCTTCTTCGTCGAAATCTGGCCACAGGAAATCTATTTTGTTACTGGTCTGCTGGTGCTCGCCTCGCTGGCCCTGTTTCTGGCAACGGCCCTTTTTGGCCGGGTTTGGTGTGGCTATGCCTGCCCGCAGACCGTGTGGACGGATTTGTTCATCATGGTCGAGCGGATGATCGAGGGTGACCGCAACAAGCGGCTGAAGCTCGCCAAAACACCGATGTCCGTCGGCAAGCTTTTCAAGAAAGTTTCAAAACATTCCGTGTGGTTGCTGATTGCTGTTGCGACGGGCGGGGCATGGGTCTTTTACTTCGCCGATGCGCCGACATTGGCGCGCGATCTCGTGACGCTTGATGCGCCCATGGTGGCCTATCTGTTTATCGGCGTCTTTACCGCGACGACTTACATGCTCGGCGGCCTCGCCCGAGAGCAGGTGTGTACCTATATGTGCCCCTGGCCGCGCATTCAGGGCGCGCTGGTGGATGATCAATCGTTTCTGGTCAGTTATCGCGTGGACCGCGGTGAGCCGCGCGGCGCTCACCACAGGGGAGACACGTGGGACGGCCGCGGGGACTGCATCGACTGCAAGCAATGCGTCGTCGCTTGTCCCATGGGGATCGATATCCGCGATGGTGACCAGCTTGAGTGCATTCAATGTGCGCTGTGCATTGATGCCTGCAACGACATCATGGACAAGATCGAGCGTCCTCGCGGACTGATCACCTATGACAATTTCGACAATCAGGACCGGCGCTCAAAAGACTTGCCCATGCGGGTGCACCTCATGCGGCCAAGAACGGTCCTATATGCAGCACTGATTGTTGTTGTTGGCGCCATCATGTTGTCAGCACTTATCACGCGTTCGCCTTTGGATGTGAACGTGCTGAAGGACCGCAACCCGCTGTTCGTCACGCTGTCGGATGGCTCGCTGCGCAATGGGTATGAGGTGAAGATCCTCAACAAGGTGACGGAAGAACGCGTCTTCAATGTCACGGTTGAAGGGATCGAAGGTTTCTCGATATCGACCCTCACCGAGAGCGGTCTGGATGAATTGTCTGTTGCTGTTCAGTCAGACCGGTTGCGCAATGTGCGGCTGTTCCTGTCTTTGCCAGCGGACCGTCTCGATCAACTCGAAGACGGCAAGGCTGACATTGCGTTTGTGATCACCGACATGTCCGATGGACTCACGGTGCGAAATCCAACAACCTTCCGAGGGCCCGAGGGGCGGTAGAAAGATGTCTGAAGTCGCAATGCAGAAAACTCAACGGACGAAACGCGGATGGACCGGGTGGCACGTATTGGGTGCGCTGGTGGCTTTCTTCGGCGTGATTTTCACGGGCAACGGCATCATGACCTACATCGCGCTGTCCACCTTCTCGGGCATTGAAACGCAAAACGCCTATCAGACCGGGCGGGATTACAATGAGCGGATCGAAGCAGCGGCACAGCAGCAGGCCCTGGGCTGGCAGGTGACATTCGCCGAAGACTTCGCGGCACGCGGTGACGGTGCCGAAGCGCGCGTCACGGTGCGTGTCGTAGATGCCGATGGTGCGGCACTCTCCGGCCTTGGCGGTGAGCTGACATTCTGGCGTCCTGTTGTGCGCGGCAAGGATGTGGTGGTGCCGCTCGCAGAGCAGGATGCCGGTGTGTATAGCGCTGTGGCCGCATTGCCGGCGCGCGGCCACTGGGAGATGCGTCTGCTATTCGAGCGGGACTCGGTAGAAGGTGGTGAGGCCGCTCCCTACTCTCTTGAAAAGCGCGTCTGGGCAGGAGGCCGCGAGAGCGATGGCTGACATCTCGGCATCTGGCCCGACGGGTACACTCGGACAGGACGTTCCGGACATTCCCGACACCTATGTACGGGTGCTGGAGGATGGCGGGTCTGTCGTCAACTTCGTTGTGGACGGCGTCCATTGCGGCGGGTGCGTCAAGCGTGTCGAGCGCGCGGTGAACGGCCTTGAAGGTGTCAGCAACGGGCGGCTTAACCTCTCCACCAAACGCCTGACGGTTGTCTTTGAGCAAGCGCTGGTGCGCCCGCGCGAGATTGTTGCTGCCGTTGTGGTGGCCGGGTATAGCGCTCGGCCTTATGACCCCAAGACACTGGAAACCCAGCAGGCGCGCGACGAGAAAGAACTCATCACCTGCATGGGCGTGGCGGGCTTTGCGGCTGCCAACGTCATGCTGCTATCGGTCTCAGTGTGGGCCGGGCACTCGGGCGGCATGGAGGCTGCTACCCGCGACATGTTCCACTGGATTTCCGGGCTCATCGCCATGCCCGCGATTGCTTACTCCGGACGGCCGTTCTTTCGCTCGGCGGTGCGGGCGTTGCGTGTCGGGACCATGAACATGGATGTGCCGATTTCACTGGCGGTGCTTCTGGCGACGGCCATGAGCCTGGCGGAGACGATTGCCGGGGCCAAGCACGTTTATTTCGACGCCTCGATCATGCTGCTGTTCTTCTTGCTGAGCGGCCGGAGGCTGGTCATGAAGTTGCGCGGCCGGGCGGCCCTTGCCGCACAAAACCTGCTGGCGCTGCGCGCAGATGCAGCAACAATCATTGACGCGGACGGTGTCGCGCGGGCAATGCCGGTTGACTCCCTCAAACCCGACATGATTGTGGCTGTGGCCACAGGCCAGCGGATTGCGGCTGACGGCGTGGTCGAAGATGGTCATTCGGATCTTGATACAAGCCTTATCACCGGCGAGACCGCACCGGTGGCTGTTGCACCGGGGGACGAAGTCTTTGCCGGCACGCTCAACATGTCCGGCCCGCTGCGGGTGCGGGTGACCAAGGGCGACGAGGACACGTTGCTGAGTGAGATTGTCCGCCTCATGGAAGCGGCTGAGCAGGGGCGCGATACGTTTGTGCGGATCGCTGATCGGGCGGCTCGGGTCTATGCGCCTGCCGTGCACATTCTCGCTACGGCCACGTTCATCGGCTGGATGCTGCTGGGCGGGCTGGCGTGGGACGGTTCGCTGAAGACTGCCATTGCGGTGCTCATCATCACGTGCCCCTGCGCGCTTGGGCTTGCCGTGCCGGTGGTCCATGTGGTGGCGAGCGGCAGGTTGCTGTCGCGCGGCGTGCTCTTGAAGTCGTCGGACGCGCTGGAGCGGCTGGCGGAAGTCGACACGCTCGTGTTCGACAAGACGGGCACGCTGACCCACGGACGGCTTGAGCTTGACCGGTCAACGGTTGATGAAGCTGCGCTGGATAAAGCCGCCATGCTGGCGCGGGCGAGCACGCATCCGTTAGGCCGCGCGCTCGCTCAGACCGCCGGGCCGGGGGCGACCGCTGACGATGTGAGTGAGCATCCCGGTCAGGGGCTGATGGGAACCATCGATGGTGTTTTCGCCCGTCTTGGAAGTGCCGACTTTGTTGGTGGTGTGGACGGCGCGGCGGCTGATGCGACGGGGCCTGAAATCTGGTTCCGTCTGGGAGATGCAGCGCCGGTGCGGTTTGGCTTTTCAGATGGCTTACGCGACGACGCGGCCGCTATTGTTGAGTGGGCGAAAGCGCGTGACATGGCTGTTGTTCTGCTCTCCGGTGACCGGGCGGCTACCGTGGATGCCGTGGCGCGCGAGGCAGGCATTGATGACTTTGCCGGCGGGTTGCTGCCGCAGGACAAGATTGCCAGGCTGGAGACACTTGCTGCTGATGGCGCAAAGGTGCTGATGGTAGGAGACGGGCTCAATGATGCGCCGGCCCTTGCCGCGGCTCATGTGTCGATGTCGCCGGCCTCAGGGGCGGATGTCAGTCAGGCAGCGGCGGACCTTGTGTTTCAGGGGCAGGAGCTTGCGCCGGTCACTGTGGCGCTGGATGTGGCCCAGGGCAGTCAACGGCTTGTGCTTGAGAATTTCGGGCTGTCACTTGCTTACAATGCGATTGCCGTGCCCATTGCGGTTGCGGGTTATGTGACGCCGCTTATTGCTGCCATTGCCATGTCATCTTCCTCCATTCTGGTAACAGCCAACGCGTTGCGGCTGCGGTTTGGCAGGATGGGTCTGCCGGACACTCGGGGACCTTCGGGCAATGATGAGGAGATGCGCTGATGGACGTGCTTGCCATGCTCATACCAGCAGCGCTGTTCCTGGGCCTGCTTGGACTGGCGGCTTTTTTGTGGGCACTCAAGAGCGGCCAGTTTGACGATCTCGACGGGGCGGCTGAACGCATCCTGTTCGACGATGACGATGATGTGCCACCGGTCGACACGCCGCCGCGCAATGCGCCTTGAGCCTTGAGCCTTGAGCCTTGAGCCTTGAGCCTTGAGCCTTAGTGTGCAGTGTGGGGATCTACCGGCCGCAGATGATCGGCCAGGTTGAGGACCCGCGCCAGCACGGCCAGGAACAAGAACAGCCCGCACATCAGTTTCGCGCCTTCTTCCGGGATATCCTTCCAGGAGAGTTCCGTCGGCAGGATTGAATCCAGGCCGGTGTGGATCGCGTAAAAGGCGAAAGCTGTGGCAAACAGGACGGCGAAGGTCCGGTGCAGAAGAATTTCACGGGCGGACAGAGCCATGAAGCCAAGGGCGACCATGCCGTAGGCGATTACGATCAGGTCGTTCCAGTTGCGAAACACCTGTGAGGCGCCAAGGTCCGTGTTTTCAAGAACGGCACCGCCGCGTTCGTGCAGCATCAGCTGCTCATCGATGGCCAGAAAGGCAAACCCCGCAGCAAGGACAAGCCAGAACCAGGCGCCGGATTTCCAAAAGTCGATCCGTAGATACAAAACGACCAGGGCAAGGGCGCT
>JBHJJF010000082.1:0-22752 GCA_050042885.1 Candidatus Phaeomarinibacter sp.
TTTGCCGGAATACTATCTTCTTAGAGGGCAGCTCTTGCTTGCTGCGTCCCCATCAACGGGTGCTGCCGCAAAGGTTTCCTTTGAAGAGGCTCTTTCTCGCCGCCCCAATGCGCCCAAAGGCTGGCGAGGATTGATTGCGGCATCCGCCTCAGCATCTGACATGGAAGTAGCAAGACGCGCGTCCTTGGCGGCTTTTGTGCTTGATGGTGGCGATCCGTTTACGGTTCTGACGGCGCTTACTATCATTTTGCAAAACCCGACAGAGTTTGGAGAAGGTGCGGTTGAACGCGCGCTCGCAGCAGTGCCAAAGCTCGAGCTTTATCCGCGAGGACGCCATGCGCTTGCGAAAGTCTTTTTGTCTCTTGATGAGAGTGCGGCCGATTTACTTTTGAGCCGTCTCAATGATCCTGACGGGTTCAAGAGATTGGCAAAGCGTGTGTCCAATAAGTAGTCATTATCAGGTGGAAGGTGCCCGAGAGGTAGACTGGGCGACACCTAAACCAAGTATCACCGCATACAGTGTGGCGATACTTGGTGTTTGGATGGCGAAATCCACGATCCCCTGCAGGCCAACAATCAGGGTTGCCGAAATGGCAAGTGCGGGATACATCCGATCGCGGCGACGTACAAAAATTCCACGGGCGCACACGTAGACGCATATTGCGACGCTCAAGAACAATCCGATTGCAGCGGGAACGCCCAGTTCAAATATGGTCTCCAAATAGACACTGTGTGCTGCGCTGAATGCAGGACCAAATCCATCGAACAGCCCGCTGTAAAGTCTAAACGCGTCTTCGAAGGCGCCATACCCGGCACCAAGCCAGAAATGATCATTGATTGCGATCAGCGTTAGCTCGTAGATGTCAGCGCGTGTCTCCAGTGTGCCGTCTGACATCTGCAAACGGTCGCTCAGTACGTCGCCGCTTAACATGAAAAACCCAGTGACCAGAAGAGTGCTTAGCAACAGACTTGTAAGAAGGATCGGTGCTTTTGTCCGCCTGACCGCAAGGTATATTGCCAGGAAGACTGCAATGCCGACGAGCGATGCAGCGTTTGCAGCGCGCGACGCAGAAAGTAATTGTGCCGTTAGGCCGGTGAGCACTGCCAGTAGCCATATCCCTCCATACCCAGAAACGAACTGGAGCCAACTCTCCAAGCGATCCTGCATGCGTTTGTGACGGGCGGTAGCCGCAGCCAGTCCGGTCGTAAGCAACGCAACTGCAGCAAGCGTCGCCAACCCTGCAAAGACTCCGTAAGAGTTGCGGTTGACGAATGTGCTCGACAAAGAGTCGGCGTAGAAGCGTTTGGGAGACCACGCGACCCATTCGTTTCCACTGAAGAACACAACCAACCCGTAGATGGCGTAAGCAAAGCCAATCAGGGCAACTGCCACCACAAGCCTCCGGGCCTGCTGAGGATCACGCCCTTCGAAAACGGCAATCAAAAACACGGCCGCTACGCCTAACAAGCTGATCAGATCAGTTACGGTCCCCGAAGGATTGATCGAAACACTCCCATCCAAGGGCCTATCAAGGGCTTCAGAAGCGATCGTCCAGGCTGGGTGGTGCCAAGCGCCTGGCGTGATCGACAGCGTCTGTATCCAGATCCATACGCAAGCAAGGCAGAACAGCGCTGAGGCCCAAGCAAGCAGCGTGATCCCATGAGCCGGCCAAGCGACCGTGCGCGCCCTGAGACCCAAGAACGCCGCAAGTAGGCCTAGGGATGCACTCGACAGAATGTTTTTCCACAAAGGCGGCACTGACCCAAAAGGTAGGGGGGCGAGCGCCAAGACAATGATCAATCCGATCAAGATGGGCGACCAGATGCTGCGTGACTGGATGGTGCGCGTGGTTCTTGCTGGCATCGGTGGTTGTTTGTTTAAGGGACGTCGGTTCAATCTCCCACGGATGGTCAAAGAGAGCCAACCCAATTCTCAACCCCATCTGGACGCGCCCACCGGGCAGACCGGACTGCTTGTGAGCTTTCCTATGCGACAGCTTTTTTTCAACGGTTTGTGTAAAGCACACCTACTTGAATGGGTGCGCGGTTTGAAATCAAATGCAATCCGCATTATCCCCCTACTTCTTTTTTCCGACTGTCTTAAGAAGCTGGGCAGATGGACCTGCGGAGGCGTGGTTGGACCATTTCGAAACAGATACTGTGATTGCCGGAGCGGGGGTCATCGGCCTAGCGGTAGCACGCGCCTTGGCACTCCTGGGTCAGGACGTCATCGTTGTCGAGCGCGAGACGCTGATTGGCAGCCACACCAGCTCGCGTAACAGTGAAGTCATTCATGCGGGCAGCTACTACCCCAAGGGCTCCCTCAAGGCCCGCATGTGCGTTGAGGGCAAACACAAGCTGTATGAGTACTGCACCTCACGCGGATTGAACCACAAGCGCTGCGGCAAGCTGATTGTCGCAACGACCCAGGCGCAGGTTGCTGAACTGGACGGCATCAAGGCCAAAGCCGCTGCCAACGGTGTGGGCGATCTCACGTTTCTGAGCCGCCAGGAAGCTCTCGCGCTCGAACCGCACTTGAGTTGCGAGGGAGCCTTGCTGTCGCCCTCGACCGGGATCATTGACAGTCATGGGTTGATGGTCAGCTATCAGGGCGAGGCAGAAGAGAGCGGGGCGGCCATTGCCTTTGGCACGAGCATTGAGCGGGTCGACGTCACTGGCTCGGGTTTCACGATAACGACGGGTGGAGAGGCTGCTGCAGTGGTGAGAGCCAAGCGGTTCATCAATGCTGCTGGTCCCTTTGCACCGGACCTTACCAGACGTGTTGAAGGCCTTGCGCCGGAGCACAAACCCGATGCGCACTATTGCAAGGGCAATTACTACTCGCTGCAGGGCCGCGCGCCCTTCGAGCGGCTGATCTATCCGGTTCCCGAAGCTGCGGGACTTGGTGTTCGCCTGACGCTCGACCTTGGTGGCCAGGCGCGTTTTGGTCCTGATACGGAATGGGTGGATGGTGTTGAGTATTCCGTCGATCCGGCACGGTCAGACGGCTTTTACGAAGCCATTCGGCGCTATTGGCCAGGGCTCAAAGATGCGTCCCTTGTCCCCGCCTATGCGGGGATCCGTCCCAAGTTGAATGCGCAGGGGGAACCGGCTGCTGATTTCAGGATTGATGGGCCTGAGGTCCACGGAATTGACGGGCTGGTCAACCTGCTTGGCATTGAGTCCCCCGGACTCACATCTTCATTGGCAATCGCCGACGAAGTTGCCAAGCAGGTTGGCTAGCTTCCCCTCTCGAAACTTCTAGTAAGCGCCGTCTTTGGCAAGCACGGCAGGCACCGTCTTGAAAACGATCTCCAGGTACGACGCGACCGTGCGGGTTTCCGTCCACTCGATATCAAGCGCAACGCGGGTTTCGTAGTCGCAGTCGCTGCGTCCCGATACCTGCCACAGGCCGGTGAGGCCGGGGCGTACCGATAGGTAGCCCGCAGCGTCCTTGCCATACATGGCAAGTTCATCCGGAACGATCGGGCGCGGACCGACAAGGCTCATATCGCCTTTGAGAACGTTCCAGAGCTGGGGCAGCTCATCAATGCTGGTCTTGCGGATGAAGTGGCCCAGCTTTGTGATGCGCGGGTCGTCCTTGAGCTTGCGGTTTTCCGCCCACTCGGCTGCGGCCTGGGGGTTATTCTCAAGCAGCGCATGCAGACGTGCTTCTGCGTCTGACGCCATGGAGCGCAGTTTGAAGCAATGGAAACCGCGGCCCTGCTGGCCGACACGGATCTGGCTGAACAATGCAGACCCACCGTCGCGCATGATCAGGATGGAAACGATCAACATGATGGGAGCTGCCAGGATGAGGCCTGCAATAGCGCCGAGTATATCCAGCGCGCGAATTGTAACCTCGCGGAGTGTGGACGTCTCCTGATCAATGGCGTGCGTGCGTCTTGCCGGACGCAATGCTGCGGGTGTTGCAGCTGTCAGTTCGGCATATGCTGGAGCGCGCCGGGCGATGTAGCGGGGCAGCGGGCGCTTTGTCTCGTCAGCCGAGCCAAGCGGCAGGGCAACGTCTGGGTTGGTTTTGAGCAGTGCGGACATTGGGGGGATGCCTCTCAAGCGCGTTAATTTCTGCTCTTGAGAGATCAAGCCTTGTGCCAAGGACGTTTAACGGCCGCGCTTGCGTCTGTTTCTGGCTCTTTTGCTTGGGTTTTTAAGGTTGGTGCTGGATCCAGCGGTTGTCGATCCGACCTTTTTCACAGTGCCCGCGTTAACACCTGGGAGACCTGAGGCCCTATTTGGCGCAATCTGTGTGTCGTATTGGGACGCTAAGAAGAGGCCCGATTTGTGCTAGAACCGCCTAAAGAAACTGGCGCTATGCGTCCTTCATGCGTGGTCACTTAGATAAGGGTCTGAACGACGATGACACCGATCCGTCCTGTCATCCTGTCCGGTGGGTCCGGAACACGGCTGTGGCCTACCTCTCGTGCCCATCACCCCAAGCAGTTCATGGCGCTGACATCGGAACGTACGATGATTCAGGAAACAGCTTTGAGGGTCAGCGACAAGGACCTGTTTCTGCCGCCAATCGTTGTGTGCAACGAGGAGCACAGGTTTACTGTTGCATCCGAACTTCAAGATGCGGGTATAGCGCTTGAAGTCGAAATGCTGGAGCCTGTTGGACGTTACACCGCTCCTGCTATAGCCGCAGCCGCAGCCTTGTGCGCCGCCCATAGCCCGGATGAGCTTATGCTGGTGCTTCCCGCCGACCACCATATTTCCCGGCCGGATTTGTTTCTGGATGTAATTGCCACCGGCGCGGTGCTTGCGGAGCAAGGCAAGCTTGTGACGTTCGGCATTGTCCCCGACGCACCTGATACCGGTTACGGCTACATCCGGTCTGGTGCGGCCGTTGATCATGGCGGCTTTAAGGTGGACGCGTTTGTCGAGAAGCCTGATGAGGAGACCGCTCAAAGCTACCTGGATGACGGAGACTATTTCTGGAACTCGGGAATATTCCTCTTCCGTGCAGATCGGGTGATTGCAGAGCTTGAAGCTCTGGCACCCGACATCTGGCGACAGGCGGCAACGGCTCTTTCAGGTGGCAATCGCGATATGGACTTTTTGCGACTTGATAGGGAGGCCTTTGAAGCTTGCCCGGCGGATTCAATCGACTATGCCGTTATGGAACATACCAAAGATGCGGTGGTTGTGCCTGCAGACATTGGATGGAGTGACGTCGGCTCATGGACGGCTCTATGGGACATTGGCGAAAAAGACACTCAAGGCAATGTGCTGAGCGGCGACGTGATGGTTCAGGGCACATCCAACACCTTCGTGCGTGCTGAAGGCCGCCTGGTTGCAACGGTAGGTGTTGAAGATCTGATTGTTGTTGAAACCGGCGATGCGGTGCTTGTTGCCCATCGTGATCGGGTGCAAGACGTTAAAGCAATTGTGGGCCGGCTGAAGACAGACGGTCGTGCGGAGCAGGAGGTGCATGCACGTGTTTACCGGCCCTGGGGCTTCTATGAGGGCTTAGCGACCGACGAACGCCACCAAGTCAAGCATCTTATGATCAAGCCGGGCGCGTCTATTTCGCTACAGATGCACCATCACAGAGCAGAGCACTGGGTGGTTGTCGGCGGTACGGCCAAGGTTACGCTTGGTGACGATATCCATCTCCTCTCGGAAAACGAGTCCGTATACATCCCAATCGGCGCAAAGCACCGGCTGGAAAACCCTGGAAAGATGCCGCTTTCGATTATCGAGGTTCAGTCCGGCAGCTATTTTGGAGAGGACGATATCGTCAGGTTTGATGATGTATACGGTCGCGTGCCTGCGCTTAAAGCTGTCGACTAAGCCTAGCCACCAGCGGCAATTGTCCCCGACCCGCCATCGCCGGAACGCAGCCGTGCGGTTTCATCGGCAAGAAAATCAACCAATTTTTGGATGTCGCCATTGTGCTGGCCGAGAAAATTTCCGAACTGGCTGCGCTGTTCGACCGCGAGCCAGATACCTTCTACCTGTACATCAAAAAGCTGAGGTCCTTTTGCGGTTGTCAGCACACGGAAAGCCACATCGGCAAGGTGGCGGCCGTCCGCTGCATTGATGGTGCCTTTCACTAAAACGTCTGTGTCCTTGCGGGCGATGGCATTCTTCAGGCTGATCGTCTGACCGCCATAAAGGCCAAGGCGGCTTTCATAGCTTGCCGTTGCATATTCCCGGAACTGAGTTTCAAAGGCGCGAACGAGCTTCGGGTCGGCACCTTTGCGGTAGTGACCAAGCGTGAACTGCGCCACCGAGCGCGTGTCGATAACCTCGTCCACAAAATCGCGGAAGCGGGCAGCACGTGCTGGATCATCCGGTTTTGTTTCCTGCAGGATGGCAATCGCTTTTGAGACACCCTGCTCGATGAAGGTTTTTGCGGTTTCTTCTGGGCTTGCTGCCGCAGAGCCGAGGGTAAAAGTCGCGATGGCCAGAGCTGCAAGTAGGTGTTTCATCATCTGTGTTTCCGCCTGAAGGGCGGTCCTGGAAAATCTGGGCTGTTTCTTAGAAGACAGTTGGCGCTTCAATTGCGGCCAAATTCAGTTTGCCTATCAAGGGTCGACTGTTGCCACTGCCTCCGCACGGCCAATCGAGTGGTAGGTAAAGCCCTGGCGGGCGACCTCGTGCGGCGTGTAGATGTTCCGCAAGTCTATGACCAGCCGTCCGGGCATAGCATTGGCGACGCGATCCCACCGGAGCGCGCGGAATTCGTTCCACTCGGTGAGAATAAGGAGGATGTCAGCGCCGTCGATTGCGTTATAGGTGTTGTCCGCCCATACCACACCAGGAAGAAGCTCCCGGGCTTCGTCCATGCCGGCAGGGTCAAATGCCTGAATAGATGCTCCGGCATCCTGGAGGATCGGAAGAACGTCCAGGCTGGGGCTGTCGCGCATGTCATCGGTATTGGGTTTGAAGGTCACGCCGAGTACGGCGACCTTCTTGCCGGACATGTCGCCCCCTGCGGCTTCAATCACCTTTTGCGCCATGCGCTTCTTGCGGCTTGCGTTTGCTTCAACAACCGCGCTGACAATGCCGGTTGGTGCCCTGACATCTTGAGCTGTTTTGACCAGCGCTAATGTGTCTTTGGGAAAGCAAGAGCCGCCATAGCCGGGACCGGCATGCAGGAAAAGCTTGCCGATCCGCCCATCCAGCCCAATGCCTTTGGCGACATCGAGCACGTTGGCGCCGGTCTTCTCACAAATGTCCGCCATCTCATTGATGAAACTGATCTTCGTCGCGAGAAAGGCATTGCCTGCGTATTTGATAAGTTCCGACGTCTGACGGTTGGTAATGACCATCGGTGTCTCACGCAGGAACAACGGGCGATACAGCTCACGCATCACGTCCTGGGCGCGGTCAGAATCTGTGCCCACGACGACGCGGTCGGGCCGTTTGAAATCCTCGATCGCTGATCCTTCGCGCAGAAACTCCGGGTTGGAGGCCACGTCAAAGTCTGCATCGGGTGCGGCCTCGCGAATGATGCGTTCCACTTCGTCGCCGGTTCCAACCGGGACTGTCGATTTCGTAACGACGACTGTGTAGCCCTTTAGCAGGGGAGCGATTTCACGCGCGGCTGCATAGACATATGACAGATCTGCGTGGCCGTCACCGCGCCGCGACGGTGTGCCGACGGCGATGAAAACCGCGTCCGCATTCGGGACGGTGTTGGCAAGGTCGGTGGTGAATGCCAGGCGGCCAACTTTCATGTTGCCGTTCACCAGCACGTCCAGGCCGGGCTCGTAGATGGGAATCTCACCGCGCTCCAGGGCCTCGATTTTTCCTGTGTCCTTGTCGACGCAGGTCACCTCATGGCCGAAATCAGAGAAGCAGGCTCCGGATACGAGGCCCACATAGCCAGTTCCGATCATTGCGACGCGCATGGCGCACCTCTTTTGGTATTGGCGGCAGGTGCCGCTTTGAATCTCTGGCTATCTAGATGACAGTCCGCAGATAGTCACGCAGTTCGTCGGCCATGTCTTCGCGCTCAAGGGCATAGGCCACATTGGCAGCCATAAAGCCGACCTTGTTGCCGCAGTCAAAGCGAACGCCGTCAAACTCCAGGCCATGAAAAGGTTCGTTGCCGATGAGGCGCGCCATGGCATCGTCAGCTGAATTTCACCGCCGGCGCCTCTGTCCTGCCGGGACAGGTGCTCAAAGACAGATGGCTGAAGAATGTAGCGGCCGACAAGGGCCAGCGTTGACGGGGCTGCCTCGGGCTTGGGCTTTTCTATCATGCCGGCGACTTCCACGAGATTGCCGTCGCGGGTGCCGGGCTTGATGACGCCGTAACGGTCGGTGTGTTCCTTGGGGACATCCACAAGACCGACAATATTGCCCTGGGTTTTTTCATAGGCCTCTACCATCTGAGCCAGGCAGCCGGGCGATGACTTGAGGAGTTCGTCCGCCAGGATCACGGCGAAGGGTTCGTCCCCGACCAGATCGCGGGCGCACCACACGGCATGGCCCAGGCCCGCAGGCTCCTGCTGGCGCAGGAAGGATGCCGCGCCGGCAGGCGGGCGCATCTCGGTGAGGAGATTGAGTGCATCACTTTTGCCTTTGGATGCCAGCGTTTGTTCCAGCTCATAGGCGTGGTCAAAGTAGTCGGCGATGGCGGTCTTGCCGCGGCCGGTCACGAAAATGAAATGCTCGATGCCCGCTTCTTTGGCTTCGTCCACAGCGTACTGGATCAAAGGGCGGTCAACGACGGGGAGCAGTTCCTTTGGTACTGATTTTGTTGCGGGGAGGAAGCGCGTGCCGAGACCAGCGACGGGGAAGACGACCTTGCGGATCGGTTTGGACATTGAGAGCCTCTGAGCCATGCGACGACAGGTGGCAACAGAGTGTTGCTGCCTTGTGGCCCGGTTTTGCCATGGGCGCACGCAATACGGCAAGGCGCACCTGTTGCACCTCGACCGACATGGCCGCATTGCGTTAAGGGGGCGCATAGAAATGCCACAGTCCATCGCCTATGGTTGCGGACTTTTTGCGATTTTCAGCGATTCACAAACCAACGGAACAAGAGTAAATGCGGCGGAAAACAACGCGCTTTGGGGTGCTGAGCCTCGTTTTGGTCACGGGTCTGACAGTTGGCGGCACGGGCGCCGCGCTGGCTCAAAAAGGGCAGCCGGTTGAAGATGATGTTGTTGTGACACCGGCGATGGAGGAGCGGCTTTCTGCCTGGCTCACCGAATTTCGCCGCGAGGCTCTGGCTGAAGGAATCACTGCATCGACTTTCAACAGGGCGTTTCAGGGCATTTCGCTTGATGTGAAGGTTCTGGAGCTCAATCAGAAGCAGCCGGAGTTTGTCCGGCCGATCTGGGGATATCTGGGCTCTGCCCTGTCTGATAAACGCAAGGCGGATGGGGCCGAACAGCTGCGCGCGAACCGCAAGCTTTTTGATCAGCTTGAGGAACGCTATGGCGTAGAGCGCCACGTGCTGGCGGCGATCTGGGGGCTCGAGACCCACTATGGCACCTTCATGGGCAGCCGCAGTGTCATCCGTTCACTGACGACTCTTGCCTTTGAAGGGCGGCGCGCTGACTTTGGCCGGACGCAGCTGATTGCGGCACTGAAAATCATTCAGTCAGGCGACATTACGCCCGCGGCCATGAACGGGTCGTGGGCCGGTGCCATGGGCCACACGCAGTTCATTCCCACAACCTATCTTGAACACGCGGTTGATTTTGATGGAGACGGGCGCCGCAATGTCTGGGTCAGTCATGCGGATGGGCTCGGGTCCGCAGCCAATTACCTCAAGGCATCCGGATGGGACACGGGCGACACTGCAGTGCGCGAAGTGACACTGCCCAGGGGCGTCGACTACGCCCAGGCCGCGCGCAATATCACCAAGACGGGCGAAGCGTGGCAGGCACTGGGTCTGCGCACCGCGTCAGGAGATACGCTGCCGCGTCGTGAGCGTGGACTTGAGGCCTATCTGATTGTGCCGGCGGGCCATCGTGGTCCTGCGTTTCTCGCCTATCCGAATTTCCGCACCATCCTGCGCTACAACAACGCCACGTCTTATGCGATGGCCGTCTCTTACCTTGCTCGGCACTTTGCCGGCGAGCCTGCCATTCAGGGAACGTGGCCTGAGGACGAGCGTCCGTTGACCCTTTCGGAAGCCAGGGAAATGCAGACAAAGCTGACGGCGATCGGGTTCAACACGGGTGGCGTCGATGGGATTATCGGGCCCATGAGCCGCAAGGCCATTCGCAGCTTTCAGGGGAGCCTCGGACAGCCGCAGGATGGCTTTGCCACCGAGAAGCTGCTGGAGAAAATTCGCGCAGCTTCTCGCTAGGCCAGCCGCCGCGCGCATTGGTCAGGCGGCGATGTCGTAGCCGGGTGTTGAGCGGCCAAGGGAGCCGTACAGTTCAAGAATACGCTTGAACCAGTCAGCTACCGGCTCCTTGGGTGCGAACAGCTTGTTGGGGTAGACCGCGCGCGCCCACATGAAGGTGCTGGCCGCCACATAATCAGCATAGCCCGGCTCGTTGCCGTTGAGATAGGGCGTGTCCATGAGCTTGGCCCGCAGGGGACCAAGGGCCACGGACATGGCGCCCAGACCTTCCTTGCCGCGCTTGTCTGCCTGTTCGAGGGTCATGCCACCGAGCTGCTTTTCGCGGCTTTCGCGCACATAGGCTTTGTCCTCTTCGCGGGCATGTTCAAACACCTGTTTGACCATGGCCGGGAACATGGCGGTGAACACCTGGGTGAACAGCCAGCGCTCGACGAACTGTGCGTAGTGCAGGGCGTCGAGGCTCGGGAACAGCGGTGCTGTATCCGGAAAACTCTGATCCAGATGGATCGCGATCTTCCAGCTGTCGCCGATGAACTGGCCATCATGCTCCAGCACGGGGACGGTCTTGAAGGAGCCGTCCCCGATGGTTTTGATTTCCCCAAAGCCGACCGGGCGGTCCTCCGCGGTGAGGCCCTTATGGGCCAGCGCGTATTTTGTGCGCCAGCAAAAGGGACTCATGCGGCGGCCGTCACGGCCTTCGAGGTCATAGAGGGCGAGCGCCATTAGCTGGCCTTCTTCTTGCTCTCAGCCACTAGGTCTTCGAGCATGGCGGCGGGCTTGAAGTCGTCGCCGTGCTTCTCGTGGTAGTGCTGCATACGTTCGAGAACCTTGTCGAGGCCGACCGAGTTCTCGCCGTACCACATCGGGCCGCCGCGATAGCGGGGCCAGCCGTAGCCCATGATCCAGACGATATCGATGTCGGAGGCGCGGATGGCCTTGCCTTCTTCGAGGATCTTGTAGCCTTCATTGACCATCGGCAGCAGGCAGCGTTCGAGAATTTCTTCGTCTGAAATCTCACGCTGCTGGATCTGACGCTCTTCTGCGTACTGACGAATGATGCCTTCGACTTCCTTGGACGGTGAGGGCACGCGGTTTTCGTCATAGTCGTAGAAGCCTGCGCCGGTCTTCTGGCCGCGACGATCCCGCTCGCAGAGTAGGTCACGCAGGGTTTCACCCTTGGAGGTTTCCTTGTTCCAGCCAAGGTCGAGACCCGCCAGATCAGACATGGCAAAGGGACCCATGGGCAAACCAAAGTCGAAGAGGACGCGGTCCACATCCCACGGCATGGCGCCTTCCAGGATGAGCTTGTTGGCTTCGCGCTGGCGCTGGGCCAGGAGGCGGTTACCAACGAAGCCCGGGCAGACACCCACGAGCACGCCGACCTTGCCGATCTTCTTGGCGCGCGCCATGGAGGTGGCGATCACTTCGTTGCTGGTTTTGTCCGCGCGGACGATTTCCAGCAGCTTCATGACATTGGCCGGTGAGAAGAAGTGCAGGCCGATGACTGCTTCAGGGCGCGTCGTGGCAGTGGCGATCTCATCGATGTCCAGCGCTGACGTGTTCGTCGCCAGGATCGAACCCTGCTTGACGATCTTGTCGAGCTTGCCGAACACGTCCTTCTTGACGTCCATATTCTCGAAGATGGCTTCGATGATCAGGTCCTTGTCGGCCAGGTCTTCGAGGTTCGTAGAGCCTGTAAACATGCTCATGCGCTTGTCGACTTCTTCCATGGGGAAGCGGCCGCGCTTGGCTGAGTTTTCGTAGTTCTTGCGAACAACAGCGAGGCCCGCATCAAGACGCTCCTGCGCCTGCTCAACGATTGTTACCGGGATGCCTGCGTTCACAAAGTTCATGGCGATGCCACCGCCCATGGTGCCGGCGCCGATGATGCCAACAGATTTGACGTCGATCTGCGGGGTATCCTTGGGGACGTCCGGGATCTTGGCGACCTGACGTTCGGCGAAGAAGACGTGGCGCTGGGCGGCTGACTGCTCGCCGGTGACCAGTTCGCGGAAGAGCTTGGCTTCCACCTTCATGCCTTCGTCGAACGGCAGGTTCACAGCGGCTTCGATGCACTGGATGGTGTATTCCGGCGCGAGGAAGCCACGAGTCTTGCGGGCGATGGATTTACGGAAGGCTTCAAAGACTTCCGGCTTGCCGCGGGCCTCGGCGACCTTGTCGTCGCGCTCGCGGATTTTTGTCAGCGGCGCGTTGTCGGCCACAATCTTCTGCGCGAAGGCGATGGCACCTTCCAGCAGCTTGCCTTCTTCAACGATGGCGTCTGCAAGGCCGCTTTCATGCGCTTCCTTGGCAGAGGCGTGCCGGCCGGAGGTCATCATCTCAAGCGCTTTTTCAACGCCTGTGACGCGTGGCAGGCGTTGAGTACCACCGGCACCCGGCAGCAGGCCGAGATTGACTTCCGGGAGGCCCATGCGGGCGCTGGGGACGACAACGCGGTAATGGCAGACGAGGGCGACTTCGAGGCCACCACCAAGAGCTGTGCCGTGAACGGCCGCGACAACCGGCTTGGGCGCGTCTTCGATCATCGCCTGAACTTCATGCAGGCCCGGGCCTTTGGGCGCCTGGCCGAATTCGGTGATGTCGGCACCGGCAATGAAGGTGCGGCCGTCGCAGATGAGAACAATTGCCTTGGCGGCATCGTCAGCAATGGCGGCTTTGAAGCCTTCAAACAGGCCTTCACGCACATTGGCGGAAAGGGCGTTCACCGGCGGAGAATTGAGGGTCACGACGGCAATGTCGCCGTCTCGGGTCAAAGTGGTGACGTCGTTGATCTGGGTCATCTGGGCACTCCCTGTATCTAGCTTGTTCTAGCCCACATTGGATTACTGCTCCGGCGGGCGTTTGTTCTTGCGAGGCTGGTTGCTGCCTCAGGTTGGGGCGCATTCTAGTGACCTTGGCGGACGATGCGAGTCTTGGATTCAGCCAATTTGTGCCTAAGGGTCCACGCGCCGGGGGCCGTTTCTGGCGCAAACCCTATTGCAAATGTGCCATTGCGGGCGCGCGCGGCCTCGCGTATGCCCTTGGGCGAACCGATATTTTGAGACAGGCAGACCAAACCCCGTGACCAATCACATTAAGTCCGACGACGCGAAACGCGAAATTCAACTCATCCAGGATGGGTTTGAGGTCGGCGGCTATGTTGCCAATACGCAGATTGCAACAGCGGTCTATCTCGCCAAGGCGCTGGACAAACCTATTCTCGTTGAAGGCCCCCCCGGCGTCGGCAAGACGGAGCTGGCCAAAGCAACGGCGGCGCATCTGGGCCGCGAGCTGATCCGCCTGCAGTGCTACGAAGGGCTGGATGAGGCCAAAGCGCTGTATGAATGGAAATACGGCAAGCAACTATTGTACACGCAGGTGCTCAAGGACAAGCTGGCGGACCTGATGGAAGGCACCAACGGCATTTCTGAAGCCATGGTGCGGCTGCATGAGTTTGACGACACGTTCTTTTCGCCGGAGTTTCTGGAGCCGCGCCCGCTGTTGAAGGCGCTGCAGGTGCCCGATGGCGGCGTACTGCTGGTCGATGAAATCGACAAATCAGACAATGAGTTTGAGGCGTTCCTGCTGGAGATCCTGTCTGACTTCCAGGTGTCGATCCCGGAAATCGGCACCGTCACAGCGGACGTAAAGCCGGTGGTGTTTTTGACGTCCAACAACACCCGCGAGGTGGGGGATGCGCTCAAGCGGCGGTGCCTGCATCTCTATATCTCGTTCCCTGACCAGAAGCTCGAGATGAAGATCATCAACAAGCGCGTGCCGGGGGTGCCGGAATCCCTGCTGACGCAGCTTGTGGCGTTTGTGCAGGAACTGCGCACCAAGACCATCAAGAAGCTGCCGGCGGTGAGTGAAACCATCGACTGGGCCCGTGCGCTGATGCTGCTTCATACGGATGAGCTTGACGAAGCGCTGGTGCATAACACGCTCAACCTGCTGCTCAAGTTTGAAGACGACATCGAGAGCGTCGAGAACGAAATCCCCGGCATGATCCGCCGGGCGCGCGGCGAGAGCTAGGCCTAAAAGCCGATTTCAAGTTGCAGTTGACCCGTAAAGCCCAACGTGTCCTGACCGATGCCAATGACGCCGGCGTCGAAGGACAGACGGCTTGACCCACTGGTGGTGAGAGTTACGCCAGCGCCGACATTCGCGCCCCAGT
Organism: Candidatus Phaeomarinibacter sp.; assembly: GCA_050042885.1. Classification (GTDB taxonomy): domain Bacteria; phylum Pseudomonadota; class Alphaproteobacteria; order CGMCC-115125; family CGMCC-115125; genus Pyruvatibacter. Next base: position 14,472 of record JBHJJF010000082.1, read on the forward strand.
TCTCACGGTCAATGACCTCGGTCGCAGACAGGCGCAGGGTGTCTTTTTCGCGGGCAAAGTAATTGAGCGTGCCGTTGAGACGCGGCGTGGCACGGCGTATCCAGCCATCTTCATATACGAGGCAGCGGGACACAGTGAGCGCGCTGCCGATTGTTGTGTCCTGCGAGCTGCTGCCGGGAATAAGCCTGCCTGTTGAATCGGTATAGGCGTCACGTTTTGAGTCCGCATAGGAGACCGAGAGCGACGGCGTAAGAACGACAGGGTCAACCGCCCATGAGCCACTGAGCGACCCGGACACGGTCCATAGACGGGTATCGGTGGAGCCGGTTGCTGTGGGCGTTTTTATGTCCTGTTCGCCGGATTCACGGGAGGCAGAAATGCCTGCCGACAGGCTGTCGGTGAGGCGCAGGCGGCCGTAGAGACCGCCGCCGATCTGGTTGGATTTGACTTCTGTCCCCGTCGCCTTCTGGTCGCTCTCGCCGGTGAGGTAAGACCCGAAGCCGCCAAGCACCAAATCGTCAGTGATGCGCACGGCAACACCAGACAGGAGATGTGCCGACCAGCCGTCAGACCCAGCGCGCTTCTGACGATCGAAAATCGTGCCGCGACCTCGCACCCAGATATTGACCGGCATGCCGCCAATCGTCAGCGGTGGCAGCTCAGCCGGTCCGGTGGCACTGTCGTCAAGGCGCAGAGCGGCAAGCTGCATGAGGGCGTCGGTCGAGGTTTCAAATGCGAAGCTATGGCTGTCGACACCGGGCTGAAGCAATATTACGTCAGTTTCCACAAGGTCTGGGTCCAGTGTCTCCTGCCCCTGTTCAATTTTCTCTTGCAGCTCCGCGCGTTCACGCTCGAGGGCGCGCTGTGGGCGGCCGGAGGTTTGCGACTGGAGCGCATCTCGTTGCTGCGCGAGGTCCTCGAGTTGTTGTGCTGTCGCTTCGTAGTCTGCTTTCAGTTCATCTTCCGTAATGTCAGGACTGTCCTGCGTATCTATCGCCGCGTGGGCGGCATCGCCAAACAATCCCTTCCCGCCGCTAACCTTTTGATACATCAGCCATTGGGCAGCATAGGTATCGACCAATGTTTCTATTTTCACTTCCAGCGCGTCAATCTCCTCAATGAGACCGATTTCTTCATTGATGTCGGCAATCCGGGCGCGGTCTCCCGCGAAGGCATCGTCGAATTTGCTGCCGCCGCCTCCGGCAGTTGGAAGAGCTGCGGGACTAGTAGGGAGGCGCCCGGAGTCGATCTGACTACCGGCATTGTCCACGGCGTCGGACGTCTCTTCCGGCGTTCGCTCTGTAGACGATGGTGTGTCTACCGCTGTTGTCGACGACATGCATCTGAGCGTTATGACGGTGTTGGCACCTGCACTTGCACCGCCTGAAATGGTGATGCCGGTAATCCCTGCTGCCAGGGTGATGGTCAGGTTAAGGTTGCCTGGCTGTGCACTCACGAGGACGTTGCCGGGGTTGGTGCCGATGCGGACGGAGTTGGGGTTACCGGTGATCGTGATCACCAGCTTCTCACCCGCATCCAGTGTTTCATTGATTGTGACAGTGCCCATGGTGGACCCGCCTGCCGGGATGACCGTGTCACCCCCACCGCCGTTCAGCGCATTGCAACCGGTTGAGGCTGCGTGGGCCTTTGAAGGCGACCCGAATACCAATACGGCTGCGAAACAGGCCCCCAAGGCTATGGAAATTGCCTGAGGTATGGCGTGCGCATGTTTCAAGCTGATCATATCAATCCCCCCACGGACGATCCTGCTCAGCCGGTTTTATAGCCTCTATTGTCCTGAGAGTCAGGCCTGCGCTGGCGCTGCTGCAAAGGCCGCCGGTGCTAAAATCCGAAGTCGACTTGAAGCTGGCCGGTGTAGCCCAGCGTGTCCTGGCCAATGCCGATGACGCCAAGATCAACGGAGATGGTGCTGTTGCCATCGGTTGCCAGTGTGACACCGGTGCCGACATTGCCGCCCCATTTTTCGAGATCGATGATCTGATTGGCCGTCACGCGAAGGGAGCGATTCTCCCGCGCGAAATAGTTGAGGGTAGCGGACACACGCGGGCTGGCGGATGTAAACCAGCCGCCGTCCTCGAAGTTGTATGTTCGCGAGGCGGTTGCGGCTGCGGCAATCGTGGTGTCGCGCGAACGGCTGGAGGGGATGAGTGTCCCCGTCGAGTCCGTGTACTGGTCGCGGATGTAGTCCGAATAGCTGACCGACACGGATGGTGAGATGAAGACGGGGTCGACGTACCACGAGCCCTGCAGGGAGGCGCCGACGGCGGTCAGCTGGGTGTCGGCGGACCCGGTGGTTGTGCCGATCTTGATGTCCTGTTCGCCGCGTTCGTGGTTGATGGACAGTCCTGCGGAAATGCTGTCAACGATCTTCATGTTGACGTAGGCGCCGCCGCCGGCGGAGTGGCTTTCGATTTCCGAGTTGTTGAAGTCTGTCTCGGTGTCGGAGGTCAGGTAAGAGCCAAAGGCGCCGACGGTAATCCGGTCATTGGCCTTCATGGCGATGCCGGTGAGCACGTGTCCCGCCCAACCGTCATTGCCGAAACGGTTCTGTGCATCGAAGAGTGTGCCGCGTCCGCGTATCCAAATGTTCACGGGTTTGCCCGCAATTGTAAGAGGTGGAAGGACCGTTTGCGGCGCCGCCGTCTCGTCCAAGTTTGCCTGTGCCCAATGGCGTAACTTGTCGGTAGATATGTCAATGTTGAAGTCAAAGGCACGCCCGCTGGAACCTGTGAACCACTGATAGGGCGGTAGTGTGCGTTTTGCGTCTTCGGCGTTGAGCTTAGACCGTAGTGTGCTTAACTCGGATTGCTTGGCCCATATCCTTCTCTCATTAACTTTTGTTGCAAGCTCATTTTCCTGCTGCTCAGCCCTCAAGTCCTGATACTCGCTCAACAGTCCCGCCTCTGCGAGCTTGGCTTCAATCTTTGCCAGTTCATTGTTGTAGGTTACGGCTGCTTGCTGACCGGCCTCATACATTGAACGGTATCCTGTCCAACTGGATTCGACCCCATAAAACCCGTCAGAATATGCGCGATCGTCGTCATTGTCGCCGTCGCCAACGGGGACTGGATCTTTCTGTGGGCGCACTGGCAGGGTGACCCCGGGTGCGGCTTGTTCAAAGAGGGCACGAATGCGTCTTTCATTGCTTTCAGTGCTTGCCTCCAATGCGCTGTTCTGTGCCTCCAGCTCCTTCAACCCTGCATCAATTCTGTCATATTGGGTTTCAAGTGAGGACTTGTCGGCGCCATCCGAGACCCCAGGAAGCGCGTTGGGCGATGTTGGCTGACGAACAGTATTGACTGCGGATGTGCTGTTTTCCACTGCAGCTGATGTTTCGTCGGGAGTCGGTCCGGCGGGTGCGGATGGCGATGCTGAGGTGGTCGTGGTCGACATGCATCTGAATGTGATCAGTGTGTTTCCGCCACCGCTGGCCTGACCGGAAATCGTGATGCCGGTGATGCCCGCCGCAAGGGTGACTGTCAGGTTTAAATTGCCCGGTGCTGCACTGATGGCAACGTTCCCCGGGTTCGTTCCGATGCGTACCGAGTTGGGATTGCCGGTGATCACGATTGTGATTTTCTCACCGGCATCAAGGTTCTGGTTGATGACTGTATTGACGACATTGCCCGCCGGGATGACGGTATCGCCGCCGCCAGCATTGAGGATTGTACACCCGGATGATGCCGCGTGCGCGGGCCTCGCAGAGCCAAGAACTGTAATCGCTGCAAGAAATACCGTGAAAATGACGACGAGACTCCAGTCTCGAGCACCTTTCTCCATGCGCATGGCAACATCCCCCTGAAAGCCACCTTAACGGGTATCCGGCTTCCTGTTGTCGGCGCGGACAATCGTTCATACTAACAAGGATTTTGGGGTTTTACTTTCATCACTTTTGAGGATGAATCGGACACGGACATTGCGAACCCGGAATGAATATCTGTGGCACCGCAGCGTTTCGTGGCATAAGAGCGCCGAAAAGCCGGGTCTCCGGCAGAAATCCGAGGGCTGTGGCCTTGTCCAAGATGATGACGAATTTTGTCGATGCGCTGCGTGCGGCGGACTTGCAGGTTTCTCCTGCGGAGACGCTGGATGCCATGGAGGCTGCCGACCTTGTAGGGTTTGGGGATCGGCGGCTGCTGAAGGACACGCTGGCGCTGTCGCTCGCCAAGACGCCGGACGAGAAGCAGGCGTTTGACGAGGCGTTTGACCGGTTCTTTTCGTTTGAGACGATGGAGAATGCGACATCGCAATCCGGTCAGGAAGGCGAAGACCAGGATCAGCAGGAGGCAGGTGAGGGTTCGGAGGACTCTGACGGCCAAGACAGTGGCGACGGTGATGAGTCCGATGCCGAAGGCGACCGTGAGGGTGAGGGCGAGGGCGAGGGCGACGGTCAGGCGGCTGAAAGTGCGTCTGCCTCAGGCGGACAGCCGTCCGGCTCCGGCGAGGGCGGCGCCACGGACAAGCCGCAGACCGGCGCGCTCAACGAAACAGACTATGATGCGCCTGATCTCAACCAGACACTGATGCAGATGCTGGAAGCAGGTGACCGGACGTCGCTGTCCATGGCGATTGCGCGGGCCGGTGAACAGGTGGGGATACGGAACATCCGCTTCTTCACACAGCGCGGGCTGTATGGCCGCCGCATCATGGAGCGGATCGGCCTGCAGGAACTCACCGCTGCCATCATCGAAGCTGAACGGGCGGAGGGTGTCGGCGGGCCGCAGGTGGAAGCACTCAAGGGCATGCGGGAGATGCTGCGGCAGGACGTCGACGACTATGTCGAACGCAATTTGCAGTTGCACGCGCAGAACGAAGGCAAGCGTCTGCGCGAAGAGGTGTTGGAAAGTGTGCGACTGACCAATGTGGACATTCGCGACTTCAAGATGATGCAGCAGCTCGTTCGCAAGATGTCGAAGAAGCTGGTGTCGGTGCATTCGCGGCGCAAGAAAAAGGCACGGCGGGGGCATCTGGATGTACGCCGGACGATCCGTCACAACATCGCCTTTGACGGGCGGAGGTTCGACACGCTCTGGAAGCGTCGCAAGGTGGACTAGCCGCTTGTGATGGCGATCTGCGATGTGTCCGGGTCTGTCGCGACGGTCTCGCGCTTTTTGCTGATGTTCCTGTATTCGCTGGGTGAAGTGCTGCCGAATGTGCGCTCGTTTGCGTTCTCCGGACATCTGGGAGAAGTGACGGATCTGTTTGAGACACTCGATCTGGAGCAGGCCATTCCGCTGATCCAGCGGGACTATGGCGGCGGCTCGACTGACTATGGTGCGTCGCTGCAGGATTTTTCCAATCTTGCTCTCAACGACATCGACAACAAGACCACTGTCATTCTGCTGGGCGACGGTCGCTCCAACTTCACCAATCCTCGTGCGGACATCATGAAGCTGATCTATCAGCGGGCGCGGCGTGTCATCATTCTCAACCCGGAGCCCCAAGGCATCTGGGGGACGGGCGACAGCGAGATGCTGAAGCTCAAGCCGTTCAGCCATACGGCACAGACCTGCGGATCACTCAAGGACCTTGAGCGCGTCGTTGACGACATCCTGCGGACGGCTGTCTGACGTACGACAAGGGTGGCATCTCGCTTTGCCCATTCTTATTTGCGCGGTCGACGACGGGCTGGCGCTTTCCGTCAGCGCCCTGCTCAACGATGTGGATGGCCTTTTGCCGGCGTGGCGCGGTTTACCTTAACGGCGCCAAATTGAGCCCGCTCATTCCTGACGGGCGCGCAAATTGCTTGGATGCCGTCAAGGTGCCATGCGGGGCGGGTCGTGAGAGCTGTCGCTGGCCGGGCTGAGATGTGGTGCTGGTGGCACACCCTGATGGGAATCCGCGTATCCAGCCCGCGCCGCGTGGCACCACGTTGCACATTGAGCAACGCGCGGGGTGACTCACCGGTTTATCTCGGGCACGATCAGCCCTCGTATGGGGGAAGCCTTGTGGGGGCAAGTGTGAGCCGTAGTGAGCCGATTTGGCACATGGTACAGTTAAGCGTGTTGCGTAGAGCCGTTGTCATAACTGCCCTTTTTGCGACTTTTGCTGCCGCATTCGCGTTTGGCGCGGCATCAGGCGCGATGGCGCAGGCAGTTGAGCCTGTGCAATCGGCCAATCTGCCCTCCGTCTCGACCGTAGAGATGCAACCGCCGCCGCTTGAGATGGCGCCCATTCCTGATCCGGCGCCTGCCAAGCGTACGGGTCCGCTCAATGTTCATATTTTTGGGGATTCTCTCGGCGATGGCATCTGGGCCGGGCTGTACCGCAAGCTGCCCAAGGCGGACGGGTACAAGGTCACCAAGCATTCGCGGGTGTCGACCGGGCTGGTCCGCAAGGATTTTTACAACTGGTCCAAGGCGGTGCGGCAGATTGTTGCCAAGCATCGCGTCGACGTGGCGGTTGTGATGATCGGCACGAACGACCGGCAGACGATCATCGAGGGTGGGCGCCATGCGCTGCGCTCGGCGCGCTGGGAAGAGATTTACAAATCCCGCATTGATGACATGACGCAGGTCCTCAAGGATGAAGGGGCTGAGGTCTATTGGGTTGAACTTCCGGCCATGCGGTCTCCGCGCTTTGGCGGCGACATGAAGTACTTCAACACGCTGTTTGAAGAGCGGGCTGCAGCCAACCGCATCACCTATGTGCCCACATGGCAGAGGACACTGGGCAGCAACGGCAAATATTCCGCTTACGGTGTGGATGACAAAGGCCGCAAGCGGCTGATGCGGACCAATGATGGCATCCACTTCACCATGCGTGGCTACATCCAGCTGGCATCCTTTGTGACATCAGCCATGGAGGAGGCCAAGGAGCCCGAACCGGTGATGCCGATGGTTGAGGTGCCGGTCGAACCGCAAGCGATTGATCCTCTGACCGGGGCAACCATTGTGGATGCGCCATCCGTGTCCGCTGTGCCCGAAACAGTTGCACCTCTTGCACCGGCTGCCCCAGCGCAGCCTGCGGCGCCGAAAGTCGATGTTCCGACGCCAGTAGCACGGCCCGGCGATGACCGTGCCGCGCTGGAAGAGGAGGCGCCGGAACGCTCTGAGCGGGCTGGTGTGTCGGAAGTGGCGTCCAGCATTGCCAGCGCACTGTCTGACCTACGCGGGTTTGTACTGCCGGAGCCAAAGCCCGGCCGGGCGGATGATCTGCGCCAGCCTGCGCAGTAATTTCCATGACCTCTGATCGCTTGCGGCGGGTGGTGTCGGCTTTGGCGCTGATGCTGATATCGGCAGCGTTGATGGGGGCCGGTCAGCCTCAAACAACCTTTGTGCCGATTTCCAATCCGTCCGGGCTCAGTAGCTTTTTTGATGCCAAGGCGTCAGGTGCGGGCCTGCGGGTTCTGCATATCGGCGACAGCCACATTGCCCGGGACACGTTTTCTGGTGATCTGCGAACGCTCCTGAATGGCGGCGGCAAGACAGGCGCGCGCGGACTACTGCCCGCGGGCACTGTCTATCCGTTCTATCTGGCGCGCGGTGTTGAGATCGACATGTCCGATGGCTGGGAGGTGGTGCGGGCGCGCAACGAGGCGGCGAGCGGACCGTTCGGGGTGATGAGTGCGCGGGTTGAGGCAGAGGCCGGGACGAGCCCATGGATTGCGTTCTCCGGGTTTGAGATGCCGGTGGAGCGGTTGCTTATCGGCTACCAGCGGCAACCTGAAGGGGGCGCGCTTCAGATTCTGGTTGATGGCAAGGTTCACGCGGTGCCGACGTCGGGCGAGGCTGGTGCGGCGTTTGCGGCTGTGCCGATTGGCAAGGGTGCGCAGATTGTCCGGCTCGCGGCGGCAGGCGACGGCCCGGTGGCCCTGTTCTCCGTCGCGTTGGAAGCCGATGGTGCGGGCACGGTTCTGTCGAACGCAGGCTGGCCTGGGGCCACAGCTAAGATCATGGCGCGGTGGGATGATGACGTGCTGCGCATGGAGCTGCAGCGGCTGACGCCCGATCTCATCATTGTCAGTTATGGCACCAATGAAGGCTTTGACGATGATCTTGATCTTGACGCGTATGAGGCCGTACTGCGGGAGCAGCTCGACCGGCTCAAGGCATTTGCCCCTCAGGCATCCTTGCTGCTGACCGGCGGGCCGGACGGGACGCGGTTGCCGTTCTATGCGGACACGGATACCCGTGAGCCGCATGAGTGGACATGTGCCCCGCTGACGGATGCGGAGCGGCAGGATTATGTGCAACTGATTGCGGATGAGAGCGAGACGCTGTTGCGCTGGCACGATGCGCCGCGGCTCTCAGCTCTGCTG
>JBHJJF010000083.1:0-8351 GCA_050042885.1 Candidatus Phaeomarinibacter sp.
CACCACAGACGGCTTGCCTTCGTCCTTGATGGTCCCGCCCGCGCGAGCCTGATTTGCGGCAATCTTTGCCTTCGTCTGGGTCTGGTATTCTTCAAGTGCTCCCTGTGCCGCGCCGAGCATGGACAGAGCGGACGCAAAGCCGAGAATGGGAATCAGCGGTGTCCGATAAAGGGGGCCGTCGTGAATCTGGCTCGCGCTTGTCGCATTTGTCAGGTCAAACATCGAGACCGTCCGGCTCTTGGGGACGAACACATCATTGACCTCGATGTCGTACGACCCTGTGGAACACATGCCCGCGACGTGCCAGGTGTCGATCGCTTCAACCTCTTCTCGGGGCATGGCGAAAAAGAGAGGGGCCATCGAGCCGTCCTCACTTGCCATCATCGCGCCTACAAGCACCCAGTCGGCGTGAATGATACCCGTGCCCCACTGCCATCGGCCGTTGACGCGATATCCGCCCTCGACCTCTTTTGCGGTGCCGCCGCCAATGTTGAGCGTCGCAGGTGCCAGGACATATGACTTGTCGGAAAACACTTCCTTCTGGAACTCTTCGGGAAAGCCGCAAAACCAGAACGCGTGTTCCAGATAGAAAGAAACAAGCCACCCCATGGATGCATCCGCCCGCGACAATGTGAGTGACACTTCAAAGAAGGTGTCCAGGTCGGCCTCGTGCCCGCCGTAGCATTTTGGAACCATCAAAGAGAAAAGCCGGCTTTCCCGGATCGCGTCGATGACTTCGTCAAGCGGCTTGCGCGCGACTTCCGCTTCGCGGGCTTTTTCGCGCAATAGCGGTACAAGGTTTTCAGCGGCTTCGATCAGTGCTGCCGGTTCGAGGTGCGTGTTGGACATCTTCTTCTCCTGTTGGACCTGCGTGCGAGTTGCTCAGCAAGCGGATTACTAGTGGGTTTCAAGTGGTTGACGCGCGATCTGCCTTGCCTCCTCGGCGGAGACGCCCAGGACGCGCAGAACGAGTTCAGCGGTCATGTCGGCTGTCTCGTCAGCGCGCGCGCCAGCGTCAAGCAAGGCGATCATTCCGACGAGCGCTCCATTGATAAAGCTGACAGTCGCTGGAAGGTCAGCAACCTCGAACCGGCCACTCTTAAGACCGTTACGCATGTCGTCCGCAGGCGGGGTACCCATTTCGGACACCAGTTCACTGAACGAGGTTTCCGAGCGGGCGTACCAGCTCCATAGCGGGTCCTCAGCAATGGCACGCAGAAGGATTCGCAGGCCCAGCGCATTGCGCAGGGCAGGGTCTGTTGCGCCGTGGGCTGCCTGGTCCACCCGCACATGGACCTGATCTGACAGGTGCTCAATCAGCGGGCGCAGTACTTCGCCCTTTGTCTTGAAGTGCAGATAGAACGTGCCGTGGCCCACATCCGCAGCTTCCGTGATGTCCTGGATCGTGACCTCCTCGACACCACGGTCCCGCATCAGCCGCTCCGCAGCTTCAACGATCCGAGCACGCGTCGAGGCCTTGCGGCGCTCGGAGCGGGTCAGACCCTCATGTTTCGTCGTGTTTTCCATTTTCATACGCCCATAATGACTATCGTCAGTTATGAGTCAATACAAAAATGACTGAAGTCAGTTTTCTCGTGATTTCCGCCGGTGTTTCATGAAATGCATGGGGAACAGGTGGTCATGCCCGCAGGATTGGATGTGCCGCCATCACAGGTTCCAGCGCAGCACGTCGGCTGGGCTTATGACGCGAAGTCGGACCGGTAGGCGCTCGGAGTCGTTCCAACGGCTTTTGTGAAAGCGCGGGTGAAGTGAGCCTGGTCCGAATAGCCGGCGAGGAAACCAATGGCGGCAAGGCCGGGTCCCAACCCGTCGCAGAGATAGTCGGCTGCGGTTTGCAGCCGCGCTGCCGCAACAAAACCGGTGAAGCTAGCCGACCGCGCCGCCAGTCGCCGCTGCAGCGTGCGCGTCGACAGGTCCGCGGTGGTCGCCAGGTCATTCAGCGTCCAGCGTCTCAGGGGGTCGGACGCAATATGTCACCGCAGGTCGTCTGTCAGGCTCGTTGCTGCAATGGCAACAGGCCGCTGCTCCTGTTGGCTATCCCGCCGGCCGGACAACAAAAATTCGCCACCGATCTGACCGGATTGGTTGACCGTCCACTCGCCATCACTACGCCTGATGGTCCCGTCCGTGTCGCTTATGCGGACATGCTGACCCGTTACCTGTTCTGCCAACGCGGCAAGCACAGATATAACCAACAAAGTTTCGGCCATGGATGGCGGGGGTCCCGCATCCCGCGCGGTGTGGCGAAGCGTAAAACTCAAATCGCCCCTCGGCTTTGAAACGATCGCGTGGCGTCCGTGGCTGAAGCGCTCAAGGCGGTGCCATCGGGACATCATATCCTCAAGGCCACGCGCCTTCTTCAATGCCTGGACCACTGGTTCAGGCGGCATGTAGCGGGCAGCGTCACCGATCCGAAGAATTGCGATGGGTCCATGCGTCTCCATCACCTCCGCCGGGACGTCACGCTTGGTGGTGCGCGGGACATGTGCGCCAGATGGCGGCGGTACAGGAATGCTGATGCGCTGGCGCGCGAGCCCTGCCGCCACAAGGCGCATCATGACCGCGGAGGCAAAGTCATCTGTCTGGGGGGCGCGGGTCACAGGGTCAGCTTCTCCCATTTGATGGTGCGACGGCCAAACGCCGCAAACTTAGGGTCTTACGTATCGAGTATGGCCCCGGTTCAGCGCGGTCAGGCCCTGAGCCGCTGAGGGGATATCGGGAACCGCACCGGCCTCGTGCCCGTTGCGGCCCGCACAGCATTTGCTATGGCACCGGGGCCCGCAACAATGGCCGTCTCGCCGGCTCCAGTCGGTGGCTCGGTGCTCTCCACAAGCTCGATGGACATCTGTGGCACGTCGCCAAGCCTTGGAATGGGCGCATCGCCAAATGTCTGAGCTATGACACGACCATCCTCAACGGGCAGCATGTCAGAAAGAACTAGGCCGATGTTCCACACAAGGTTGCCCTCGCACTGGGCCCGCACCTGGTCAGGATTGACCACAAGTCCGCAATCATGAGCGCACCACAGGCGTGTCACACGCACCACACCCGCAGAGTTCACGGCAACGTCCGCAACCGCTGCGGCATAGCTCATGTCCTTGTATATGCCGCAGGCAACGCCGCGGCCGGTGCGCTCGCCCTGCGCCGCCTCGACGGTGCAGATCGTTTTGCCCCCGAACGCCCCTCCGACGCGAGATGACTGGACAAGTACCGCATCGCTGTCGATGTTCAGGGCATCCGCCAGATAGTCTCGAATGTAGAAGGCATCCTGCGTGCCAGCCCACAGCTTAAGCGTATCACCGCTTCAATTGGCAACGGCGGCGCGCGGCTCTATCGGTCCGTGGGCGGCAAGCGGGATATCAACCCGAAGGTCCACATCCCAGCCCTGCATCATTGGGCTGCCATCCATCACTGTGTGCGGCAACGCGCCTTCGGCAAGTTGTGTGTCAACGTCAATAGCTGCGGGAATGTCCGCCTTCGGATGAAGGCTATCGATTCTCCAATCGATCTGCAGTGCATCTTCAATAGCGTCAAGAGCACCAGGCCGACTGGCCACGATGCCAAGGCCCTGCGCCTTGCCAATGGCTGGGCCGCAGTCTTCAACCACGGAAACGAACCCCGGGACGCCACGCGCAGCGTCACTGTTCCACTTTGTAGGTCGTGACGATATTTCTGACGGCGCGGGTGCCCTGAGCACCCGGCCATACAGCCTTCCCGGCAGGCTCACATCAGCGGCGTATAGTGGCGCGCCTGTGACAATCGCGTGTCCGTGAGAGATTTCCGGAGAACGGCCAATCAGGCCGCCTGTCTTGAGGGCGCACAGCTGCGAGACCGGCCGCGGGTTGACCGTGACAACACCTTGCGCCCTGCCTTCTGCCACAGCATCGCGCAAGGCTGCACAGGCCTGGGCCAGTGGCTCGGCAAACGCCATGACGGACTCACTGCCAACGGTCGCGCGGACCCCGGGCATGGCCGTGTCATGCAGGGCAACGTCAACATCGTCCCACTGAACATCAAGCTCCGCGCAGGCGATTTGCTTCATGGCCGTTGCAATGTTCTGCCCGATCTCGGCGCGCGGTAATGTGAGCGTGTAGTGCCCGTCACGGTGCGCGATCCACCCAAGGGCGGTTGTCGCGTCAGGCGCCGGACGCGCAGGAATGACGGGGATCAACGAGCACCCGGAGACGCCCGCACCCACGGCGACGACAAGGCTTGAGCTGGCGGCAGCGAGGAAGGTTCGGCGATGCATCATGCGTCTCCCGCGGCACGGTTGACCGCATCGCGGATGCGCTGATAGGTGCCGCAACGGCACAGATTGTCATTCAGCGCATCGTCAATCTCGGCGTCGTTGGGGTTTGGTGTTTCATCAAGAAGCGCAACCGCCGACATGATCTGGCCGGCCTGACAATAGCCGCATTGCGGCACCGCCAGGTCGAGCCACGCCTGCTGCACAGGATGCAGGCCGTCGGCATCGGCCAGCCCCTCGATGGTGCGGACCTCGGCACCTTCGACGCTTGCCGCCGGTGTGATGCATGACCACTGGGCCACACCGTCGATGATCACCGTACAGGCGCCGCAGATACCGACACCGCACCCGAATTTCGTGCCCACGAGGCCGAATTTTTCCGGTAGAAGATACAGCAGCGGCTCGTCAGCCCACTCTGCCGGAATGGCATTGGATTTACCGTTTAGGACAAAGGACATCAGACACTCCCGTTCGTTTCACACCGCAGAAACTAGGGAGGGCCCCAAAAAGCGTCTTGAACGATGGCGCCACATGCAGACCGGGCGTCGCTGGATGATTATTTGTTCCTGGGCAAAATCAGGTCGTCCTGCGGGGGTCCAGTTGCTCCTGCCAGCTTTGCGCCAGGGCATGCCAGTCCGGGTTCAAAGGCCCTGCCTCCTCCAGCACTTTCATCAGGCTCAAGTAATTCAGGATCTCGGTCATCCGCCCTTTGCGCTGGAGGATGCCTTCGGCCTCCATCTCCTTCATGACGTTGTTCACCTTCTGCCGCGAGTAGCCGATCATGGAGGCCAGTTCGTCCTGGGTTATGTCGGTCTGTCCGACGCGCCATGCCATGGTGGACGGACTCGGCGGCAATCCCAAAAGAACCACAAACTCACCCAATGTGTTGAAGATGAGCATGGAGGCCACCTGGCAGCGCAGGGATGTCATGGCCGTCAGGTTCATGCGCAGCAGGCCACCGCGATATATGCGGCAGGCGAAGGTCGCCACATCGCGCACATACTGAATGTCGCTGTTGGCGACTTCCATAAAGACATCGCGGGGTATGTGCATTACCAGTGAATCAGTGCGCGCGGTATACGCTGAGGGAGCATCTTCTCCCTCCCAGACCGGTACGACCTGCAGGATCCATCCGGGTCGCACGATGGCCAGCAACAAACGCTTGCCGTCGGCCGCCACAATCTCATTAAAGAGAGCACCGCGGACAAGAACCAGTATGTCATCGGGCGGTTCTTCGATTTCCGCGACGGTTTCACCCTTGGCGTATTCCCGAAGCTCGGCTGCTTCCGCTAGCCGGGTACGGGCCTTTTCGGACCAGCCTGAGAAAATTTGGGCGCCCTGCAGAGCCAAAGGTATCAAGCCTTCGGAATCCCTAGTCCTGTTGACCATTCTGCCCCGTTGTCGTCTGCGCGCTTGTCTCCACGAGCTTGCATCCGCAATCCCCGCATGTCCGAACAACGAGCTTAGCGCATTCCGCTATCAGAAACACGCAAACGGAAACCCGCCGGTTTCACGTCGAACTCCAGCCTTTTGGCCGGCATCCTGGCGGTCGGTCTCTTTCGGTCCACCGACATTTGCGATTTACAAATGAGGTAAATCTCATTATTGAGAGTATTCTCATTTATGGCCTGCGGCTGGGGTGGACGATGGCGAAGGTTTCAAGACGTGGTGTGATTGGCGGTGCTGCTGCACTAGGAGCTGCGGGTCTGGGCCTCACCTTCGGGCGGCGGGAGCCGCCGGCAAGCCGAGGTGTGAATGCTGACGCGCCGCTGCCCGATGCGCGCAAGGACATGAACCTCCTGATCGTCATGGTCGATCAGGAACGTGTGTGGGATACCCTGCCCGACGACCTTGACCTGCCGAACCACTACCGTATCGCCAACCAGGGCACGTCCTTCACCAACCTGAGCGTCACGACCCCGCTGTGCACGCCGTCACGGTCGGTCTTCTGGACCGGACAGCACGTTCAGCACACACATGTTCAGGACAACACGAATGTGCCGCTCATCGGGCGGCCGCTTAACCCAGCGATCCCGACCCTTGGGCACATGCTGCGCGATGCGGGCTTCTATACGGCATACAAGGGTAAGTGGCATCTCCATGAACTGCCAAAGGACATGGCCTGGGGTGACACGGCGGCGCGTAAGAATGCGCTGGAGGCTTATGGGTACGCGGATTACGGCTGGGGGCCGGAACTCATCGACGATCATGCCGGCTGGAAGTATGACGGCCGTATTGCGCGGGATGCTGCCAAGTGGCTGTCGACGACGGCGACAACACTGGACCAGCCCTGGGCTCTGACCGTCAGCTTCGTCAATCCACATGACATCATGTATCTCGACGCGACGGGTAATCAGGCCCAGACGCGGGTTCAAAATGCCGTCCCCGGACCGGTTCGTCCGCAGCCGGATGCTCCGCTCTATGCCATGGACGGCACCGGCGACCTGCCGCGCAACTTCAGGCCCTCAGACTATGCAGGCCAGGTGCCGGCACAGGCCAACTATGACACCTATATGGACCATTTCTACGGGACCATGCTGCACGACAATGCGGAAGCCTGGATCAGGTTCAGCGCCTACTACAACAACTGTATTCGCGACGTAGACCAGCATCTGGGCACCGTGCTCGATACCCTGACTGCGACCGGCCAGGCGGACAATACAATCGTCGTTCTGGTGTCCGATCATGGAGAGATGGGCGGCGTGCATGGTCTGCGCCAGAAGGGCCCATGGATGTATCGGGAAAACATCAGCGTCCCCTTCGTCGTGATGCACCCGGATGCAAAAACCGCGCGAACCAATTCTGGTATTGCCTCGGCTGTGGACTTCACACCGACGATGCTGGGCCTTGTCGGCATGGAACAGTATATTGTCCGCGACCGCTATGCGGCCATTCGGGGCACAGACATGTCCGAAGATCTGACGAGGCAAACCACACAGCGCAGCCGGTCAGGCAGCGGCGCGCTCGTGACATACAGCGTTAGCCACCATCTGGATGCAGAGTTCGCACGCGGCGCGTTTCAGAGGATGGCAACAGATGCGGGAATTCCATTTGCCGGACCGCCAGCCAATGCAGGTCTGCTGCCGGACCTCAGTGCGCGCGGGTTCATGCGTGGCCTCGTCACCGACAGATACAAGTTTGCACGCTACTTTTCACCGCGGGAGCATCACCGACCGGAGACGCTTTCGGAGCTCACCGCCCGCAATGACCTGGAACTGTTCGACCTGGAGACCGATCCCGGCGAGACCATCAATCTGGCCGCGAACGGCGATGTGTCCGACGAACTGATCGTCGCGCTCAACGCGAAACTGAATGCCCTCATTGATGCTGAGGTTGGCCCCGACGACGGGCGTGACCTGCCCGGCCCTACGTTCCTTTGGAAAGTTTAGACCGCGATGAGTGCAAAGCTCCTCCCCTTCTTTCGACGCGGCGCCGCACTTGTCATGGCAGCAATCGCATTGACCATCAGCACCAGCGTTCCTGCCGCAGCATCCGAACCCGAAAGTGAACACGACTTCACCGTGTCCGTGTGGGCGGACAACTGGTTTGCGTTCTACGTCAACGGAGAGCTGGTTGGAGAGGATTCCACGCCCGTGACCGAGATCCGCTCTTTCAACTCGGACACGTTCACCTTCCGCGCCGCCTACCCGCTGACTGTATCGGTCGTGACGCGGGACTACATCGAAAACGACAGTGGGCTCGAATACATCGGGTCGTTCTTCGGTCTGTTCCCCGTGAGCGAAAGTTTCACAGTCTTCCAGCAGATCGGTGACGGTGGATTTATTGCGCAGGTAACAGAAGCCGAAAGCGGAAGGGTTATAGCCACCACATCACAAGACTGGCGCGGGCTGGTCGTGCACAGGGCGCCGCTCAATCCGGATTGTGAAAAGTCCACACAACCGCTTGCGGATTGCGACTTCTACACGGCAGACGAACCTGAGAACTGGAAAAGTGCCGATTTCGATGACACAGGCTGGGGCAACGCCACCGAGTATACCGCCGACCAGATTGGCGCGCGGTTTGGATACAACGACATAGACTGGGTTTCGTCAGCCAGCCTTATCTGGACCGAGGACATTGAAGC
>JBHJJF010000084.1:0-5280 GCA_050042885.1 Candidatus Phaeomarinibacter sp.
GTGAAGATCACCGCGCCGCCCGCACTGAGGCCAAGCGCGACGCGCTGCGCCTCCGCATGCGCCGGTCCGACGTTCTTCGCCAGAGCGACTGCGCCGACGATGTTGCCTTCTTCCTCGCGGAAAAAGATGTAGCCGAGGCCCGGCTGACCTTCCTTCTGCGCCCAGGAGTTCATCCGGTCACAGAAGGCACGGCTGCCACCGCCCGGCGCCGGGATTGCCCAGACACGGACCTTGTCGTCAGCCGCAATCTGACCAGCGAAAACCTTGAAGCCAGAATCGCGGAATGTTTCCGTGGCATCGGACATCTCAATCGGGTTTCGCAGATCCGGCTTGTCAGATCCGTATTTGCGCATTGATTCCGCATACGGAATACGCGGGAAGGTCTCGGTGACCGATTTGCCGTTGCCGAATTCGACAAACACGTCACGCAGGATAGGCTCAACAGCTTGAAAAATGTCCTCCTGTCCGACAAAGCTCATTTCGATGTCGAGCTGATAGAACTCACCGGGAGACCGGTCGGCCCGGGCATCCTCATCGCGGAAGCAGGGGGCAATCTGGAAGTACTTGTCGAAGCCGGCGACCATGATCAGTTGCTTGAACTGCTGCGGGGCCTGGGGCAGTGCATAGAACTGGCCCGGATGCATTCGGCTAGGCACCAGGAAGTCACGCGCGCCTTCAGGTGAAGATGCCGTCAGGATCGGTGTCTGGTACTCACCGAAGCCTGCTTCGGTCATCCGGCGGCGCAAGTCAGCAATGATCTGTGACCGCAGCACAATGTTCTGATGGATGCGTTCTCGGCGCAGGTCCAGGAAGCGGTACCGAAGGCGGGTCTCCTCCGGGTAGTCCGTTTCGCCGAAGACGGGCAGCGGCAGTTCCTGCGCTTCTGACTGAACCTCAACAGAGGTAATGCGTATCTCAACGGCGCCCGTCGGGAGCTTGTCGTTCACTGTCTCCTCGGACCGGGCAACCACCTCGCCTTCAATTGTGACTACCCACTCAGCACGCAGAGCTTCGACACTTGGAAATGCCGGGCTGTCGGGGTCCGCCACACATTGGGTCAGGCCATAATGGTCGCGCAGATCGACAAAAAGCAGGCCGCCATGGTCTCGAACGCGATTGACCCAGCCGGACAGTTTGACGGTTTTGCCAACATCATCGGCACGCAGCTGGCCGCAGGTATGGGAGCGGTAACGGGTCATGGCAGCAAAAAGCCCTGTAAATCTTGAGATTCGGGAGACACGCCAGCCTGAACAAATCAGGACTGGTCGGATGCGCCGGAGAAGCGCATAGGGGCGCAGGTCTTGTCAAGATTCCTGGACCCACTCAGCCAAACAACCATCCCTAGCGACAATCCACGCCGGTTCAGCTATAGCATCTGTGACATGGATATTATTACCACGACCAAGGCCCTCGAAGCGGCCTGCGCCACCCTCGCAAACGAAACCTATGTGACGGTCGATACAGAATTCCTCCGGGATTCTACCTATTGGCCTGTCCTGTGCCTTATTCAGGTGGCCGCTCCCAAAGGCGACGCCCTCATCATTGATCCGCTGGCGGATGGCATTGATCTGGCAGCGTTTTACGCCTTGATGGCAAATACATCGGTCATCAAGGTTTTTCATGCCGCCCGCCAGGACATTGAGATTTTCTGGCACGAAGCGAAAACCCTGCCCGATCCGCTGTTCGATACGCAGGTAGCTGCCATGGTCTGTGGCTTTGGAGACTCGGTCGGCTACGAAAACATTGTCAAACGCGTCACGGGCGAGCAGGTGGACAAGTCCTCGCGTTTCACCGACTGGAGCCGCCGTCCGCTGACCGACAAGCAACTGCGATACGCAGCTGCTGACGTCACCCATCTTCGGCAGGTGTATGAATATCTGGGTCGCCGTATCACCAAATCAGGTCGTGCTGAGTGGGTCGCCGAAGAAATGGGCATTCTCCAGGATGCCGATACCTATGAGGTAAAGCCAGAAAATGCCTGGAAGCGGCTTAAGCTTCGCAATCGCAACCGCAAGGCGGTTGCCGTCCTGATGGAAGCTGCTGCGTGGCGTGAAAGTGAGGCCCAAAGTCGCAATGTGCCGCGTGGCCGTATCCTGAAGGATGATGCCATTCAGGAGATTGCCACTCAGGCACCGACTTCAGCCGATGCATTGGGGAACCTGCGGGCGGTGCCGCGCGGATTTGCGCAGAGCCGCCACGCCAAGAGCCTTCTGGATGCCGTTCAGAATGGTCTCAACAAGCCGTCCGGCGAGGTGATGATGCCTGAAGCCCCTGAGCAACTGCCGCAAGGCCTTGGCCCTACTGTTGAACTGTTGAAGGTACTCCTCAAGTACAAATGTGAGGCCTATGACGTTGCTCAGAAACTCATCTGCAATGTTGCTGACCTGGAACGTATCGCGGCGGACGATAATGCGGACGTCTCAGCCCTGCGCGGCTGGCGGCGTGAAATTTTTGGCGACGATGCACTGGACCTGAAGCATGGGCGGCTCTGCCTTGCCATCGAAAATCAGATGATCAAGCCTGTGCGGCTGACGCAGGACGCCGCCGAGTAGTAGACTATTCAGCCCGCTTTTAGACGTCAGAGACCTGAATATCAGGCTCCAGCCCCACTGCGCGTGCCAACGCTGACAGCCTTTTGGCGACAACCTCGCCCAACAAGTCCCGTTTTGTAGAAGGGACGAGCAGGGTCAAGGTGTCTGCATCTGTTCTGAGCCGGAATCCCGTCACCAGCTTGGGCGCGCCTGCTGATATTGTGTGGCCCAAACGCAATGCCAGACCCAGGGCAGACGCGCGTCTTGTGCGGTCTTCGTCCAGCAGTGCCAGAACCCGGTCGTGTTCGCCGTTTGACAATCCACTTCTGTATCGATTTGCGACGGCGAGGCTCAGATAGACACGCCCTTGATGGTCAATGCCTGATACGGGGGCCCGCAGAATCTCGGTAAGGACATGCTGTGAGCGATAATCCGGATGAATGCGCCATGCCATGTCACTCAAATGGCAGGCTGCCTTATGCAAACGCCGTTCCGGCTCATCGGCGGCCATCAGTGGTCCTGCATTGAACAAAGGGGCTGTAAACCGTTCCAGCTCCTCACCGTGTTCAGAAAAGCGACCTAGTCGGCGCCCGGCATTGCGTGCCCAACTCAAGAGCGGATCCGTCTTGCGCTCTTCGTCTGTCAGCCGCGCATAGAGCAACCCCTCACGCACACCATAAGCGGAGACAACGAGTTTGGAAGCACCTGTAACTTCGAGCGCTTTCTCCAAGACAAGGGCGGCATAGGGAAGTGTCTCAAGACGCTTGCGAGAGATGTCTGGCACGCGCTCCAGCGATTTGGCGCTTTGACCTGCGACAAGGCGCGCCAATTCTTTGGCGTCGCTACGTTTCATGGAATAGGCTTGCAGGATGCGCAGCGGGTAACTTTCACCATACATGTGCATCCGCGCGAGATTGCGCCAGTTACCCCCCACTGCGTAAAAGTTCTTCGTAGAACCGGAGGTGTCCCAAGTCACCTTCTTAAATGCTTCTGAGACAAGGGCCCGCGCCTTGGAAATGCTGTTGCCCGAGAGGTCCATCAGGCGAAGAGGGCCGACCGGTAGTGTCATGCCTTCGCTGTAGCGGCCATTGGCAATCTCGACCAGTTCAAGACTGCCGCCGCCGAGATCGCCTGCGATACCGTCAGCATCTGGGAACCCGGCGAGCACACCTTCCGCCGCAAATCTGGCTTCGTCCTGGCCGGACAAAATAGAAATTCGGGCCCCACACAGATGTTCCGCGCGCTCAATGAAGTAACTGCCGTTGGTTGCTTCGCGCACCGCCGCTGTTGCAACCGCTTCCACGCTTGAGATGTTAAGAGCGCGTGTAAGACCTCGGAAGCGGGCAAGTGCTGCAAGTGCACGTTCAATACCTTCGGGATCAAGCTGTCCCGTGGTCCCAACCGTGCGACCCAGACCGCACAGCACTTTCTCATTGAATATCGGAATTGGCGTCCGGCGATGATCCGCATACACCACAAGGCGTACCGAATTTGACCCGATATCGATGATACCGACCCCTTCACTCAGGTCAGGCATCTCGCGCAGTTGAAGCGCGGTTGGCATATGCGTCCCCCACACAGCGTTTGCTGCTTGGTTGTCTTTCTCCGGCGTGGTCCGGAGATCGTTACATACACCAAATTAGTCAGCAGATGTGCGGAAACGAAACTGTTTAGGGAGGCTTTCTTCAAGAACTTTACCCCGTCCTGAAAGACTGGGGTTTGTCATGAAGTACTGGTGAGCGTTGAATGGCTTGGCATCCGGCCCCAGGACCTCGCGTACATAAGACCCGTCCGGCATCAGGTCCCAGCTCTGCTGATTGTCTTCCAGATTCGCGACCATGATCTGGTCGAGAATCTGCTCATGCACTGTGGCGTTCTCTACGGGCACCAGCGTTTCAACACGACGGTAGAGATTGCGCGGCATCCAGTCAGCCGAGGAGATGTAAATCTTCGCCTTCGGGTTTGGCAGTGTGTCGCCATTGCCGAAGCAAACAACGCGGGAATGTTCAAGGAAACGGCCGACGATGCTCTTGACAGCAATGTTCTCTGACAATCCGGGAACGCCCGGGCGCAGGCAGCAAATGCCGCGGACCACAAGCTCGACCTTTACTCCTGCCTGACTTGCCAGATACAGGGCATCAATGATGGAAGCATCAACGAGTGAATTCATCTTGGCCCAGACAGCGCCGGGCTTTCCTGCTTTTACGTTCTCGATTTCCTGCTCGATATGCTCGATCAGTAAGTTGCGCAAGCGCAGCGGTGAAAGTGCAAGTTTCTCGAGGTCGACAGGTTCCGCGTATCCCGTGATGTAGTTGAAGGCCCTCGCAGCATCCCGGGCAAGCCCGGGGTCTGTCGTGAAGAGGGAGAGGTCCGTGTAAATCTTTGCTGTGATGGGGTGGTAATTGCCGGTGCCGAAGTGGCAATAAGTGCGCAGCTCACCACCCTCGCGTCGGACGACCATCGACATCTTGGCGTGGGTTTTGAAATCGATGAACCCATACACCACCTGCACGCCGGAGCGTTCCAGGTCACGCGCCAGCTTGATGTTCGCCGCTTCGTCAAAGCGCGCCTTAAGTTCGACGAGTGCCGTTACCGATTTGCCAGCTTCAGCTGCTTCCACGAGTGCCCGCACAATCGGACTGTCGGCGGAGGTGCGATAGAGGGTCTGTTTGATCGCCACCTCTTCAGGGTCATTGGCCGCCTGCCGCACGAACTGAACTACGACGTCAAAGCTCTCATACGGGTGTTG
>JBHJJF010000085.1:0-18137 GCA_050042885.1 Candidatus Phaeomarinibacter sp.
GCTGATACCGCGCCAACGCCACCCCCGCACCCTGTCTATCGGCCAATACACTAGGCCGTCCGACAATCCTACAGGTTTAGATATGACCTTGGAAATTGGTGGGCGCACAAGGATTCGAACCTTGGACCCGCTGATTAAGAGTCAGCTGCTCTACCAACTGAGCTATGCGCCCGACCGGGCAGGGCGTTCAGTGGCCGGGAGATCAAAATCTCCGTTGGAAGAGCCACTGCCTGCGCGAACGAGGGCGGGTGATAGCAAAGCCTTGGACATGTCGCAAGTGGCTTGCGGCGATTTGGGATTTGAGCCGCGTGGACGGCTAGAGGATGCCGCCGCCCTTCGGCAATTCCTCGCCCCGATGGACATACATGCTCATCAAAAGGCCAAAACCAGCCAGAATGACGAGCATGGCCGAGCCACCGTAGGACACCAGCGGCAGCGGGACGCCAACCACCGGGATAAGGCCCATTACCATCGCGACATTGATGAAGACATACAGGAAGAAGTTGACGGCCAGGGCTGCCACCAGAAGCCGGCCAAACTGATGCCGGATCCCCATGGCGACCGTGAACGCAAAGCCCAGCACGGCGGCATAGAGACCCATAAGCGCCAGGCCGCCCATCAGGCCGGTTTCTTCTGACATCATCACGAAGATGAAGTCAGTTTGTTTTTCCGGCAGAAAATTGAGATGGCTCTGCGTCCCTTCCATGAAGCCCTTGCCCCACACCCCGCCTGAGCCAAGCGCAATCTTGGCCTGCGTTGTGTGATAGCCCGCCCCAAGTGGGTCCCGCGATGGATCGAGAAACGTGAAAACGCGTTCCCGCTGATAGGGATGCAGAAACTCCCAGACGATGGGAATCGCGGCCAGCGCACCAGCCCCAGCTGCAATGATGTAGCGCCACGACAGACCGGCCGTGAAAATGATTGAGACACCCACTACCGACAACAAAAGAGCCGTCCCAAGGTCCGGTTGCCGCAACACAAGGGCGACTGGCAACGCGATCAGCGCAAGCGCAGGCAGCAGGTAGAGCGGATGCGAAACCCGGTCCTGCTCCAGAAGGTGGTAGTACCGTGCCAGCGCCAGGGCGAGCGTGATCTTCATCAACTCGGATGGCTGAAGCTGCATGAACCCCAGATCAATCCAGCGCGTGGCACCCATCCCTGTTGTACCGGCCACTTCAACGGCGATGAGCAGCAACAGCGCGAACCCATAGGCCGGATACGCCAATTGCAACCAGACCCGCGGCTCTATCAGGGCAAACACGAGCAGAATGGCCATGCCCATGCCAAAGCGCACCATCTGGCGCGAGGCCCAGGGGTCAAAGCTGCCATCCGCCGCCGAATAGAGCATCGCGAAGCCGACACTTGCGATGGCGGTGATCAGCAGAACAAAGATCCAGTTGATCTCGTAGAGCTTGTCCACAAGGCTCATGCGGCCGGATCGGGAGATTGCCTCAAGAACCATCAGCCACGCTCTCCGATCTGATCGCCGCGCATACCAAGAGATGTAACGTCGCCGCCGCGCCCTGTCTGCTCATAAGCCGCCATCCGCATCGGATCACGGGTGAGAACGCGCGCCATTATGTCTTTGGCAACAGGCGCTGCCGCCCGGCTCCCGCCGCCACCATGATCGACAATGACGGCGATGGAATAGCGCGGATTGGCAACCGGCCCATAGCCCACAAAGAGGGCGTGGTCTCGGAACTTCCAAGGCAGTTCTTCATTTTTCAGAACGCCGCGAGCGCGCTCCTCACGGGAAATACGCCGCACCAAAGCGGTTCCGGTCTTGCCGGCCATGGCAAGGTCATCATCCGGAAGTCGCGATCGGAATGCCGTGCCGCCGGGAACGTTCACAACGGCGTTCATGCCATCCTGAATGATCTTCATATGCTCGGGCTGGATACCCATCGGGATAGTCTGTGGCATTTCACGAAGCCGTCCGCCTACAGAACGTATCAACCATGGGCGAACACCCACTCCGCCATTGGCTATGCGCGCACTCATTGTCGCAAGCTGCAGGGGCGTCGTCAGCACATATCCCTGCCCGATCGATGCATTGAGCGTCTCACCCTGCTGCCAGGAAATACCCGTCGTCGCCCGTTTCCATCCGCGCGAGGGCACAAGGCCTTTCTTTTCACCAGCCATGTCGACAGCAAGCTGATCCCCCAGGCCGAACCGGCGCGACATCTCCTCGATCTTGTCGATACCGACGCGCTTGCCGACTTCATAGAAGTAGACATTGCAGGACTGCTTGATGGCATCGACCATATTGACAGGACCATGCCCGCCGCGTTTCCAGCAGTGGAAGTCATGGTTGCCCAGGGTTACCTTCCCGGCGCAGTTGATTTTTCGATGTGGGCTGATAACTCCAGCCTCTAGCGCGGCCAGCGCGACAATCATCTTGTAGGTTGATCCAGGCGGGTACTGGCCGGCCAGAGTCTTGTTCACAAGTGGATTGAGCTCGTTGTTTGTCAGGCCGTCCCATTCAGCCTGACTGAGCCCGACGTTGAACAGATTGGGGTCAAATCCCGGCGCGGACACAATGGACACCAGTTCACCGGTCAGCACATCCATCACAACAACAGACGCACTTTCGCCACGCACGCGCTGCGTGGCATAGCGCTGAATGTCCATGTCGAGGGTGAGAACAACTTCATCACCGGGCGTGCCAGGATTTTTGGCCAGCTCGCGGATTACCCGTCCAAAAGCATTGACCTCTACACGGCTGTTACCAGCCCGCCCACGCAACTCGCTTTCCAGCAGGCGCTCGACGCCCGAGCGCCCGACCCTGAAACCGGGAAGCTGCAGAAGCGGATCGTCAGCGCCTTCCAGGTCCTTGTCGGTGACTGCAGCCACATACCCCACCACATGGGCCAGGTCTTCCCCATAAGGATAGTGACGCGTATCCCCGACTTCAGGCTGCATCCCCGGCAAGTCAGGCGTGTGTACATTGACCTCAGCAAAAGTTTCCCACTCAAGATTCTCCGCAACCGTGAGGGGAACAAAGCCACGCTTCTGCCGCACTTCGCGCATGAGCCGCTTGCGGGTGCGGTCAGAGATCGGGACGATTTCAGAAAGCTTGTCCAGTGTCGCTTCAACATCGTCCGTCTGCTCAGGGATGAGCACAACGCGGAAATTCTGCCTGTTTGAGGCCAGTTCCTCGCCAAAGCGGTCAACGATTTCTCCACGTAGGGGTGGCAGCAGCCTTACGTTGACCCGGTTTTCTTCCGCCAGTTTTTCGTATTGCTGGCTTTCGATCACTTGCAGGTAGTACATGCGCCCGCCAAGCACGGCGAACAGGGCTAGCTGGCCACCGCCGAGGATAGCCGCACGGCGCGAAAACAGTTTCTGTTTGTCCGCATCGCGATCATCAAGTGCCATCAGACCCTCCCTACGCTGCCGGTGCCATCACCGTCAGCTGACGGTTGATGCGGGTAAGGAGGAAGGAGATCGGCGGATACACGAGAGCCGTGATGCACGCCTGCCAGAGCAAAGGAAGCGGGTTGACCGCCTGACCATAATGTACGGAGGCGCCGAACCAGCTGATTGCTCCTGCAATGCCACAGATGGCAATGAACCCGACCCACAGGGTTGAGAAGTTGCGGCCCATCAAGAACAGACGCTGGGAGTGTGTCAGCGCATAGGCTGAAAGAAGCACGACCGTGTAGAGCCCCAACGGCCCGCCAGACATCACGTCCTGCAACAGTCCAATGAAAAACACCGCCCAGGGTGGGAAGAACTCCGGGCGATGCACCGAAAAAAAGTAGACCACTGTCAGTGTAAAGATAGGTGCAATCGTCCCACCGGTACCAACACCGACGGGCACAAGCCCAAGCAGAATGCAGACAAGGGAAAGTCCGACGGGAACCGCGATCCAGAAGGCCTGCGACAGGTCCCGCATGACTACTCGTTGCCCTCCGGACCGGAGGAAGCATCAGGAGATGCGTCGGACGCACTGGCACTGTCCGTTCCGGCAGCAGCGCCAGGCTCACCAGCACGCTCTACAATCTGATCATTGGCGGCTGGCTCTGTATTGGGAAGCGTCGGCGCCGGAGAGGCAGGTGTTACCTCCTCCGCCAACTCATCACCTGCAGCAGCTTCATCCGTGTCTGCAGCGACCTTGGTGGGGAAGTCATACTGCAACACGCGTACGCTACTGGTGCGGTCGAATTCCGAGTTGGTCTGAAGACGCGGACTGCCGTCACCTGCCAGCACAACGATGCCCACCGGCAGATCCGGCGGCATAAGACCACCGTGGCCGGAAGTCACAATACGGTCACCCGGCGACAGCTTGGCTTCGGGCGGCAGGAACTCGATTTTCGGGAACCGGCTGTTATCCCCCACCGCGATGGCGCGATACCCGGCAGGCTCAACACGGACGGGGACGCGGCTGTTGAGGTCCGTCAGCAGCAACACGCGCGAGGCGGTCACACCTGAACTCACAACCCGGCCAATCAGCCCCTCGTCATCCACAACCGCTTGACCAGCAGCAGCCCCATCCGCCTGGGGAACATTGACGATGAAGGCATGAACGAACGGACCACCGCTGTCACCAATGATCTTGCCCGTCGCATACTGGATTGTCGGTTCAACTGTAACATCAAGCAGCGCTTCAAAACGGGCGACCCTGCGCTCGAGCGACAACGCCTGCTGGCGCCAGGCTTTCAGCTGTTCGTTCTCAGCCCGCAGCCGCGCGTTCTCTTCAAACACATAGGCATATTCATCGGTGGACGCGATGAAGTTGCGCACAGCCGCAACGGGACGGGAAGCAAGCTCAAGCAGGGGAGCAGAAAGGTCGGTCATGACCTGACGGGTGCGGTCAACAAGGTAGCTCTCGGCACGGCCGACCAGCAGCACGCAGGCAAGCGTCAGCGTCACCGCCAGCGACAGCCGGTACGATGACACCCGAAACGGAAGTTTGACCCTGTTGGTCGGTTCCCTCACTGCATACGCCCTAAAAACAGCCCGCGGAGACCCGCTGGGCCGTCAGTCCACAATTCCCCCCGCAGAGTGCCCCAACACTCCCATTAAGCGGCAAAGCTAATGCCCTGATATCTCAGCATTATTAACGCCGACTCACAAGACGCGCTGCTTCGCGCAAAAAGTGTCAAAAGGGCGAAAAAAGTGCCCCTTTGAAGCCTAGTAAACCGACGACAGGACGTGGCCCATCGTGCGGATATGCTCAAGCGACAGGCCGGTGCCCATCGCAACGCAGGACAAGGGCTCATCCGCAATGGAAACCGGCAGCCCTGTTTCCTCGCGCAGAACCTGATCCAGATTAGCCAGTAGCGCCCCACCGCCCGTCAGAACAATGCCCTTGTCGACGATGTCTGCGGCCAATTCCGGCGGCGTTGCTTCCAGTGCCACTTTCACCGCTTCCACAATCGCGCCGACCGGCTCGGCCAGGCTCTCGGCAATCTGCCGCTGTGAAATGGTGATTTCCTTGGGGACGCCGTTCATCAGGTCGCGGCCCTTGATCTCGATGGTCATGCCCGCACCATCATCGGGAATGGCGGCGGAACCGACTTCCTTCTTGATGCGCTCAGCAGAGCATTCACCCACCAGCAGATTATGATGCCGCCGGATGTAGCCGATGATGGCTTCGTCCATCTTGTCGCCACCGACGCGGACAGAGCGCGAATACACGATGCCACCAAGAGACAGCACCGCCACCTCGGTCGTGCCGCCACCGATATCCACAACCATGGAGCCGGAGGGTTCCGTTACCGGAAGACCGGCGCCGATGGCAGCGGCCATAGGCTCTTCGATGAGGCGCACGCGGCGCGCGCCCGCTTAATGGGCCGATTCCTGAATGGCGCGACGTTCCACAGCTGTGGAACCCGACGGCACACAGATAATGATCTGCGGATTGGCGAAAGAGCGGCGGTTATGCACCTTGCGAATGAAGTGCTTGATCATCTCTTCGGCAATTTCGAAGTCCGCAATCACACCATCCCGCATGGGGCGGATAGCTTCTATGTTGCCCGGCGTCCGCCCCAGCATCATCTTGGCTTCGTCGCCGACGGCCAGAACCTGCTTCTTGCCGCCTTTGTTGATAATGGCAACCACCGACGGTTCGTTGAGCACGATGCCCCGCGACTTCACATAGACGAGCGTGTTCGCTGTCCCCAGATCAATGGCCATATCGGCCGAGAGCATCCCCAACAAGCCTCCAAGCATTCTTTTTCGCAGTCCTTCTTTGGGGCCCGCCGCATCGGCAAACCAGTTGGAATCAGGAGCGGCGGTGCGGGGTGCACCGCCGCTCAGTGTCTTGGCTGGCCTTTATGGCGCAACCATGGCTTCAGGCGCCGTTTTCAGGCGCTTTGTCTGCAGTCGGTTGAGCGCACTGACATAAGCCCGCGCACTCGCAACCAGTGTGTCGGTGTCCGCGCCGCGTCCGGTGACCGACTTGCCGTCTTCCTCAAGACGCACAGACACCTCCGCCTGCGCATCCGTGCCCCCGGTCACCGCATGGACCTGATAGAGCTGCAGATGCGCCTGATAGGGCACCAGCGCCTTGATGGCATTGAAGATGGCGTCAACCGGACCATCACCTGTCGCCTTGGTGGTGTGGGTTTCCCCGTCCACTTCCAGCGTCAGCGCGGCTTCCTGCGGACCTTCGGTCCCCGCCACAACAGACAGGGAGATCACCTTGATGTTTTCATTGCCGGCAGCCACTTCGTCATCTACCAGGGCCACGATGTCTTCGTCGAAGACGTGCTTCTTCTTGTCGGCGAGATCCTTGAAGCGCTTGAAGGCGTCCTGCAACTGGTTGTCGCCCAGCTCATAACCCAGCGTCTGCAGCTTGTCCTTGAAGGCATGACGGCCAGACAACTTACCCAAAACCAAAGATGATTTGGAGATACCGACACTCTCAGGCGTCATGATCTCATAGGTCTCGGTGTTCTTCAGCATGCCGTCCTGGTGAATGCCGCTTTCGTGCGCAAACGCATTCTGGCCGACAATGGCCTTGTTGTACTGCACCGGAAACGACGTGACGCTTGAGACGACCTTTGAGGCTCGCGCAATCATTTCCGACTTGATGCCGGTGTCATACGGCATGACGTCTGCACGGGTGCGCAACGCCATGACCACTTCTTCAAGCGCCGCGTTACCGGCCCGCTCACCCAAACCGTTGATGGTGCATTCAATCTGTCGGGCACCCGCCGCAACGCCGGCCAATGAATTGGCGACGGCCAGACCCAGCTCATTGTGGCAATGTGTCGAGAACACGGCCTTATCCGAGTTCGGCACCCGCTCGCGCAGTATCGTGATGATCTCTGCGTACTCCGTCGGCACCGTATAGCCCACCGTGTCTGGAATATTGATAGTCGTCGCGCCAGCCTGAATGGCAGCCTCGACGCACTTGCACAGGAAGTCACGTTCCGTACGCGTTGCGTCTTCCGCAGACCACTCGACATTGTCCACCAGATTGCGAGCCAACGTGACACTCGCCACGACTGCATCCAGAACCTGCTCCGGTTCCATCTGCAGCTTGTGCTTCATGTGTACGGGGCTCGTGGAGATGAAAGTATGGATACGCCCGCGCTCAGCCTTGCGCAGAGCTTCCCCTGCCCGCTCGATGTCTTTTGCACCAGCGCGCGACAGGCCACAGATGACACTGTCCTTGATGCGGCTGGCAATTTCAGACACCGCTTCAAAGTCACCATTGGAAGCAATCGGAAAACCCGCCTCGATGATGTCGACGCCCATGGCTTCGAGCGTTTCTGCGACCTGGATCTTTTCACCCAGATTCATCGATGCGCCCGGCGATTGCTCGCCGTCACGCAAGGTGGTGTCGAAGATGAGAACGCGGTCGGCGCTTGGAGCTGCCTGTTCGCCGCGTCGTGATTTACTATCGGGTATCATGTGTCTCTAGTCCTTCTCGGGTCCAAAAGCATGGAAGGTCACTCCCATGCGGTTCGAAGATGTTGCTTCGTCCCCTGAATGCCCGCCCTTCCGTGAATTGGTTGAAGAAGGACTGCCAGCGCTCAGGGGCTGGTAAGGAGAAGGCGCGTGCCGAGAAGAAGCAGACGAGCGTAATTGCCGTCCGGGCCAAAGGCGCCGCCGGTCAATTCCGTCCCAACGATGTCAGCGCGAGCGATGCCCATTGCGCGTCAATCCATTCTTCTGTCTGCCAAGCTTCGCGGGATTCTTCCACGAATGCCAAAACCACTAAATAAAGCTAGGACTTGGGTGGTTAACGAAAAGTAACCGGAAGGCTCAAACAGGACAGAAACCCTGACCAAATGAGCCGCCCGCGTCACTCATCCACCGCCGAAAAAGTCCCGGCCCGGCGTTCGAGACGCGTAAAAGAGCTTTTAGGCCAATCCGTGCACGAAGGGCAACAGGCCTGCGGGCTCTATCTCTATGTTATTTCCAGTATTTCAAGCGCTTAGGAGGCCTTCTGACCACTTGAGGCCTGAAATTGCCGTTACTCGGCCGCAGAGACCGCAGGCTCGGCGTCATTTGCGCCTGCAGGTTCCTCGCCGTCTTCATCCCGACTGCCCTGCAGAAGCGGCTTCGCCGCCTTGGCACAATTGACCACAAAATCCATGGCGTCGCGCACCCGGCCCACATGGGCGCTGTCGTTGTGCGTTACCAGCCAGAGCTCCAGCGCACCCACATCTTCAGCCCCGCTCACCCTCATAAGCAGCGGGTCCTGGTCGCCGACAATGCAGGGCAATGCCGTGAGGCCAAGTCCCTGGCGGGCCGCTTCAGCCCGCACCGCAACAGCGTTTGAGCGCATGACAACGCTGGCGCCCTGCTCTGCCCGGCTCAGCCACCACACAGGAGCAAGCGGGCTTTCGGACAGGCCAAAGCCGATGACCTGGTGCCCGGCAAGCCGCCCGGGTTCTGCCGGGGCCCCGCGCACCGCTGTATAGGCTCGGCTGGAATAGAGCCCATAAGCCATGTCCCCGATCTTGCGCACGATCACATTGCCCTGCGTCGGCCGGGCAAAACGGATCGCCACATCAATATCCTTAAGCGACCCCGCAGGCGCACCGGCTGACGGCGCTGGGCCCGTGAGATTGGGATCCGCGACGATTTCCAACCGCAATTCCGGATGTTCCTCGCGGAACATGGGCAGACTGGGAGCAAGGACACTCGCAGCCACCACATCACCGGCAGCGACCCGCACCACGGCATCCGCTTCACTGTCATCAGCCACGAAATCGCGGGCCAGCGCGGAGAGCCGCTGGTCCACCGGAGCGAGTTGCGTCAGCAAACGTTCCCCCCGCGGTGTCAATCGGTATCCTGACCGCGACCGGTCAAACAGGCGCGCCCCAAGGGCAGCTTCCAGAGATGCCACCCGACGCAGCACCGTCGTGGTGTTCACTTTGAGTAGCGATGAAGCCGCAGAAAGGCTTCCCGCCTCTGCAACGGCGAGGAAAAACCGCAGATCATCCCAGTTCAATCCGGCAGACATGGCCAACTCCTGCAAATGTCCTGTTCAGACTATGCAAGATCAAACGGAATAAAAACGCAAAAATGCGACAAAAAGACTGCAAATTTGCAAATCTCAACACGCCTATTGGTTGAGAAGTCGCAGAAAACGTAGTCTTTCAGACCGCCGTCGCCGTCCGGCAGATGGGCCAAACACCTATGTCTGAACCGGTTTTACGCAACCAGCCGCCTCTTTTGCACGGTCGCGTGCTGTCTCAACGTCCTTTGCGGCCACAATGGCCACCCCCATCCGGCGGCGGACGAAGGCTTCCGGCTTGCCAAAGAGCCGGACCTGGCTGTCCGGGACACGAAGCGCCTGATCCAAACCATCGTAGGAAATACCTTTGGCGGCCATGCCCCCATAGATAACAGCGCTGGCAGCAGGCTGGGTCAGGCCCGCCGACACCGGCAAACCGAGAATGGCCCGCGCATGCAGCGCAAACTCGCTTTGCCGTTGCGACCCCAGTGTCACCAGCCCGGTGTCATGAGGACGCGGGCTCACTTCCGAAAACCACACCTCATCGCCCTTCACAAACATCTCGACGCCAAAGATGCCGCGCCCGCCAAGCCGCGTCGTGACTTTCGCCGCGATCTGCTGTGCCGGCGCCAATGCCCGCTCCGACATGGCCTGCGGTTGCCAGCTTTCCACATAGTCCCCGTGCTCCTGCCGATGGCCGATCGGCGCACAGAAGGATGTTTCGATGGCGCCGCGGTCATCCAGCGAGCGGACTGTCAGCAGCGTGATCTCATAATCAAAGTCGATGCGGCCTTCGACAATGACCCGTGCTTCTTCCACACGGCCCGCCTGCAACGCATAGGCCCAGGCATCGGCAACCTCTTCAGGCGTTTGCAAAAAGCTCTGGCCCTTGCCGGACGACGACATGACCGGTTTCACAAAAACCGGAAAACCAATGTCGGCGGCCGCGCGGGACAGTTCGCGTTCGCTGGTCGCAAAAGCATAGGGCGACGTGGGCAGGCCAAGCTCTTCAGCCGCCAGCCGCCGAATACCCTCCCGGTTCATTGTCAGCTGGGCTGCTTCCGCCGTGGGGATGACCTCCGCCACGCCCTCCTTGGCAATGGCAACCAACTCACTGGTCGCGATGGCTTCAATTTCCGGCACGATCATGTGCGGGCGCTCCGCCTGCACGATCCGCCTGATCTCATTGGCGTTTGTCATATCGATGACGTGAGAGCGATGCGCGACCTGCATGGCCGGCGCACCGTCATAGCGATCAACGGCAATGACTTCAGCGCCGAAGCGCTGAAGCTCGATCACCACTTCCTTACCCAACTCACCGGACCCCAGCAGCATGATACGGGTTGCAGACGAAGCCAGCGGCGTACCGATGCGCATAAGGGGCCTCTTGAGGAGAAGGGGTCAGGCGAACTGTTCTCCTACCATTTCTTCCGACTTAGTCCAAAGCGCCGCAGCCGTCTTCGGGTCCTGTGCATGGGGCATGACACCACCGCGAATCTCCTTCATCCGTTCGGCAGTCACATGCTCAGACTTGTGGCAGTCTTCACAGTAATAGCCGCCCTCTCCTTCAAGCTCCGGCGCTGTGGCGCACCAGGCAGCAGTTGCGCCGCCCTGCTCAATCGTCTTGAAGCCGGGATGCACTTCACCCTTGTCATTGACCCAGCCAAGTACTTTGAACTCTTCCGGGTCCATGTCGCGCTGCAGGTTGGTCATGATACCGCCGGGATGAACGGAGAAGGCACGAATGCCCCTGTCTTTGAAACGCGTGTCCAGCTCCAGAGCGAACAGCGCATTCGCCGTTTTCGCGCGGCCATAAGCGGTCCACTTTTCGTACTCAGAGCTTTCAAAATTGGGGTCATCAAGACTGACATCAGAAATGCGATGGCCGGTCGACGACAACGCCACACCGCGCGCGCCTCCATCCGCCGCACCCTTCTCGAGCGCCGGCAAGAGATGGCCGAACAGCACGAAATGGCCAAGATGGTTGGTGCCGAACTGGCTTTCAACGCCCTGCGCAGTCTTGCGGTGTGGCGTCGCCATGATGCCGGCATTGTTGATCAGCATATGAAGCGGCTTGCCGGCAGCCACGAACGCATCCGCATAGGCCCGCACGCTGTCCAGGGCACCAAGATCAAGCGCCCCGGTTTCTACATTGCTGTTGCCGGTCGATGACTTGATGTCGTCAACCACGCTCGCAAGCTTGTCTGGGCTGCGCCCGGGAATGACCACATGGGCCCCCGCACCCGCCAGGGCCCGTGCTGTTTCCACGCCACGGCCCGAAGAGGCGCCGGTCGCGATCACCACCTTGCCGGAAAGGTCGAGCCCCTCCATCACGTCTGCGGCTGTAGACCGCATTCCAAATTCCCGCGCCATACGTCTCTCTCCCTGTTAGTGTTTTGTCCCGTGAGTGTTTCAACAGAGTCGCCAAGGCGCTCCGGTCCGAAGTCGTCTGAACATGACCCACGGTCATTTAATTACATGCTAGGCTATTTCAACCGCCCATGGCCACCACAGAAATCATAAAACGGACTCATCCCGTGCAACGAATCCCTTCCCTGCCAAAATCCATGCGCTTCCGTGACGTTCTTGGCGAAGGCCGGGCAATTCTTGAGCTTGGGACACTCCCGGCCTCCCTGCCAGCGCTCATGAGCCTCAGCCCGCGCGGTGACGGCCAGCCCGTGCTCACCCTGCCGGGCCTGATGGCGTCCGACACCTCCATGGCCATCATGCGTCGTTTCCTGCGGGAGCTTGGCTACTCGGTTCATCCCTGGAAGCTGGGACGCAATCTGGGCCCAAATGCGGAGCTCCGCGCCGGCATGATGGCGCGTCTGGAAGAGATTGAAGGCCGCGTCGGTCGCCGGGTATCCATCGTCGGCTGGTCATTGGGTGGCATCTATGCCCGTGAACTGGCCCGTCGCGCGCCACGCCTTGTCCGCCAGGTCATTACGCTGGCAAGCCCCTTCGCAGCCGGCATGCGCATGGACAATAACTACGTGGATGAAGCATTGGCCGAGCGCCTGCGGACACCGCCACCCGTTCCCTGCACCGCGCTCTATACGCGGCATGACGGCGTCGTGCCGTGGCAGACCTGCCGCGAAGATGTCCATCCGCATACAGAGAACATTGAAATCCCTGCAACCCATATCGGCATCGGCGTCAACGCATTGGCTCTCTACGCCATCGCGGACCGCCTGGCACAGCCGGAAGGCAAGTGGCAGCCCTTCAGGAAGAACGGTGTGAAATCACTGCTCTATCGCGAAAGAGGCTAAGACGTGACGAGTACTTCGGAGACGGCAGATGGTTCGGGCACCAGGAACGCGCTGCCCTTCCTGCTCATCACCATTCTCATAAACGCCATGGGCCTGGGCATTATTGTCCCGGTTCTGCCCAGCCTGATTACTGAAGTAACCGATTTAAACTTGTCGGACGCGGCACTCTGGGGTGGCGTGCTGATCTTCATATATGCCCTTATGAGTTTTCTGTTCGCACCTGTCCTTGGCAACCTGTCGGATCGGTTCGGGCGGCGTCCCGTGTTAGTCGTTGGCCTGATCGTCCTGGGCGTCGACTACATAATCATGGCAATCGCACCAAGCATCTGGTGGCTTCTTGCAGGTCGCACCGTGTCAGGAATCGCTGCGGCCACCTCAACGACGGCCAATGCATATATCGCAGATGTCAGCGGCCCAAATGACAGGGCCAAATCATACGGCTTGCTGGGCGCCGCTTGGGGCACAGGCTTCATGCTCGGCCCTGTACTTGGCGGTCTGGTAGCCGACTTTGCTGACAGCGCACGCGCACCTTTCTATGTGGCCGCACTTCTTTCATTCACCAACGCTGCTTACGGCTTTCTTCTGTTGCCGGAGAGTCTACCGCCGGAGAAGCGCCGCGCCTTTGACATCAAACGCGCCAATACAATCAGTGCCATACGCATGATCAGTAAGCATCCGGGACTACTTGGACTACTGGCAGCCTTGGTTTGTTACCAGATCGGACATGACTCAAACCCGGCCATCTGGTCGTTCTACACAATGTACAAGTTCGACTGGGACGCGGCCGACATCGGCTGGTCGCTGGGATTCGTCGGCATCTGCCTGATTTTCTCAATGGGTTGGCTGACGGGATACGCGGTCCCGCGACTGGGCGAAAAACGCTCTATCATCGTTGGCTTCTCCTGTGCCGGGATCGGCTTCCTCGGCTATGCGCTCGCCACCGAGAGCTGGATGATGTATGTGGCCACGCTCTTCTTCGCGATGGTGGGCGTCGGCTCCTCCGCCCTGCGGTCAGTCCTCTCAAAACAGGTGCCGGAGACAGAACAAGGCGAGTTGCAGGGTGCCGTCACCAGCATCATGGGTCTTGCCGCCATCTTCACTCCGCTCGTCATGACGGGCCTTTTTTCCGCCTTCACCGGAGAGACTGCCGCACTTGAGTTGCCCGGCGCACCCTATCTTCTGGCCTCGGCTCTGATGGTGCTGAGCATCTTCCTCGTATTGCATTTCATTGGCCGGGTGATCGTCAAACCGCAGCCCCCGGCCAACGCAGCGGACTAGCCAGCAGCCTTTAGGATTGAGCCCTGATCGCCGCAATCGCTGCGGCGAGGCCACCGGCAGGGCTGGTCAACACAGGCACTGTCACATCCACTTCGTCGCGCGCCTCCACCATGGAGGCCTGCGCGAGCACGATGACATTGGCGCCTGCCTGCTGCGCCAAAATAATGTTGTCAGCGATGAGCCGGTTCATCTTGTCCGTATCCCCCGCTTCAAAGGCATCCCAGGCGCCCTCCACCAGTAGTGGCGCCACATCTGCCCGTTCGGCCACCCGGCTGACCTCATCGACAATGAGATCGCAGGTCGGCTTTAGCGTGGATTTGAGCGTGGCGAGCACGGCGATGGAGCGTCCCGCCTGAGCGGCCTCAATAGCCATGGGGCGATCGACGCGCAACACGGGCTTGTCTGTCTTTGTGGCTGCTTCGTCGGCAGCCGGTCCGAGCGTCGAGCAGGTGCACAGAACAGCATCAGACGCGGCGGTTGCCTCGTGAAGAATGCGCACAGCCCGTGCATGGGTGTCTTCGGGCAGAATGCCGGATGCGATGGCGCGCTGAAGCAAATCTTCACGCACCACATGGGAGAGCCGGATTTCCGGCAGATCCTGGCTGATATCGCCGCCGGTCAGCCGAGCGAAAAGACGTTCAAAAACGTCAACATGCCGGGGCGACGTGTGCAGCAGTGTCAAAACAAGAGCACGGCGCATCACGCACCTCCGGCACGATTGAGCAACAAACTAGAAGTCTGATTGTGACCTAGTTCTTCTCTTTGTCGACCATTTTGGTCTCAGCAATCCAGGGCATCATAGCGCGCAGCTTTTCACCCACTTCTTCAATCGGGTGCGCCGCGTTCATGGCACGGGTTGCCTTGAAGCTGGTCTGGGCGACTTTGTTTTCCAGCATCCAGTCGCGGGTGAACTTGCCGGTCTGGATGTCTTCCAGAACCCGCTTCATTTCAGCCTTGGTTTCGGAATTCACGATCCGCGGACCGGTGACGTAGCCGCCATACTCAGCCGTGTTGGACACAGAGTAATTCATGGTGGCGATGCCACCTTCATACATCATGTCAACGATGAGTTTCACTTCGTGGAGGCACTCGAAATACGCCATCTCCGGTGCGTACCCTGCTTCCGTCAGCGTTTCGTAGCCGGCCTTGATGAGCTCTGACAGACCACCGCACAGAACCGCCTGCTCGCCGAAGAGGTCAGTTTCGCACTCTTCCTTGAAGGTCGTTTCGATGATGCCTGCGCGGCCACCGCCAATGGCAGACGCATAGGACAGGCCGATGTCGTGGGCGTTGCCCGTGGCGTCCTGGTGGATCGCGATCAGGCAGGGCACGCCGGCACCACGCTGGAATTCACCGCGCACCGTGTGGCCCGGGCCCTTGGGGGCAACCATCAGCACATCAATGTCAGCCCGGGGCTGAAGCAGGTTGAAGTGAACATTGAGACCATGGGCAAACATCAGCGCGGAACCCGGCTTCATGTTGGCTTCCAGATGATCCTTGTAGATGTCCGCCTGCAGTTCATCCGGGGTCACCATCATCATCACGTCCGCCCACTTGGCAGCGTCCGCAACACTCATCACCGGCAGGCCTTCGCCCTCAGCCTTCTTGGCGGAGGCGGAGCCTTCGCGAAGCGCAACCGCCACGTCCGCAACACCACTGTCGCGCATGTTCAGCGCGTGGGCATGGCCCTGGGAGCCATAGCCGATGATGGCAACTTTCTTGCCCTTGATGAGATTAACGTCGGCGTCGCGATCATAATAAACGCGCATCTTTGTATTCCTTATCTGCGGTCGGTTGTTCTTGAGCGCCCTTCTCGGGCAGTTATTACATCTGCTCCGCACCGCGGGCGATGGCGACGACACCGGTACGGCTGACGTCGACAAGGCCCAGCGGGCGCATGAGATTGACGAAGGCATTGATCTTTTCCGGCGAGCCGGTGATCTCGAAATCGAAAGACGAATGCGTGGTGTCCAGCACACTGGCGCGGAAGGCATCAGACAGGCGCAGCGCTTCGACGCGTTTTTCGCCGGTGCCGGAAACCTTCACAAGCGCCATTTCCCGTTCGATGGAGATCGTGTCCAGCGTCAGGTCCACCACCTTGTGAACCGGCACCAGACGGTCCAGCTGCGCCTTGATCTGCTCGATGACCATGGGTGTGCCGTTGGTGACGATGGTGATGCGCGACTTGTGCGCATCCTCATCGACCTCAGCCACCGTCAGGCTCTCGATATTGTAGCCGCGCCCCGAAAACAGGCCGATGACACGCGCCAGAACACCAGCCTCATTGTCCACAAGGACGGCAATGGTGTGGCTTTCGATTTCGGCAGGTGCACGCATAAAAGTGAGCTTCTCTAACGGTTTTCGTCTTATTGAATGATCAAATGGCCAGCCCGGCACAGCTGCCGGACCGGCCATTCAAAAGAAGTGCGGGCGGGTTATACGAGGATTTTGCCTTCTTCGGAAATAGCATCCGTTGGGTCTTTGGCCTCATCCGCCAAAATCATGTCGTTATGGGCTGCCCCCGACGGGATCATCGGGAAGCAGTTCTCCGTCTTGTCGACGATGCAGTCGAACAGAACCGGCTTCTTCACATCCACCATTTCGCGGATCTTGTCATCGAGTTCAGCGGGGTTTTCCGCCCGAATGCCGACGCCGCCATAGGCCTCCGCCAGCTTCACGAAGTCTGGCAGGGCTTCTGAATAGGAGTGCGAATAACGTGCGCCGTGCAGCAGCTGCTGCCACTGGCGTACCATGCCCATATATTCGTTGTTGAGGATGAAAATCTTGACAGGCAGGTCGGACTGGATTGCCGTTGACATCTCCTGCATGCACATCTGGATCGATGCCTCACCGGCAATGTCCACCACCAGCGCATCGGGATGTGCCATCTGCACACCAATGGCTGCCGGCAGGCCAGAACCCATCGTGCCCAGACCGCCGGAGGTCATCCATCGGTTGGGCTCATCAAAGTGGAAGTGCTGGGCGGCCCACATCTGGTGCTGCCCTACTTCGGTGGTGATGTAGGTGTTTGGCCCCTTGGTCAGCTCATACAGACGCTGAACTGCATATTGCGGCTTGATGATGGTATCGGAGTTGCCGAACTCCAATGACTTGCGCGCGCGCCAGCCGTCAATCTGCGACCACCACTTGTCCAGTGCGCCCTTGTCTTGCTTGGCAGCCTTCGCCTTCCACAGGCGCAGCATGTCTTCGAGCACATGCGCGACATCGCCGATGATCGGAATATCAACATGATCGTTCTTGTTGATCGACGAGGGGTCATTATCAACGTGAATTTTCTTGGAACCTGGCGAGAACTTATCGATGACGCCTGTGACCCGGTCGTCAAAGCGTGCGCCCAGATTGATCATCACGTCACAATCATGCATCGCCCAGTTGGCTTCATATGTCCCGTGCATGCCCAGCATGCCGAGCCACTGGTCGTCGCTGGCAGGATAAGCCCCAAGGCCCATCAAGGTTGATGTGATCGGGAAGCCCGTCGTCCGCACGAACTCGCGCAGAAGCTGGCTGGCTTCCGGTCCGGAATTGATAACGCCGCCGCCCGTATAGAAGAGCGGCTTCTTGGCTGTGGCAATAAGATCAATCGCTTCCTTGATGCGATCAATGTTGCCTTTGACCTGCGGGCGGTAGGTCGGGTGGCCCTGTGTTGTCGGGCCGGCATACATGCCAAGCTGGAACTGGATATCCTTGGGAATGTCGACAACAACCGGGCCCGGACGGCCATGGGTCGCGACATAAAAGGCTTCATGCAGAATGCGCGGCAGGTCATCAACGGACTGAACCAGCCAGTTGTGCTTGGAGCAGGGCCGCGTGATGCCGACAGTGTCCGCTTCCTGAAACGCGTCATTGCCGATCAGATGCGTCGGCCCCTGGCCGGTGATGCAGACCAGCGGAATGGACTCCATCAGGGCGTCTGTCAGACCCGTAACAGCATTTGTCGCGCCGGGGCCCGAGG
Organism: Candidatus Phaeomarinibacter sp.; assembly: GCA_050042885.1. GTDB lineage: Bacteria > Pseudomonadota > Alphaproteobacteria > CGMCC-115125 > CGMCC-115125 > Pyruvatibacter. The sequence continues at coordinate 17,942 of JBHJJF010000085.1, forward strand.
TGACAAGAACAACGCCCGGCTTGCCGGAGGAGCGCGCATAGCCTTCAGCGGCATGAACCGCACCCTGCTCATGGCGCACGAGCACGTGCTAGATAGTTTCACGGTCAAAAAGCGCGTCAAAAATGGGCAGCACGGCGCCACCGGGAAACCCAAACAGGGTGTCCACGACGACGTCCTCCAAGGCAATAACAACCAA